>JAOMEV010000029.1 GCA_028346125.1 Bacteriovoracales bacterium | reverse complement strand
GTGGTGGTCCTTTTACTCCTTCCATTTGGACCCAAGGAATTTTAAAAAACCAAACAAAGCTAACAAGATTAATTTCATGCTTTGCTTCGGAAATAAATTTCTCATACTCCTTCCAAATTTCAGGCCCTTCAATTAAGAAATTTAAAATTTTATTTCCATGAGTTAAATGAAAATGGTCGTGGACGGTTGTTCTTTTAAAACCAGTTTTTTTTAACTTTGAGTAAATACCTTTAGTTATTCTTCCTAAGGAGCCTATTTTATGTGGGTATTGGTTTTTTAAACTTTCAAAATTAAGACCAAAGAGGTTGAATGAAAAAAATAAGGTGAGGAAAATTAAGATTTTTGACATAGAAGTCTCCTTAAATAAATTAGTCGGTCTAAAAAAAAATAAGGATGACTTTTTTAGGGTCAAATTTTAAAAAGGGATAACCTTGCATGAGATGCAATTTTTTAGGAAGGTGAACGACTAAATCAGTTCAACTTAAAATAGAGGAAAGAGAGTTCTTTCCTCTATTTTAGAGAGTTAATTCTTGAGGTCTTTGTTTAACGGGTCTTTTAATTTTTTTTTTTGAAAGAACGGATGTTCTTTGGTCACTTCACCTTGATTGTCATCGTCATGCTCATTATAGGTTTGCCAATCTTTCGAAATAGGAGCGTAGATAAGGTGTTCTGGAATATTCAAGCCTTCTAGAATTTCTTCAAGTCGGTCAGTAAGAGATTTGCAGAGAGAACTTATTTTTGAATCAAGGTTTTTACAAGAACTGGCATTCAGGATTCCTTCTTGGAGGTACCAGCTAAGGTGTTTCTTGATAACAGTGTAACCGTAAAGGTCATAAATATCGTTAAGGAGTGGGTTCTTTTGTTCTTTGCAGATATTAGAAAAGTTTTCAAGGACCAGGCGCTCACCGTATGAAAGTGATACATCCTGGACAAGGTCAGATTCTTCAGTCATCCATTTGTTGAAGATATCTTCTCTGCCTTTGGCCTTTTGCATTTTGAGCGCTAGTTTTGCGAGCTGCCTTTTTTCCCTAATTTTCACAAGGGAGAGAGGCTTTGAAAGAGTTAAGACACGAGTAATGGCACCTGGAACGAAAGAAAGGGATGTTTCTTTAATGATTTCTGTAAGGGAAGCTTCTTCTAGAAGCTCTTTGGCAACTTTTTGCATGAGAACACTGTTGTCACCCTCTGCCGTAATTCCTGCGTGTGCACCGGCGATGGCCTCACCAAAACGGTTACAAGCAAGGAACCCTTGTCCACCACAACGTTCCCTACCGATTGTTGCTGAGTTTTCTGCGTGCCAAGTAACCATAGGTTTAATTACACAGCACATTTTGATTAGTTCGCGGTTTGTTTCTTTTTCCGCATTTTCGTCACTTTGAAGTTGTGCGAAATTATTTTTGACTTTATTGAGTCCTAGGTTAAGGGCATAGGTTTCAGCAAGAAGAGGCATAACTGCCTTTTGCTGAAGTTGGTAAACCATGAGTGGAGCAGAGCTTTTGCCATCAGAATTAACACCCAAGCGTGATTGAGCATAACGAATGGTATTGTAGACAGTACTTTTACAAGCGGCCAATGTCATAGAAGCGATACAAACTCTACCACTGAGAAGTTGGTCGGCCATTTTAATAAATCGAGATCTTTTTCCTTTAATAGAACTTTTGAAGTTACCTTTTCCATCCACTTGGGAAAAGGCATCAAGGAGATTATCTCTTGGAATTCGGACATCGCTAAACCAAAGTCTCGCATTGTCGACCCCATTGAGTCCGATTTTGTAACCCATATCTTGGATAGTGACTCCTGGTTTAACACTAAGGTCTTTGTCTCTGATTGGGACCAAGAATCCATGGACACCATAACTTTCTTCTTTAATTATGAGTTGGGCAAAAACAATGGCCCAATGTGCATGACAGTAACCATTCGTGATCCAATATTTTTGAGATAAGGTTGAAGGGGAATTTATAATAAATTCATCTTTGTCTACGTCAAAAGTTGCCGTGGTTTCCATTTCGACTGCATTATTTCCGTATCCAAGCTCTGTTAGTCCAAAACAACCAACGTCTTCAAGCGAGTTTATTCCCTCAAGAATGGGTTGAAAGGCGGGCTTATTCCCAAACTTTAAAAGAGTTCCTCCAAAAAGATTCATTTGGACTGTCAGCTTTGTGGCCATGGAGCCATCGCACAATCCAAGTACTTCATGTGCCGCAAAAATTCTTCTGGGGTCAGTTTGGAAGTCAAAGACGCTAATAAGGCCTTCTTTGAAAAATATCTTTAGTCTTTTGTAGGCCAGCTCTCTCTCTTCTTCTAGGCTTAGATGATAAACAGGTTTGAAAATGGGGTCGTTTAAAACTTTTTTCATTTTTGAACGGAGTTCGTGGTTATCATTATCAAGAAGTTGAGCAAGAGATGAATCCATTGACTTTTCCTTTTTAAGAAGCTTTTAACCGTGGATTCTATATAAAGGTCAACTTCATTGCAAGGAAGACAAAGCAAATATCCGCTGTTTTCCTTATATTTTTTCTATTTGCAAAAATGAATTCTGAGGGAATAATAAATTGACGCAAAATTTTTATATAGGAAGAAACTATGATTAAAAAATGGACTAAATTTCTTTTTTTTGTGAGCGCTTTTTCGAGTTTTTGTTTCGCTGCTGATTGGGTCAAAATTAATGAAGAAGAAGGGGTTAGCGTCTATGAAAAAAACGTGACAGGGTCTAACCTTGTCGCTTTCAAGGGAGTTACAGTCTTTGACGATCCTATTGAAAAAATCCTGTGGGTCCTTAAGGACGTGGAGCATAGAAAAGATTGGATACAATGGTTTTTAAAAGGGGACACTTTGGAAAAAAGAGGCCCTTTTCAACAGGTTATTTACCAGGCCATTGATTCACCCTGGCCTGTAAGTGACAGGGATATGGTTTTTCTTTCGACGGCCTCAAAAAAGCCAAATGGGAATATACAAATTGATATGAAATCCATTGAGTTTGAGGGTGCGCCTAAGACTGTTGGAGTAAGGATTCAGCTCAACTTTAGTAAATATGTTTTTCGCCCTCTTAAAGATGGAAAAACAGAAGTTACTTTGGAAATTCACACGGACCCGAAGGGCTGGATACCAAAATGGCTCGTTAATATTGTTCAAAGAAAATATCCGATCAAGCTTTTTGTTGCCCTTAAAAAGCAGGTGAAAAAGTCTTTTGTTGGAAGGTCGCCAGTTCCCCAGTAAAATTTCCTCTTGATTATCTGGATTGAATTGAATAAATATTTTAAAAAGTTCTATGTGCTCATAACGCGCGTTATGAGTGCATGCTATTTTTGAGGTAAGGGAATGGATTTTGGTTTGAGTAATTTTTTGGTTGAGGGCTCCGTTCAATACAAAATTGGTGTTTCTTTGCTAATCATTGCTCTTTTTTTATTTCTGAGAAAAGGGTCGAAACTTTTCATTGATAAAAAGTTAAAAAACAAGAGATCCCATTACCACGTGCAAAGAATTCTGGATTACTTTTTTTGGTTTCTTAAAATCATTTTTATCGGCAGGTTATGGTTCAAAGGACTTGGTCCTTTAAGTACATTTTTTGGACTTGCCACTGCAGGGTTGGCCGTTTCCTTAAAAGACCCCCTGCTCAACCTGATAGGTTGGTTGACCATTATTTGGAAGCATCCTTTTTCAGTAGGAAACCGTATTGAAATTAATGGTATCAAAGGTGATGTAGTCGATATCAACATCTTTGAGTTCACCCTGTTGGAAATAGGGGAGTGGGTCGATGCCGATCAAAGAACAGGTCGTGTGGTTTATATTCCTAACGCGTCGATTTTTATTAATGCTCAGAGAAATTATGATAGGCCCTATCCTTACATTTGGGATGAACTTACAGTTACCCTGACTTTTCAGGCTTCTTGGCGAAAGGCCAAAAGGCTTTTTGAAAAAATTCTTTTGAAAAATTCATCTTCTTATGGCGAAGAGGAGTTACAACAATTTGAAAAACAAAACGAAAACTTTCTTTTTTCTCTAGAAGATACGGCGCCCAAGGTTTTTACCTCTTTTAACGAAAAGGGTATTCAGCTTACTTTAAGGTATGTCACAGACCCTCGGAAAAGGAGGGTGACTCATCAAAAAATTGTAGAAGAGATTCTGGAAACTTTTGAGATGCATGATGACTTGTCTTTTGCTTTCCCTTCTCAAAATCTTATCTTTCAAAAAGAGGAAAAAAAGAAAACCTATTCTTCTTCACCAACCCTCTAAGCCCTGCTCTGGGTCTCAAGATTAATTATTGAATATCAGTAGAATCTTGTGGTAGAAAATTACTCAAGTTTTATTAATTTACAAAAAAGGATCTAATTAATGAGAAACTCTTTAGTTTTTTTACTTAGTTTTATGCTTGCAGGACAAGTATATGCCAGTTCACGAGTTATAAAAGACAACAGACTTGATGACAGAGGACGAACACCTTCTTTGGGAAGAGGTTATTCTGTAACAACGAATACTCTTCAGTCTCTTTGTTATAAGAGTGTCGATGTGACAGTTCCTTCTTATGACCTTCGGTACACTTTTAAAGAAATTGAAGAAGGTTGGGAATCGCACCATTCCTATGATGTGAGTACAACTGCAAGTTACAGCTACTGGTTCCTAAAAGCAAACGTAACTGCTCATGCTTCAGGCTCTGCAGATAGCAAAAAGTTTTACCACTATATTTATGCAAAAATAGATCTTGATAGTTATTATAATTCTCTAAATGAAGCGACTTCTGAAATGAGTGACTCTGCTGTCAAGCTTTTAGAGGATAAAGATGTTGTTGGATTCTTTGATGCTTGTGGCCCTTACTATGTCCGCTCTATTGGAAGACACTCTTCTTTCCTTGCTCTTTTGAGATATTCTACTGAAGAAGATAAAAGAGATGCAACTTATGAAGCTAATTTGCACGCAGAGCTTAAAGGGTTCTTTGGGAGCGGCTCTGTAGATGTTAAAAGTAAAGTCGAAGATAGTAGTACACATCAGAAGAAGGAATTGAATATTACAATCTGGGCGCAAGGCCTTGGAAAAGATAAACTTGCTAATTTGATTCCTACAGATATTGAATCCTTCAAAAAAACTGTCCAGGAATCTATCCTTACTATGCAAGATGCTAATACAGGGATCATCACTTCTCTTGAAATTGTTCCTTGGATTGAAAATACTGATTTTCAGCAGCATTTAAAGCTTGAAAAAGAAGAAAACCGTCTTAAGTATCAAGAGAAAAAGAACCTTATGGGCAACTCTGAAATTATCGCAGAAATCGATAGAATCGATCGTGGGCAAATGGACACTTACTACAAGATGAAAAACTGTGAAAATTATTTAAATGAAGAGTTTCCGAAAAAAGAGGACGGTGGAAACGGTAGAACATTTGGTTATGACTGGGCCACTACTCTTGTGAAAGATATTGCTGAGCCAGGCAATGAGAAAAAAGAAATGGACCTTAATACACTTTACGGCTTCGTTAACAAAGATAAGCAAGATGCAATTTTTGACGAAAATATGGCATTCATTGGACTTGCCACAAAGTGTGTTGATAACATTCACTCTGGTGGAATTTCACAAAAACACTATAGAGAATATTCAGAATGTCTCGAGCTTAAAAAGACAGTTGTAGATCCTCACCTTGTTTTGGATCATTACTGTATGCCTGAGTTTGCCAGAATTAAAACTGAATAATTTATAAAGACAGTTTTTTATAGGGGGCCTCTTTCAAGAGGCCCTTTTTATTTGAGGCTTCATGGACGTACTCAATATCTTTTTCCTTCTTTTTGCAGGCCTAATTGCGGGTTTTGTTAATACCGTTGCAGGAGGAGGTTCTTTATTAACTCTACCGCTTCTTATTTTTATGGGTCTACCACCAAGTGTGGCCAATGGAACAAATCGCGTTGCCATTTTTATGCAAAATATTTTTGCTACTGCGGGTTTCAAAAGTAAGGGTGTTTTTGTTTTTCCCTATTCCTTATGGTTGGGACTTTCAGCTACATTAGGGGCCTATTTCGGTTCTAAAATGGCGATTGATATCTCAGGAGATGTCTTTAAAAAGATTTTGTCTGTCATCATGATTTTAGTTTTGATAACGATCATTTTTAAACCCAAACTTTCTGAAGAGGATAAAAAAAGAGAGCTTTCCCTAAAAGAAGAAATTTTGGGTTCCTTTCTTTTTTTCTTTGTGGGCATTTATGGAGGTTTTATTCAGGCAGGAGTGGGTTTTATTATGTTGGCAGTCTTAAGCCGTGTTCAAGACTTTTCTCTGGCGAAGGCCAATAGTATAAAGGTTTTTGTGGTTCTCATTTATACTATGATGGCCCTGATTATTTTTGCCTCTGCAGGAAAGATTAACTGGATTTTAGGTGGTGTTTTGGGTATCGGTAACGCAGCTGGTGGTTGGATGGCCGGTCGTTGGTCAGCAGACAGACCAGATAAAACTATTAAAATAATTCTTTCCGTGGTCGTTTGTATAATGGCCATTAGGCTTTGGTTTTTTTAAATGTAAAAAGTCTCGAAGAAGTTCTTAATGCTTACAATTAACCTTCTATGCTTAAAACTTTAAAAAAACAATTGGTCAGGAGGGGTCTTAATTTTCAAAAAGGCCACTTTGAACCTACCTTAAAGGGCTTCCATCGAGGTTCCAGAGTTTTATATTAGAGTTTTCATCTATCGCAAAATAAACTGTGGCCTTGCCATTCTTGTTATAAAGTATCATTTTTTTTCTGTATAATACGTTATCTCTGTCGTTTATTAGTTCAAGAAAAGCAGTCATTTCCCTTCCAGGAACCCTTTGATATTGACCAGACTGTAGTTTTTTGAGCGTGTCGTCTACGCGCGCGATAGTAGATGGAGCTGCAGAAAAATGATTTCTACCAGAAAGTTCCAAATTACCCACTTTAAGTTTTAGGACTTTGTTAAATATATTCATATTAGTTGTATGGCTAGTCTCTCTAAAAGAGTCAAATGTATCAAGAAAAGGGTCCTCAAAATCAAAGGGTCTACCCTCAATAAGTTCTCCAACGACTTTTCCTGATTCGTCGATAAACTTTAAATGAAGGTATGTTCTGTACTTAGAGGTCGCACTGTCTTGATCAAAATTACTCTGATCAATGAAAAGTTTCTCTCGAAACTTTGTTTTAGTATAAATAATTCTTCGAAGGTTAGCTGCATTTGTTGGGTCACTTTCTTGAAAAACTAGGTTTTTATCGTAAGGAACTTCTTTTCTAGCGTTAAGAATATTGTAGGTTTTGGCCACCCTTAGGTTTTTATAAGTTTTTCCTTCGAAAGTAACATCTTGGGTTTCCTCTTCTAGCCTTACGCAGTGAAAATATCCAAGAGACAAACTGAATTGAGAGCTTTCATTTTCTTGACACGGACTTGCATATGCTGGGTCTTCTTGATTCTGGTTTTCTGAAGATAAGCCGTTTGTAACAATCAAAAAAACAAAAAGGAACAAGTTTAAACGAAGCATAGTTTTTTCCTTATTAATTTAGATTTTTCCCTAATATATTTTTTAACAAACTTTTTTCTTCATCTGTTAAGGGTTGATAAGTAGAGTCAAAGCTTGTTGAAATTGGCGAACCTTGGATTCTTTTAAGGGCCTTTTTTTCTTCTAGGCTAAGTTGGTGAACACTCCCACCGTAGGTCTCTTCGCCTACGGATACTCCTTGCAAAGATATTAGGGGGTCATCATTCTTGGGTTTTGGCCCACTGCCTTTCTTTTTAGGGGAACCCGTGTTCTGACTCATATTTTGTTCGCTGGGTGTGGATGTGGAGTTTTCCCCTCCGCCATCACCTTTACATCCCTGGAGTACAAATGCTAAACATAAGAGGCTGATTAATTTCATAATTAAATACCATTTGATTTTTATACGCAAACTTCATATCGGTAGCTTTTCAAAAAATTACAATATATACGTTGTTTTTTTTAAATAGTTGGGATTACAAAAGTCTTTATTGAATTGATTGGAAGATAAATAAGGCTTATTTTGATTTTTGGGTAATTGTGGGACCTGCAACTTTGGTTTTTTAGATGAAAAAATTAAATACAGAAAACTTTGAAGAAGTCGCAAATGGTGAAGCAGGTCCTTTTATTATCAAGTTTTCTTCTGAAACTTGTGGGCCTTGCAAAACCATGATCCCGGTTATGGATGCCCTCGAAAAAAAGAACCCAGGGGTTCCAATTTATGAAGTGGACTGCGGAAGTTCACCTGAGCTGGCAGGTCATTTTGGCGTCCAAGGAGTTCCTAATATTACCTATTGTGAAAAAAGAGAGGTCCTCTATCAATTTACTGGGCTGACTTCCCTCGCAGACCTTCAATATGTTATTGATAACCTTAACGACCCCTACTTTAGAGAGTATGGAGAGTTTCAAAAAGCTGAAAAGAAAACCGATTGGAAATTCTACGGAATTATGGGGTTGGTTTTAACTTTGTTTGTTTTCCTTTTTATTTTTACTTAATGCTTTCCATTTTTTGAATGGCCTGAAACACTTTGCTTCTTTTGATGAAACCGTAATAGCGGCCATCTTTTGTAACTGGGTAGGAGTGAAAGTCGTTCTTAATAAAAAGTTCCACAACTTTATAGATGTCTGTTTCTAGAGGAATAGAAACAACCTTTTTACTCATGTAATCTTTAACTTTACCAGGCGGCATGCTGTTGTATTTGGCATCAAAGTAATGCTTGAGGCAATCCTTCTCTGTAAGAATACCCACCATTTTTTGTTTCTTGTCCAGAACGATGGCCCCATGAGGACGTTTCTTTGTGTTAAGCGATGCCATCGCCTGATAAATATCCTGCTCGGGCATGAGAGAGATTTCACTGGTTTCAACCAAGGTCTGAATTGATGTTTTAAATTGGGAAGGCTCCATACAAACTCCTTTTGTTTGGAGTAAAGGTCATAAGTTTATTATGGATCAAAATGAAAAAAAAAGAAGAGGTTAATTGTTAGTATTATATTTTGTTGTTAATGGAGTAAAAGGGTTTTTTGGATTTGAAGATTGGTTTTGCTATATTTAATTAAAAAGAATTCGCTTAGGAGAAACTATGTTCAGAGATGTTTGGGTTTGGTTCAAGACTCCGCCAATGTTGTTAAATGATGATGATAAAAATATTTTTGCGGCCGCCAGTTTTTGCTCTGTACTGGGCTTTCTGGTTCACCTGATATTTTTATTGGCCTTTATTGCTCTTGATGTAAAGGGATTAGCTTATTTCAATATACTCAGTATCCTCATTTTTCTGGGTGGTTTTATTTCAACTCGGATGGGGCGTTTTACTATAGGCCTTATTACGATGACCCTAGAAGTAATCGTTCATGCTTTTTTGGCCACCTATACTTTTGGGCTTAACTCAGGCTTTCACGTCTTTTTGTTTGGCACCATCATAATGTGGTTTTTGATGACTTTCTCTATTAAAACAAAACTTTTTATTGGATTCATCAACTGTATTTTAATCAGTTTATTAATTTTAAGTGCACCTAGAGGCACCAGCTTAGATAATATTGGACCTGAAATTATCAAGGCATTTGAAGTCTTTAATGGCCTTAGTTTGGTTACCATGTGTATGTGCTTTTGCTATTTTTATCACTCTTCTGTCACTCAGGCAAAAACGGCACTTTCAAAAGAGTTTCATAGATCCGAGACACTTTTACACAACGTTTTACCACCTCCTATAGCTCATAGATTGAAAAGTGATGAGGGGGTCATAGCCGATGGCTTTCCTGTTTGCTCAGTCTTGTTTGCAGATATTGTTGGCTTTACAGTTATGTCTCAGCAACTGTCTCCACAAAGGCTTGTTGAAATGCTAAATGATATTTTCAGCTCCTTTGATAAATTGGCGAATAACCATGGCCTAGAAAAAATTAAAACAATTGGCGATTCTTATATGGTTGTTTCAGGAGTTCCTCATGAAGACGGAGGCCATGTTCAAAAGATAGCTGATTTTGCTTTGGACATGCGCAAGTTTATGACAAGGTATAAAACAAATAAAGGGATGGATATAGGAATAAGGATTGGGGTTCACTCAGGCCCGGCGGTTGCTGGGGTTATTGGGAAAAATAAGTTTATCTACGATATATGGGGAGATACAGTGAACACTGCTGCAAGGATGGAGACTCACGGGCAGGCAGGTGAAATCCACATTTCAAATTTAACCAAAGAACTTTTGGGCTCCGCTTATCAATTTGATGATGTTGGTCAAAGTGAAATCAAGGGAAAAGGCCTTATGAAAACTTGGCTTCTTAAATCAAAGCGTCCAAGTTAGCTATTATAACGTAGAAAAGTTTTCATTGTTTAATATTTGTCTATCTTTATTAATTTCAAATTCCTGCTTAAAAAAATTAGAATGTGACAAATTACTTTAACCATTTACAAAAAAAAGGATGTGCATAATGAAAAAATCTAAATTGAAACTTTGTTTCCTATTCTTGATTTTCTTCAGTTTTATAACTGGGGCCCAGGCAAGAAATGAAGAAACCCCTCCTTTCAAAAGCCTTTATAGCGAAGGCCCCTTTCAAGTTAGATCTTATCCAAAAATGTTAGTTGCGAAGGCCACGAGGAAAAATGGAGATAACCTTTTTAGGACAATTGCCGATTATATTTTTGGAAATAATGAAAGCGAAGAAGAGATTCCAATGACTGCACCAGTTTTTTCGTTCTGGCGTAAAAATTATCAAACGATGATGTTTTACATGCCATCAAATTATCAATCCTTGGAGGAGTTACCACTACCAAATAATGAAGAAGTAACTCTTGGCAATTTTTCTTTAGGGAAAGTCGCGGTTGTAAGGTTTAGTGGATATAACAGTGAGAGAGCGCAAAGGAAAAATCTTTCTAGACTTAGAAAATGGATTAATAAAAAGGGTCTAGAGATGAGAAATAATTTATACTATTCAGCTGCGTATGATTCTCCTTATGTCCCAGCAAGAAAAAGAACTAATGAAGTCATTATTAAATTGAAATAATTTCCTAAAAGGGCCTTTTTTCTAAGGGCCCTTAAAAAATTTCGTAATTTCTATTAAAGGTAATAATAATCTGGTTATTTGTGGGAGTACTTGTCTTTACTAATTTATCTTCAGGAAAGCTCATCATATGGAATTGAACATTTAGAGTCGTTGAGGTCCCTATATCATTCGATATCATAAAAACGGGACCTGATCCTTTCGTATAAGGCTCGGCAGCACCTTTATAATCAAAAGAACTGCCAAAGCCGTAGCCTGCAGATATTTTTTGGATCAAAAAGATATTAGATTCGTAGCCAAATAAAATGGCCGAATGAATAATGTCGGCCGCGTTCATGGCCGCAAAGGAAAATGAGTAACCATACAAAAGGCCTAGTGAATAATTATCAAAAATGGAATAACTTATTTGTATTTCACCAGTTGCGCCAAATCCCATATCGTAAACATGGGAGCCAGAAGAAGAACCTCCGAGGCTAAGGGTTCCACCCAGACCGGGAGAAATAACCAAAGTTTTCCCTTGGAAACTAAAAAGCAATAAGCATAAGATTAAAACTTTTTTCAATGTTATTCCTAAATTGTTAAGACTGCTCCAGCTTTAATTATATGTGTGGCCGATTCACTAGCTCCAAAAGTATAGCCAATGAATAAATTATCAAAAAATGTGCCCCCGTTAGATAGCAAGTTATAATTAAAAGAAACAACAGGGACAATAGCGCTGAAGGAATCCCAAATAGAAAGACCTCCACCGATCAATAATTCCGAACCAAATAATGAGGTTTTATAAAGAAGCTCATTTGTTAAAGCACCAAAATTTTCATGATAGCCTTTATAAAAACCTAACGATGTATGAAACTCTAACCCCAGGCCAAAGAGACTTTCACTTGGAACAAAACCTAGTTCACCGGTTAAAGTATTTCCAACCTCATTAGTTGCATAAAGACCGGAGACTTTGAGCTTCGGACTATCGGCCAAAAGAAGGTTAAGGCCTGTAAAAATAATTGTTTCGATAACGAGGAAAGATTTTGAGCTTTCTGTTGTGTGCCCTTTAAAGGGTATTGATATTAGACTTAAACAAAATATAAAAGTTAATAAATTTTTTTTCATACTTAATGTTTTGACTTATTTTACAATCTTGCAAGCAAATAAACCTTCTTTTAGATTATTTATTTTTATTTTTAAAATTAATTGTCTAGTATCTTATGTATGAAAAAACTACTTGGATTTATATTTTTTACATTTTTCATTTTTTCATGCGGTAAGGGTATTGCACCGGACGAGACTTATTTATCTAAAAAAGTGATGGTCTTCGGTGTGGGGATTTATGCTACGGAAACTATACCCGATGCCAAAATACTAAGGGCCGCCAAAGTCATGGCCCAATATTTGGACAGTAATGAAGATGGGACGATTGATGACTCTAACGTCGTCAACAAGCTCATAAAAAATAAGGCCTGTATAGTTATAACGCCTGATGCTGATACGACCATGTTTCCTGCGAACATACCCTGTAATTATTATCAAGACCTGTATGAAAATGAGATTAAGGTTAATGGCTCCTCATCTTCAGATGGGTTTGATGCTACCTTGGAAGAAGTCCTCCATTTAATTTCACACCACGGTTATGCTTATGCTTATCCAGAAATATTTGGAATGATTTCTTATGGTGAGAATAATGGTAGTGCTCTGACAAATGCGATGGATAAAGCGAGGGGTGGTTTTACAAACTCTATCCCTGATTCTTATCCTTCAGGATCTTGGTATACTTATAATGACGATAGTTGTAATTATATCTGTCAAGCGAGTGAGTATTTTTACTGGGCCCTAACCACAAAGTTAGGCATGCAAGAATACACAGGAAGGGCAGATGAAAATGCAAATGAATGGAAGGTAGAAAGTTCCTCTGATTTTACATCCACAGACACTGAAATGAATGCCATTTTAAGTAAAAGTGGAGCTTATTCAGGCCTTAGCTACAGCTTGCCTGATGCATCACCCGATACATCATATACCCCTACAAGCTTTTCTGTAGAGGCCGTTGAGCGTCCTTGAAAAAAAAAGTTTATTGGACCCTAAAGAGCTTTTTTAAGTCTTCCCCAATAACATAGGAAACAGGAATAAGAACTAAAATCATTGGCGTTCCAAATAAAATTCCATAACCCATAGAAATGGCCATGGGTGATAGGAAAATATCAATCCCTCCGATACCGATACCTAAAGGAAGAAGACCAGCAACAGTTGTAAGAGTTGTGAGGATAACGGCCTTTAGTCTTTCAGAAATACCAATCGAGATGGCCTCCTGGATATTTCCCTTTTTTTCTTTGGCCCTATTAATCGCATCAATAACAACAAGGCTATCATTAACAACGACCCCAAACATTCCTACCGTCCCAAGCCCAGCAAACATACTAAAGGCCTGGTCGTGGATATGAAAGGCAACAATGACACCAATGATACCCATAGGGATACTGAGAATAACATAAAAAGGTTGGAGGTAAGATTGAAATAAAAGCGCCATTAAAAGATAAATAAGGAGGAGTCCAGCAAGGGCAGATTTCTTGAGGTCAATAACTGAGTTTGCGGTATCTTTGGCCTCTCCTGCAAAATCAAGAGTAAGTCCTGTTTTAGAGGTATCAAAATTTTCTATGATTCTTTTTTGAACTTCCAAAGGAGATATTTTTTTAAGGTCCACTCTTGTTGCCAAAATGTTTGTAGATGGCTTGCCACCATAGTGCTGCATGAAGGGGATTGAACTCTTTTTATCAAAGGAGCAAAATTGCCCAATTTCTATTTCTTTCCCCCTATTATTTCTAACTCTTAAGTTCATGATATTTTCTACAGTTTTATGTTTTTCATTTAGTTCCATCCGGAAGTTTATTTTTTTGTTGTTTATAGTGACGTTTTGGGAAATGTTTCCAACGAGGGCCACTTGAATCGTTTTTACAAGGGCATCGTTGCTGATACCTAATCTATTCATTAGTGGCCGATCTGGTTTGAGTATAAACTCTTTTTTAGTGGCCGTAGATGAGTTCCATAGGCCATCAACTCCATCGAGTTCACGAAGATAGGTTTCTATTCTTTTAGCGAAATCAGTTCTCTCTTTATCATCTCTTCCAATGACTCTGATATTGACAGGAAAGCCAACCGGAGGACCATTTGTTACCATAAGGTAACGGACGGAGTCGATATCTCTTTTATCCTTTTCAAGAATTTCGGAAACCTCTTTGGCTATTTTGGTTTTCAGTTGTCTGGCGGTAAATTTTCTATCGACCTGTTTTGCAAGACTTATTCTCACCGAAGATACTGTCGGAGATGGGTTTTCAATCATTTGTTCTCTATAGAGACCGGTTTGAAGATCATATGACTCTATATCATCAGGTCTGTATTTATCGAGAACTTTAGGAAGAAATTTTATTAATTCGTGCATTCTTTCTAATTTTACACTCTCTTCAAAGTCAAAGTTAATAATGATTCCTTCTGCATTGTCATCGGGAAAAAGAACAAATTTTAAATTTTTAGAGGCCATTTGAAGAGAAAAATAAAAAAGTCCAAGGAAAATAATGGCCATGAGATAGCGAAATTTAATGGCCTTTACAATAAACTTTTGTAGGACGACTTCAAAAGGCCTTAAAATTTTCTCAATAAGAGGTTCTCTACTTTGCTTGGCCTCATCGAGCCCTAAATAAATATGATAGGGAAGGATGAAGGTACATTCTAAAAGTGAAAAAATAAGTGCCAATGAAATGGCCCAAGGAACAATGTAAACAAACTTTCCAATTGTACCTGTCATATAAAACAAAGGAGCAAAGGCCAAGAAGGTTGAAACAAGCGTTGTCAGTACGGGCTTGTAAACTTCCATAACACCATCTACTGTGGCGGTTAATCGATCTTTTTTTAGCTCATGGAAATGTTTATGGATAGATTCCGAGATGATAATAGCATCATCAACGATAATCCCCGTTGTTAAAATCATTGCTGCCATAGAAAGAGAATCAAGAACATATCCTTGAAAACTCATGAAGGCCAAGACACCAAAAAGAGTAAAGGGAACACCTATGCCAACCCAAAAAGAAATATTAAAATTTAAAAAGATAAGAAGACAGAAAATGACAAGTGTGATCCCGACTGCAGCATTCGTTTTAACAATTTGAAAACGGTTTTTAATATGTTTTCCCCGTTCCCCAATGAATTCTACATTAACTTTACCCTCTGGATAAAGTTTGAGTTCATTTTTTACCATATCTTTAATTTTTTCTGTCAGGTTGATAATGTCACTTCCGCCGGTTTTTTTTACAAGGAATAAAACACCCTCTTTGCCATTAGGAAGGGCGTACCGACTTTCTTTTTCGTAACCCAATGAAACTTTTGCTAAATGTTTAAGTTTTACTTTTTTTCCTGACAGGTTTGACCTGATGGTAAGGTTTTGTAGCTTACCTACAGTTGTCATTTTTTCGTTAAAAATAATATTTTGATAAACATTTTTTGCCTCGGCCCTACCTAAGTAGGCCCTTATATTCGATTGGCCTAGCCTACTTAGAACATCCAAGGTTGTAAGGTTTAGCTTTCTAAGTTTATTAATATCAAGAAGAATTTTAAATTCTTGATCTGGAATTCCAATAGGATCAATGGATTGAATATCTGACACATCTTCAATTTTTTCTTTGAGTTTTAAAGAAAAGTCTCGAAGTAATTTTTTATCATCTGAAGTTATCCCCAATTTTAAAAAGGCCAAACTGGCAAAACTTGGTTCTTTTACTTCTGGCCGTTCAGGCATTTCACTTGGAAAATCATTAATAGAAGCAACTTTTTCCCTTATTTTATTTTTAATTTTATCAAGATCCTTGGATTGAAGATCGAGCCAAACAACAACTTTAGTATAACCTTCATAAATGAGAGCAATAGAGCGGGTAATACCTTGGATATCCTTTATTTTATCTTCAATTTTGTTAGTGATTTTAACTTCCATGTCCTGGGCGGAGGCACCAGGGTTTGGGGCAACGATTTCCATAATTCCAAAATCGAGGTCTTGACTCATATCCCTGTTGAGTGTCTTCAAAGAATAAGCACCTAGGGCGAAAACTAAAATAAGTAACATATTGGAAAGAATATTATTTTTTATAATGGATAAAATGATATTCCTCATAAACCTTCGCTTTTGAAGAGGTACCTTTTCTTATCGGAAATTTTTGAAGTATAACTGAGAAAAATTCAGTGTTTAGAGAGAAAAACTTATTGAAACAAAGTAATATTGGCCTCCAGAAAAGAAGGCCATATTTAAAATTAGTTTACAGGTTTTCCAGCATGACAGTAGAAGCCTCTCCAAATATGGCATTTTGTTTTTGTTGCACAGCCAGAAAGTGCCAAAAGAAGAAGTGACGCCGTAAAAATTGTTTTAAATGATTTCATTTTTTCTCCAAAAGTCTCTTGAATTGAAAAATCTTTATTTATGACAAAGGAAGTCTCATGACCTATGGCGTATGGCAATAAAAATGTTGCATGGAGAAAAAACTCTGTAATTTTCTCCTGCCTAAACTAAATTTATAGAAAAATGCCTTTTAATAAAATTTATTGAGAAAGGATATTTTTAGTCTATTTGGGGGGGGGCAAGGTCTCTAAAATACTGAAATGATTTTGTTTCTTATTTTATTTTTTTAACATACACTATTTTAAAATATTTTTAAGGAGAGAAAATAATGAAGACGTTTAGGAAAACGATGACGTGTCTATTGTCTACTTTTGCATTGTTTCTTTGTTTCTCATCAGCTGGATATACAAAAGTTGATGGAGATACAATCCTTCTTGGTGCAGCTGTTTCTTTAACTGGTAAGTACTCAACAAATGGAAAACACACTAAAAATGGTTACGACCTTGCTGTCAAACTCATCAATGATCGTGGTGGTGTTAAGGTTAAAGGGAAGAAATATAAGCTTGCCATAAAGTACTATGATGATGAATCTAACTCTTCTCGGGCGAAAGAATTAGCGGAACGTTTAATTAAACAAGATAATATTAAGTTTCTTCTTGGGCCGTATAGCTCTGGATTAACCAAGGCCATGGCACCTATTATTGATGCTGCCGGAATTCCTATGGTTGAGGCCAATGGTGCTTCGAGATCTCTTTTCACTAAAGGGTATAAGTACCTCTTTGCTGTTTTGTCAGCAGCTAATCAATACCTAGAATCAGCGATCGATTTGGCCGCCGAAAAAGCAAAGGAATCTGGTAAGAAACCTTCTCAGGTTAAAGTGGCCCTGGCCTTTGAACAAGATCCATTTTCTCTCGATGTTCGTTTAGGCGTTGTTGAAGCTGCTAAAAGACATGGTATGAAAATTGTGGTTGATGGAAAACTTCCTAAGGCCCTTAATGATATGTCTGCCATCTTGGCCAAAGTAAAGGCGTTAAGGCCAGATGTTTTGGTTGTTTCAGGCCATTCAAAAGGTGCCATGACTGCAATTAAACAAATTCAGGAAATGAAGGTTGATATTCCTCTCTTGGCCATGACCCATTGTGATGCTGCTAAAATTAACAAAAAACTTGGCGGTGGTGGAGAGTATACTCTTTGTGCAGCTCAATGGCATAAGAGCCTTTCCTATAAAGACAGCTATTTTGGAAATGGAATGGATTACGCGAAAAGATTTGAAAAGGTCTATAAGTATGATCCTCCTTACCAATCAGCGGAGTCATCAGCGGCCCTTCTTGTTTGGAAAAGTGCATTTGAAAGGTCTAACTCTTTCGATACTAAAAAGTTAAGAGATGCTTTGTCCAAAACTAATATGCAAACTTTCTACGGCAATATTAGATTTGGAAAAACTGGACAAAACATTGCAAAACCAATGGTTCTTTTCCAGGTACAAAATGGAAAAAATGCGGTTGTTGCCCCCACAGAGTGGGCCTCTTCGAAGTTAATTTGGCCGGCACCTAAATGGTCAGAACGTAAATAAGACATTTTTTGCTCTCTTTTTAGGGAGAGAGCTGGATTTTTTATGGACTTGATGATTTTTACAACGGCCCCATGGCTTAATGTTCAAGCGATTTTTGACGGCATTATGATAGGGGCCGTTTTTTCTCTCATAGCCTATGGTATGGCCCTTATTTGGGGGGTCATGAAAATTATTAATGTTTGCCAGGGAGAGTATGTTATCCTTGGCGGGTATATTACATTTTATCTCTATAACACCTACGGGATTAACCCTCTCTATACTATCCCTGCTGCTTCCTTATTTGTTTTTTTAGTGAGCTTTGCTATTTATAAACTCGTTATTGTTAAAGTTATCGAGAGGGACCTCTTTGTTTCTATTTTGGCCACGTTTGGTTTGAGTATTATTATTCAGCAGCTTATGAACACTATATTCGGGGCCGATGTTGAAGTGGCCCAATCAGGTTTGGGGACCGAGTTTCTTTTCGATAATATGGTCACGGTTCCTGTTACGAGAGTTTTTTCCTTAATCATCGCAGTTTTGGTGGCCGCCATTGTTGTAATTTTTATGCATTATTCAAAGCTCGGTCGGGCCATTAGGGCCACGTCCCAAAATAAACGAGCTGCAAAGGTTCTAGGGGTTGATACAGATAAGGTTTACGGTTACACCTATGCAATTAACGGGGCCATTTGTGGCGTGGCCGGCTCTTTGGTTGCGATGACCTTTACACTTCATCCTTATATTGGACTTCCTTATACTATACGCTCTTTCATGATTGTTATTACAGCAGGGCTTGGAAATTTTGCAGCGATTATCACTTCTGGAATGGGACTGGGGATTTTAGAGCAATATGCTGACTATATTATTGGAACTCAGTTTCGAATAGGTTTTGTTTTTCTTCTTCTCGTTTTTATTATTATTTGGAGAAGTCGAAAATTATTAAAGAAAAGAGAGTATCTCAAATAATGAAAAAAGATCTGGTAATTCTTTTAATTATTCTTTTAATTGGGATTACTTCTCCCTTCCTCTTTCCGAACTTTGTTGTCAATCTTTCTGTTGTTTGGCTTTTTATTCTTTTTTCTCTTACCTGGGATGTCCAGGGCGGCCAAATGGGTTACAACTCTTTTGGAAATATTGTTTTTTATGGTTTGGGAATGTATACCTGTGCTCTTGTTCAGGTAGGCCTATTTTTTAGTATTGGAGAGTGGACAGAGGCCGGTGGGGAAAAAACATTCCTTCACACCATACCTCAATATTTTACAGGTCTTGGAGTCGGCCTTATTTTTTCAAGCATTATTCCTGTTCTCTCGGCCATTATTGTTGGGCTTGGCCTTTTAAGGGTTCGGGGTCAATATTTTGCTATTGGTACTTTGGGGTTGGGGATCGCTGCAGGTGAAATTGCTTCTGGGATTGAAGTTATAGGAGGGGGGCAGGGAATGACCGTTCCTATCTGGCCAAGAGCGGCCGGAACCACCGATTTAAGAAACCTTGTTTTTTACTATCTCAGCTTTGCTAGCTTTTTAGGAACCTTTCTTTTTCTCCGTTGGATTTATCAAACTCGTTTCGGGCTGACCTTAAATGCCATTCGTGATGATGAGGATAAAGCAGAGGCCATGGGAATACCTACCATGAGGTATAAAATCATTGGTTGGTGTATCTCGGCTTTTTTTCTTGGGATTTCAGGGGCCCTTATGGGTAACATGAATGGTTATATCGATCCCATAGATGGGGCCTTTACAGGATCAACTGTTGGACTTTGGATGATTATCATGGCGCTTTTAGGTGGAAAAGGAACTCTTTGGGGACCTATTATTGGTGCTGTTCTTTTTTATTTTTTCAAAGAGTTTTTTTGGATGCAGTTTTTAGGATGGCAGTATGTAGCATTAGGTTTGCTTGTCGTCGTCGTTGTTGTTTTTTTCCCAGAAGGCCTTATGGGGTGGTTAAAAAGAAAGTTTCCAGAAAAGTTTGGTGAAGTTGTAGATAAAGAAAGGACCTCTGGAATTCATTTGGATTGATATGGAAACTATACTTAAAGTTAGAAATGTTTCTAAAAGCTTTGGTGGAGTAGAGGCCAACAAAGAAGTAAGTTTAGAAATTAAAAGTGGAGATATTGTCGGATTGATAGGTCCTAATGGTTCTGGGAAATCAACTCTTTTTAATATGATTTGTGGAATACAGCCTATTGATAAAGGCGAAGTTATTTTTGAAGGAAAAGAAATTTCAAAATATAATGTCTCTGAAATTGCACGATTTGGTCTTTTAAGAACTTTTCAGGAAACAAAAATTTATTCTAAAATGACATGCTTAGAAAATATGCAAATTAGCTATAAGACACCCCAGGATACTCTTATGAGTTTTTTTTCAAAAATCTCTCAAAATGTCATAAAAAAAAGTGAAGAACTTCTGGATTTTGTCGGTCTTTACGAAAAAAGGAAACTAAAGGCAGGAGACCTCTCCTTTGGGCAGCAAAAACTTTTAGAACTGGCCATGAGTCTTATTAACGGGCCAAAAATGCTTATTTTAGACGAGCCAACTGCGGGTATTAATCCAACCTTAATAAATGGAATTATTGATCGACTCAAAAAAGCAAATGAGGAATTTAATATTACTCTTTTTATTATAGAGCATAATATGCAAGTTATTATGGGACTTGCTAAAAAAATTTATTGTATGAACCATGGAAAAATTCTTGCTCAGGGTACTCCTGAAGAAATAAAAAATAATAAAAATGTCATAAATGCCTACCTGGGGGCGGTATGATAAAGAACCCAACGGCAAAAGATCTCCATGATCTCATTAATGGAGAAGAGTTTCTTTCGATTAAAGATCTTAATGCCGGTTATGGTAAAATGGAAATCTTGCATGACTTTAATCTTTCTTTAGAGAAAGGACGTTCCCTCTGTCTCATTGGTCCCAATGGTGCGGGTAAATCAACGGTTCTTCATAGTATTTATGGGCTTTCGAGTATTTTTAAGGGATCGATTTCTTTGGAAGAAAAAAATGTCACTCAATTATCCCCCAGCGAAAAATTAAAGCATGGGGGGATTACTTATGTTCTTCAAGACAGTTCTATTTTTCCTGATTTGACGGTTAGGGAAAACCTAATGATGGGGGCCTATATTCATGAAAACCAAAAAGAGGCCGAAATAGAATGTGAACGTATCTTTGATAAGTACGAAAGACTTTTTGACAGAAAAGATCATAAGGCAAAAGTTCTTTCAGGAGGGGAGAGAAGACTTCTTGAAATTTCTCGTTCTTTAATGATGAATCCTGAGGTGATGCTTATAGATGAACCTTCTATTGGGCTAGAGCCTCGATTTATTGATATGGTTTTTGATATTCTTTCTGACCTTCAGGAAAAAGAAGGGAAAACTATTCTTCTCGTTGAACAAAATGCAAAAAAGGGTCTCGAGTTTTCTGACTTTGGTTATGTTCTTGTTTCAGGAAAAATAGTGATGGCCGGTACAGGGGAAGAGCTTCTAAAAAATGAAGAGGTCGGAAGGCTCTTTTTGGGCGGTTAGTATGATAAATTCTATTGAAGAAATTCCCTTTCTGCTCCTTATTATTCTCGGTTTTATAGTAGGGTTATTGGGAGGCCTTTTAGGCATTGGGGGAGGGTGGCTGATTATCCCGGCCCTTCACTCTTTTGGCGTTTCCATGGTCTCTGCAGTCGCGACAGGGCTTGCCCAAATGATGGGAACAAGCTTTATTAGTTTGGAGAGGCATCACCGACGGGGCAATGTAGACTTTATTCTTGGTGGTGTGATCGGGCTTTTTATGATTCCGGCCGTTTTTGGAGGGAGAACTCTTCTTCTCTATTTGGAAAAAATGGGACACGCGGGAACTTTAACGAGAATGCTTTATATTGTTCTTTTGACTTTTATAGGTTTAAAAATGATTCTTGGGGCCTTAGGTAAAAAGAGTGATATTAAAAAAGATAACCTTCTTTCAAGGATGGCCAACCCTTTAAGGTTTGGGCCTGTTATCACGCTCAAAAAGTCACAAAAGAAGGTGCACCTTCCTATCCTTTGCTGCATTGGGCTTTTGGGAGGTTTTCTTTCCGGGATTATGGGACTGGGAGGAGGTTTCATTTTAGTTCCTTGTATGACCTATATTATTGGAGTCAGTGCTCTCGAGGCCATCGCTGCAACGCTTGTTTGTGTTTTTTTTGCATCAGTGTCGGGAAGCTTTTTATATAACCTTTCAGGAAAGGTCTATTGGGATTTTGCGGGATATATTCTTATTGGCTCTTTTTTCGGCTCTTTAATTGGAGTTGCTTCGACTCAATATGTGAAAGATAAAAACTTACGATTACTTTTTGGGGGGGTTCTGTTTTTTGCGGCCCTCTCTTCGCTTTCAAAACAACTCAAGTTTTTTCAATTAGCTCAGTTTCTTATTTTAATTCCCGCCGGAGTTATTTTGGTGTACTCCTTAACAAGTCTGATCAAAGGAAAATTAAAAGAATGACCTTGGGTCATTTTATTGGTCTTTTTATGACTTTTGGTCAATTTTTATAGGAAAACCCTTAAAAAGTTAACCTTTACAACCTGACACTCGGTCAGAGGCTACTCCATTTCGGAGAATTTAAAAAGAAGTGCCTTCACTTTTTTTTCTGTAATGGGTTTGTTGAGCCAACCCTTAACACATTCAAAGTCTCTGAGTTTTTCGGCCAATCGTTCTTCTAGGTGAGAAGAGAGGATGATTGTGGGTATTTTGCAAAGGGTTTCATCTTCATTTTGGTGTTTTACAAATTGGGTGCCATCCATATCAGGCATATTGATGTCACATATGATAAAGTCAAAAGCACTGTCATGTCGGAGAATATCAAGAGCATGAACGCCACTTTTGGCCTCGAAAACCTGGTGTCCATGTCGTTCAAAAATCATTTTTATTTTGGACCTTGTTGTTTCACTATCATCTATGGTTAAGATCCTCAAAGTAAATCCCCCTGAATTGTTTTCTCTATTTTAAACAAATAAATAGAAATAAATCCAGAGGATAATATTAAGAAAAAAAATTAAAAAAGTTGGTCTTCGAGTAATGTGCGGATTGTTTCCTAAATGAAAAAATTTGTCATATAAGATTCTAAATCTTCTTCTTCCATCTCCAATTTGGATAAAGAATAACTTTTTTCAGATGAGGTTATTCTGACTAAATTTGTAGAGGAATCAATCGCAAAGGCTTTTAAATCATCGTAACTATTGAAAGTATCAATGAAAAACCTTTTATTTTTATAAAGGTTACCTAGGTAAGGTTTTGGACTTTTTTCTTTTTTTATATTTCTTTTTCTGAATTCGTATTCACCTTTTTGCTTTTCACCATAAAGATCATATTGAAAAGATTCCACTTAATAACCTCCATGTTATTATTTTTCATCCTACCTTTTATTAAAAATAAAGGCCATTTTTAGAAAATTAGGACATATAATTTATAAGGTCAACAATCCTTTCCGAGTAACCCTTCTCATTATCATACCAAGAGACGAGCTTATAGAAGGTTGAGTTCAATTCAATTCCGGCCTGGGCATCGAAAATAGAAGAATGTGGATTTCCTATGAGGTCTGTTGATACAACTGGATCATTACAAAAACTTAAAATACCCTTCATTTCGTTTTCAGAAGTCTTTTTTATGGCCTGGCAAATTTCTTGGTAGCTCGTTTCTTTTTCCAACTTTACGGTTAGATCAACGACAGAAACATCTATTGTAGGAACTCTAAAGGCCATTCCTGTTAATTTTCCTTTAACTTGGGGAAGACATAGGGCCACGGCTTTAGCAGCACCTGTTGATGCTGGAATAATATTATTCATGGCCGACCTTCCACTTCGAAAATCTTTTTTTGAAGGGCCATCTACTGTCGGTTGGGTTGCTGTAACGGCATGTATTGTTGTCATTAGACCTTCTTCGATTCCAAAATTATCAAGAAGAACTTTTACAATTGGTGCCAAACAATTTGTTGTACAGGAAGCATTGGAGACAATATGGTCCACATCTGGGCGGTAGCTTTCGTGATTGACTCCCATGACGATAGTCGGGATATCACCTTTACAAGGGGCCGAAATGATGACTTTTTTTGCTCCTGCTTTTAAGTGGAGGGAGGCCTGTTCTACAGTAGTAAAAAGACCTGTAGATTCTACAACAAAGTCGATATTCAAATTTTTCCAAGGGAGTTCTTCAGGGCTTCTTTGACTTGTAACTTGTATTTTTTTTCCGTCGACAATCAAATGTCCATCTTCAGCTGAAACTTCATGAGGGAAAAGGGGATGAACTGTATCATACTTTAAAAGATAGGCCAAATTATCTGGTGACACCAAATCATTAATGGCCACAATTTCTATATCTTTTCTTTCATAGGCCGCTCTAAAAAATAATCTTCCGATTCTGCCAAAACCATTTATTGCAATTTTCATATTTCATCTTCTTTAGAAAAAGTTTTCAATAGATTCATAGTACATTAGTTTTTTTTTATAATATATAATAGTATTTTTTTTAGCTCTAGAAATTGTAAGTCCTTTAATTTTTAAATATCCCAAAAATAATTCGTAGTGAATTTTCTGCAGCTTGGTGAGATTCAACAATAAGAGCGATTCCATACCTTTTGTAGAGTGTTACATCAAGTCCAACACCAATATTATGACCAGCATCTGTTCTTGTAATTTTGTTGTAGGCGCCCACTCCAAGAACAGCTTCTAGGTAAAAAAAAGGTTGTATAAAAGATTCTGAGAAATTATTAAGAGGGTAGAATTGTCCCCCTAGTGAAAATTCTCCTTGAAGATAATTGCTTGCACTTACCAGAGCAAAAGATGATGAATATTTTAAAAGACCACCTCCTGAGAGATAGGCCTTTAAAAGGATACCTGAATCACTTCTGCTTCCTTCTCCAATTGTTTCCATTCCGAGAGAAATATTACCTCTATATTTTTTTTCTGAATGTTTTGTATTTTGTTGCTCCAAACAAGAGCAGCTTTTTTCTTCCGAAAAAGATACTTGAGAATAAAGAAAAATAAAGAGAATAAAGTATTTCATTAAAAACCCTAAAATGACCTGGTCGGCATGGGAGTTTATTAATTGAGGCCAGATGTTATAATGAACTCTTTAACTAGGTGAAGTTTTAATTTTATGAAGGTAACCGTCCTTTTTACTCTTATTTTTGCAATTTTAGGCCTGGAAAAGGGCGAGACTTACAACGCCAATGAAAGATATCAACTCTTAAGGGATAAAATAAACTTAAGCTCACTTCATGGCCCTCTGATTGATGATGACTTTTTTTTCAGCTTGTCATTTGTAAATTCAAGTAACCTTAAGGGCTTGCTTGAAGAGGCCAGCAGTTTAAAGGATGAACCTGCGGCCAAGGAATTCTTTAAAAATAATGATCAAAGCGAAAAAATATTGGGAGTAAATATCGATATAAACGCACCTCTTCCTCGCTTTGGAAAGGTTGCCGCATCCCTTTTTTTGGAAGCGCAAGGTGATTATTTTCAGGGCATTCTAAATACCGAGTTAGGCTGTGACTCAATTTCTTTAATGATACCTGAAGGTCTCCCCACTGAAATAAAAGATGCTTTTACATGTAGTTACTTTAAATCGCTGGCGCCTGGGTCTGATTTAATTGCGAATATGAGCGGTATTTCGGCTTCTCTTAAGGCAGCATGGTCAGGTAAGTATTATAGTCCTTCTGATCCTACAGCACCAAACCTTTATCTTTATATGGAGGGTTTAGGAAGGCTTGGACTTAATTTTAAATATTTATTAAGGGATTTTTTTAAATTAAAGTTAAGGTTTTATGTTTCTCCAAAGTCACAATCTTCTGTTCTTTTATCAAGTGGTTCTTTATCTAACTTTGATACGGCCCTTTTTACTCCTCAAACAAAAATAGACCTTAAACTTGATTTTTCTTCAGAATACGAAATAAAAAATTGGTTATTTGGTGGGACCTTTACAAATTTTGAAGTTTTTAATCTAAGAACGATTTCTAAATCACAAAATGCAGGACTGAAAAGTTCACCTCTTATCCACTTTTATGGAAAGTATTTCGGTTCTTTCCAGGGGATCCAAATTTCGCATTTTTCAGGCATTCACTTAAGAACTTTATATAAAGCGATCGAGGGAATTTATCTTGGTTCTGAAATGAAATTTAGGACTTTTAAAGATCGTCTTGGACTTCTAGTTAGAGGGCGCTTTGATAAAGATTTTTATTCTATAGGGATAGGAATCAAAAGCCTTTTTGTTGACCTCAATGTAAGGGCCCACTATCCCCTTAGAGTAAAATCCAATGGAATGCGGCCATCAGCGCTCTACAACTTTAATTTAAGACTTCATTTTTAATTATATGAACCGATAGCTAGGGAATGAAAACAATATTCTTATCCCTCTTTATTTTAATTATCTCTAGCAATATTTTATCTGAAGAAATTCCTGACGTGACAATAAAAGTTTATGGCATGGAGACAACCAGCTTTGATTATATTTTTAAGTTAAGGCAAGACAGTCAATTTGCTAGAATTGAACTTGATTGTCAGTCATTTTTCAATGGGCTTAACTTTTACTCAGGGGAGAAAATGGTTCATAGCATTACACTAGGAAGTGTTGAATGTGAAAATTTATTTTTTTCCATCGAAAATAAGAAAAATGGCATTTTATGTTTGAATGTCTCTTTCGAATCGAATAAATTTTCTATTGGTGCCGAAAAAACCTGTTCACTTTAAGAAATTATGAATTTAAAAAAATTAAACTGTTTTATGATTCGAGGCCTAGGACGAGAAACTCGTCATTGGGGCAAGTTTAGGCGACTCATGGAAAAAGAATGTGGTTTGCTCCATTGCCTGGAGTTACCTGGTTTTGGTACTAAAGTTGATCAACAGTCTCCGACCAAAATCGACGGTTACGTGGAAAATTTAAGAAGAGAGTTCTTCAAAGTAATTGGAAAAAATGGTGAGGGTAGAGAAAGTATCCTTTTATCAATTTCTCTAGGTGGAATGGTCGGTTTGGAATGGATGGCCCGCTATCCTAACGATTTTGAAGCAGGCTTTGTAATTAACACAAGTGATGGCTCACTATCAGGCCCTTGGGACCGTATCTCTTTTGAAGGAATTGGGAACCTCGTCAAATCAATTTCATTAAAGACAACAAGGGAGAGAGAGAGAAATATTTTTCGTCTCGTTTCTAACAGGTATATTGATGACCAAACGGTTGATGAGTGGGATTCTTATGCTCAAGAGTTTGAACCTCAGATGAAAAACTTTTTGAACCAAATGATGGCGGCCATGAAGTTTCGAGTTCCCAAAATTATTCAAACACCTCTTCTTTTTCTTGCCTCTAAAAGGGACCGGATGGTTAACGTGAAATGTTCTGAAAACCTCGCGAAACACTTTCAGGCAAATATCAGTTACCATTTGGATGCTGGGCACGACCTTCCTTTGGATGACCCACCATGGGTTGTTCGTCAATTAAAGAACTTTTCTCTTTAGGAGAGGCCTTTTAACTTTTCTTCTATCGCATAAAACTCTTTTAAAAAGTGATCTCTTCCTTTTTTGATAATATAGGGGATTTCATTTGTGTTTAAAAAGGCATTTTTGTTTAAAACCAAATCGACACCAATGATATCTACCGATGGGTTATTTTGTAGTTGAGAAATAGAGTTTTCAATCTTTTCATCCAAGTAATCGTCCAAATGGAGCATTTTATTATAAATGGAAGAGAGGTTACTTTTGTTAAAAAATTCAGAGATCAAAGAGGATTCCCCAATTCTTGAGTTTAAATTAACGTAAAAAATTTTCAGTTTTTTCTTTTGATGCTCTTCTTGTTCCAAGTTAAATTTCTGAAAGGGGAGCTTTAGAGGAATTTCTTCATTGAAAGCACCGTCAAAAAAGAAGTATTTTCCTTCGGGATAGTTTTTTATAATGGGTTTCATGATAATAGGAATACTTGAAGAAGCACAAATCGACTCAAAAGGTTCTGCGCTTTTTAAAATGGAAGAGCATTTTGAAGATATATATTTTTCTTCTGTAAGGGCCACTTTTTCTTTGAGGGGGTTACTTACAAGAGCAAAAAAAGGGATGTCTTTCAGTTTCAGGGCCGTATCGTTATTATATTTATCTTTTGCTTGGTTAAAGGCCTTCTGAAGTGTTTTTTGCATTTCTACAAGGCCTATATATTCATTTAAATTCTTCTTATCTGGTTGTTCAAAAAAAGTTTTTATAGATTTGAAAAGGCTTCCTTTAATAATAAAATCTTCGTGCCTTTCATTATAAAAATCATAACCTATGCTTTCAATAAGTAGAGGAGGAATTCCATAGGCATAATAACCACCGATGAGGGCGCCGCCGGAACACCCCCAGATTTCATCTATATGATCTCTTATTTCAAGAAAATCTAAAATTTTAAAAATAGTAGGAATGGCATGGGCCCTTAGTCCTCCCGCACCTAAGCTTAAAATTACTTTCGAGTCTTTATCTTTGAACCATTCTTTTAAAGAGGGAAAGCTTTCTTTAAGTTTAATTTTTTTGAAATTTTTTTCACTTAAATGAATTTTCCATAGGTAATTTCTTTTTCCCTGTAAAATATCGAATAGAAAGTGATGACCTTCAACCTTTTTTATATCTGTAGAAAAATACTTTTTATCTTGATTTCTTCCTACGTACTCAATATGAACTTCAGAGTTGTTCATTAAATAAAGAAAAAGTTCACATAAGACATTTTGAGGAATCGGGTCGTGAAGGTAAGATTCCAGTGAATAAAAGATTCTTTTTTTTAATAATTCTTGAGTTTCAAAGGGCAAATGCGATTCTTTAAAATAAACCTTTTTAAAAGAATTAGGTCTTTTTATTATTTCAAAATAAGTATTTTCCGAGAAAAAAATAAGATCGTTTTTTTCAGTTAAAAACCTTTTTAGATCCTGGTTTTTTGAAAGAAAGCGGGCCATTAAATTTTTGGCCATTTTATAATATTTCATAGACTTAAAATCGGCGAATTTTTGTAATATGATGAATGGTTTTTAAAAAATCGGATAAAAAACCGATTTTAATCCAGGTGTTTTTCGTTTTTGACGAAATAGAGGCTGAAAATAATGGCAAGCCCGAGGTCAGAAAATAAAATTGGCCAATTCTCCCTTTCCAGGCTCATACCAATAAGAAGCATAAAAAGTGCAAAGAGTCCTTGAAAGCCTCTCTTTTTCCAATTGATTAACTCATAGGAGAAGTAGCAAAGTCCTACATCAATGACCATAAAGATAAGGTGTTTCCAGACGGATTGATCAACAAACTCTTTATAGGAAGGCCCTAGAAACTTGAGTATCATATCTGGGTTTTGGAATTTATAAATAAGCCCTGGAATATAGGCCAGAAAAATAATGGCATGAAGTAAAATACCCGCCCAGAGAAGGACTGTAATATCAATTCTTCTTTGAGGTTTACCTGAGGAAAGTTCTTGATTTTGTTCAGTCATATTAATCTCCAAGTCATTGAAGAATATTTTATCTTACTTATAAAATAATTTCAAAAAATTTGGATTTAGAATCCGGATTTTTTGGAAGGCTTGATAAGACTTTCAACTCTTTGGATAAAGTTGCTATACCCGATGTTTTTCTTTTCCATAAATTTGACGTTTTTTTCTTTTTTAAACTTGGTTCTTATTTCCTTATCAATAAAGGCACTCAAAAACAAAACAGGAGTCGTTTCATCGGACTTTACTTCCATACCTTTAAGAAAGTTGATAACTTGCTCACCAGTCTTGCTTCCTTCTAAATGCAAATCTGCAATAATAAGGTCAAAGTTGTGGTTTTGATCTTTTAAATAACTGCCCATTGCCTCTTCACCATTTGAACAATATTCAATATCAATGTTGGCCTTTTTTAACCAGTGATTATAGAGCTTTATCATAGAGTTATCATCTTCTAAAATAAGAACTTTCAAAAATGACCTCTTCATGTAATTTATTGATCTTCTTTAAAAAGTAACACAGTTCCATGAAGATAGATATCTATTCATTTAAATAGGAAGCTCCTAGTTTTATTAAGATATCTTGATGATTGAGAAAAAAAGGAGCGAGGTTTTTAATTTTAAAAATGATTACATCTTGATTGGAGAAATATTGATAAAATAAAGAGTAGTTTAGCGAAGGACTGATATATAAGTGATGAAAGTATTTAATTTTGGACTAATATTTTTTTTAATTTTAATTTTTTCAGTTAGGGCTCAGATTGTTGATTTTCGCGCAGTCGTACCTCTTATGGGAGTAAACAAATCTGTAAACAAGCCTCCTAAAAAAGACAAAAAAATAACGGATGACTTTAGAGTTACATGTAAGGATCGGTATGGGGCCATATATAAAAAAGGACATCCCGACTTTAACGATTGCATTAATAATTCGGGGCGGTTTTCAGGCCCTCGAAACAAAGTGGATAAATCATTAGATTTCATGATAAAAATTGAGTTTAATTAAGTTTATTTCTTACAAGAGGACGGACCTTCCCAAAGGTCAGACCTTTTATAAACACCTGTGAAAAGTTTTTTATCCCAGGCGATTGTGACCTCTTTGCTATCGACCGCTAAATTAATTTCTCGAGAATGGTTCCAGGATTGAGTGTCCATATTGGCCGTTCCGACAATGGCCAGCTCATTATCAATCGTTGCATACTTGGCATGCATCGCATCTGGTCTTCCTGTTCCTGCGTCGTCAACGACAGATTTACTATCATCTATACGAACTCCATCTGGTCTTGTATACCAGCGCAAATGAAGAAAGTTTTTAACCTTTTTTTCATCTTTTGTTAATTTTAAAGCGGCTTTGTAAAGCCTGCAATAGCCTTTCCTGTTATCTCCTCCCTGGCCAGGGTAATTTTCAGTACTTCTATTGAATCCAAAGGTCGTAATAAGTTTAACCTTAACACCTCTTGAAACTGCTTCGGCCAAAGATTTTATTGCGTCATCATCATTAAGGTTTGGGGTAAGAATATGGATATGCTTTTTAGCAGACCCAAAAGCCGCTATGTAGGCCTGATCTTGAGTGTTGTCGATATTATAACCTTGTGAAATTGATTTTTGCTTTTTTACCCATTTGTTAAACCATAGGCTGAACCCTTTAAAAACTTCTGGAAATCCGTTACCAACTCTCGTGGTAAGTGCGACTGAAATTTTGGTTGCAGGTTTACCTTGGTTATTTTGAATAAACTGTCGTGAGGGGAACGTTTTGAAATTTGTTTCTAATGGGAGTCCAAGATCATTTGCTACAGATCGATAGTCGTTCATATTTTTTTGTTGCCATTTTGCATCTATATTAGTCCATGCTCTACATGTGAAAGTTAATCCTCGTGAACATCCAATTTTTTTCCTGAAGTTCTTTAGGGCCTTAGATTTTTCTTTGAATTGATCATCGTAAGATACGGCCTGTACCCAGGCACTTATAAAATCATGTCGCATACCTTTTGCCGCAGTTCCAGCAACAGTGAATCCTAAGTCATACCAGGCATGGGGCTCATTTAAATAGTTTTGTGGGTTTGTACCCATGACCATCGCTATTTGTCCATCAACGACAAGAGTTTTTCCATGGAGGCTTCCTATATAAGCGTGTTCATATTTTTGAATTTTAATCTCAACATGAGGTATTTTTTTTGCAAAATTGAGAATGTATTTTTTTGCGTCTTGGAAGTTTTCGGAAAGGGATACTGCCGTGGGAACTGGCCCAAGGTTTTCGGCCTTAAACTTTTTAACAACTTTTCTTAGTTTTCCATGGGCCCTTTGAAGAATCGTACTATCGATAAGAATAAAAACCTTAGGTTTTACCTTGCTTTTAATATGCTTTTTATTCAACTTTATTAGGCCTTTAAATATTTTTTGGGCGGCCTGAGACTGACTTTCCCACCAAAATGTTTGGATAAGTATTTCGTGATTGGCCTCTGCAATTAACCCTTGAAACCGATTAAAAACTTCTTGTGAAACGTGGCCGTTAAGGTCAACAATATTATCTTGAGAGAAAAAGTATTTTTCAGGTACAGTGCCTTGTTGAACAAAAGGCCTTGTTTTTTTTAGGAGTTTATCCATTAAGACACCGGCTTTTCCATTGAGACTGTAGAAGGTCACCCAAAAGATAACAAAAAATATGTAGGTTAGTATTTTTTTTCGATTCATTTATTAAGCTCCTTAAAAAAAAAAGGTCATTCG
>JAOMEV010000028.1 GCA_028346125.1 Bacteriovoracales bacterium | reverse complement strand
TTTAATAAAAAAAAAAAACTTTTATCTAAACCGGTTATTTTATAATTTAAATTTAAAATTTAGATTATAATTCTAAAGAAAACTGGGAGTCATTAATTAAATCTTTGCTATACACACTACAAATACTATTGTTTCTTAATTTAATTTCCTGTAAAGGTGGTGGTGACGGTGGATCTGAAGACGAATCAAAAATTCAGACGACGACCCCTACTGCTGAAATAAAATCAGAAAAAAATAAAACTCTTAGCATCACAGAAGAACCTCTATTTAAATATTTGTGGTTTATAAAAAATGAAGGGACAAAAGGTCTTTTCAAAAATGAAGGGCTTAAAAGTCAAGATGTAAATTATCCGCCAGATTATTTAACAGGATCATCATCTGAATTGTTAACAGGTAAAGGAATAAAAATTGCGGTTTCTGATACGGGAGTTGAGATTGCACACGAAGATTTAAAAGATAATGTCATAAAAGGAAATAGGAGCTACCGAAGAAGATTGTCAGAACATTGGAGCTACGACGATAACCCGACTCCACTTAACAGCGATGGGAGTAACCATGGTACGGCCGTTGCAGGTTTAATAGCAGCTTCAAAAAATGGTAAAGGGATTGTAGGCGTGGCATCAGGAGCAGGTATCGTTGGGTTTAAGTACATAGGAATGGAATCTAGCTCGGACAAAAAAGTCGATCAGGCAAAAGGAGATTTTGACATATTTAACTACAGTTACGGTGGAATGCCTTGCTCCTTTAAATTAAATTATGACGAGAATTTTATCAATCAATTAGCATATGGAACAAAAAACCAAAGAAATGGCAAGGGTTCTTCCTACGTAAAGGCCGCTGGGAACGAATACAGTGGAACTCTCTTCGATTGTTTTATCGGTCCAGAAAGTATCCTGGATGTTCCTTATTTTGGAAATAGTGCTATGGAAGAAGATCAAAATTATCCTTATTACGTTTTGGTTGGAGCTTTAAATGCTAAGGGAAAAAGAGCAAGCTACTCTACACCTGGACCAAATATATGGATAAGCGCACCTGGAGGCGATAAGGGTGACGATCCTAGAGTAGTAACGACATCAATGAGTAATTGCAATTCACCTGATATGAACGACCGAATTAAATACTATTACTATAACATTTATGATGGCGACCTCGAGTATAATCAATTTGATAACCTTTATAGAGATACCGTTTTGGAAATTTATACAGAAGCTAGATTACTTAATAAATTTGATTGGAATAACAAAGACCTCAACCCTCTTTGTAAATATACTGCTAGTCTGATGGGAACTTCATTTGCTGCCCCAATAGTTAGCGGCGCTATTGCCCTAATTCTCGAGGCAAACCCAGATTTAAATTGGAGGCAAGTAAAACATATACTTGCTGCGACTTCTAGAAAGGTTGATGATAGCGAGGGTGAATCTCTCCGCCTTCGCGAAAAGGTTGATCTCGATTCTAACACATTAAGTAAGTGGGATTCTCCAAAGATACATCCAGGGATAGATGATTTTAAGGACTATGAGGTTAACTTTAATTTGCCATCAGATACACCCTATAGACAGGCCTGGATATATAGGGGCGTAAGTGGATTGATATACCCCTACTTTTATCACAATTGGTATGGCTTTGGTGCTCTTGATATAAAAGCTGCTACCCAAATGGCACTAGAATCCAAGAAAAAGGCCTGGAAAAATGTGGACCGAGTTGGAGTTATGCTCGATTTGGACAAATCACCTCTTATACAAACCATCAACCCCAATACAAAGGAATGGTACTACCAAAAATCATTTCAGAATATTAAATTAAAAAAAGGTGATAAATTTGGTGATCCTTTAGACTTGAATCCAAATGATACAGATATACAGGTGGTTCATTCCATGAGGATTGAGGCCGTCCAAGTTAAATTAACAATTGAAAATGATAGTGCTGAAAACTATAGAGTAGATCTTTGCCAAGGTAGCTCAAACAACGATATATGCCATACCCTTCTAAACCCTAAAAGCGGCATTCAAGGAAAACTTGAGGATAAAACGCTTCTTTCCAATGCTTTCTATGGACACAAAACCACAGGTAGTTGGTCCTTAGTAATTAGAAAAGTAGAGGGGGAAAATGAGGGTAAACTCATAAATTGGAAAATTAACTTTTTTGGTCATCGTAGCAGTAAGTCCAAAATTCTAGACGGAGCCTTCAATGCAGCTGTTGAAGACCTTAAATCTGAATATAATAAGAATGCAGATGGTTGGGAAATAGATGTTTCATGGGATACACCTGAAGTTGGAGGCAATAATACAAATCTTAATCCCTATTATAAGTCTTCTGATTGGAAATTAGTATCATCTTATGTAATGAAAAAAACAGATAAACAAGGCATCGTTTGTTTATCGTTTAATGTCGAGAACTCCTATGACATTTATGATTCAGGTTATCGCCTTGAATTTTCCATAGGAACATTACCTGGGAAAGATGACGTTTACAAATGGGGCCTTATACCCTCATGGCAAAGTTATGAATTGGTCCAAACCGTCGCCACCGGTAGCAACCGTTACTATGAATGCAGACAGCCTTCTTTTAAAATTAAAAAAGGAATGGGCTTTTCACCAAAACCTTCCAAGGATTACTTTATTAATATTAGAGATATAAAAACCAAACATGATTTTGATTATAAAAGGGAAGAGGAACCAGTATCCGTAAAGTGGACTTCACCGAGTGATGTTGGTCAATAATAACAGGTAATTTATTATGAAAAAAATAATTATAGGTGTTGTTTTTTTGGGCATAGTTACTTTTTTTCTACTCCGTAATGCTAAAAAAGAGGTTTCACCACAAAAGGAGAACCCTAAGGAAGAAAGATCCTTGGCCTCAATAAAGAAAGATAAGATTGAATCCAAAAAAGAAGTAAAGAAAAAGGTTGAAAAATTTTCTGAAGAAGAAATAAATAAAGCAAAAGAGGAGATTAGAAATAGCATCGGAAAGCTTAAGCAAAATTTTAAACGTATAAGTTCATCTGGCCCTCCCCTAAGTAAGGAAGAAATATCTGAAGTACTAAAAATAATACCAGAAGATCTCGAACCTTACGGACTTGCTGAAAATAAAAATTATTTCGTTTCAAAAAAATGGAGGGCCATTTTAAAAAAGGATTATAAAAAGGAAATGGGTGAAAAATCCTTTGAAAAAATAGGCATGGTTTTTTATAAACCAACAGGAGGAATTGATCCAGACGACCACCTCAAAATTAAAGAAGACCTTCCTGTCACCTATAATAAAGACAATGGAATGTATGGGGTTTTAACTGGAAAAATTTCCTTGAAACTTAATAACAATAGTGAAGAGACCTTGAAAAAAGTAATTGAAAAAAATAGCTTAAAGGTTCTCTATAAAGCTGCCCATATTAATTTTTATTTTGTCGTTCCTAATTCTAATGTATCATCTCTCAATCTCGCCTACAAAAAACTTAAAAAAGACGAAAATGTTGAAACTGCAAAATTGGAAATTATTGAAACAGTGCCAACCCATAAGTAGGCTATAAAGGATTTCTGCTACTCATGCAAATAGAAAACATAAAAAAAGAGAGCATTTTCAAGCTTAGGAAAAACAAAGGACGCTTTTTCTCCACCCTACACAACTCATTTATCGATTATTTTCCAAAAAACCTAAAACAGGACAAGAGAAAACCTCTAAGAAAGTAAACTAGGAGGCGATTAGTAAAGGGTTCAAACTTTCCAAAAAATTAACTGATTCTGCGAGGGAACTAGATAAACCAAAGGATTTTCTAAATATTTAATAGTGTTAGAAAAAATCTTCTTAATAGAAGCTCGCCTTATTTGAGTAAAAGTGGGGGGCAGGCGCGAATGTTTCGGATTGGAGATGCGCACTCAGTTTGGAGAAAGGCAGATCAAGATTTCTAGAGAAGATATTCTTAAGGCCAGCAAAAAAAGGAAATCAAAAAAAACTATTCTCAAATGAAATTACTTTTCCTAACCTTAACAGGTTTTTATTTTTACATTCGTACCTTGGTAATTTTAAAACTACCAATTCTGAAAAAAGTTGACCCTCCATGAGGAGTAAGACGATATTTTTTGTGGCTCTAAGTAAGCGAATTAAGGTTCTTGTTAGATTGAAAGTGGAAGTCCATAACCAATCTAGAATATCAAAGAAAATTTTAATTGAACACCTTCAAAAAAAACTCAGTTAAAAATTGAAAAGAAATAGATGACTTCATTTATGAGATTTCAGACGAAAATCAAAAAAAAGTTTCCCACCTTTATTATGATATTTTCAGGGTAATAAATAAGAGAAAGGTTAGGAAAAACAAAGCACCTTTTTTCCATACTATCCAATACCCATTTATCGAATATTTTACCAAAGACCTAAAAACGTAAAAGAAAGCCCTTTAAGTACTTCCCCAATTCGCAACAACCATGCCAAGATTCACCGATTTTCTTTAATTAAGGCGAACTTCTCTTAAGAAACGCTCTCTGTGGGCCAAGCACAATGACATTCAATGGTATTCCCTCCCAAGCCAAAAGAGTCGCTTCACAGATGCTGTGCTGTCTGGACAAACTTTTGGAAGCAACCATCAACGCGCCGATCAGTCGGCGGGAGCTTTGTTCGTTCCTCGCAAAAAATGGTCGCCCACTGAGAGAAAACAAGAGAAGAAATGTGAGCCCGAACTCTTTTTTGAGAGGGCCTGAGATCATACCCTCCCCCAGCGGGTCCCAGATCTGTGGGATAAAAAGGACCCAAAAGATAAACAGAGATTGTATTCATAGCCTCCATCACCATTTGCCAAAAGTGACGTTCAAACAAATCGCTGGCATTAAGAGGTATTTCCCTCATTGGTTTTAGAGAATCAATATCGGCAATAGCACCGCGAATTGCCATATTCTGAGGTTGAATGCATTGGCCCGTTGCATATTGGGCTGGGTCATTGGGAAAGTACCCCAACAAAAGCATTCTACTTAAGGCTTTCAGCCACACAGCAATGGTTTTCGAAATGGGGCTGCTCTGCTCCAACACCTGCTCATAGAGAGTATATCCATTCTTTTGAAAGATGCCTGATTTTGGTTCACACTCCTGAATGAAGTGCTGAACCCGCCAAGGAGAACATGGAAAATGATAGAGGATACAGCCAATCCCATGGTGCTCCAAAAGCATATGAAACAATGGCTCTATTTCTTTGCTTAACAAAGGAATGCATTGCTTTGCATATTGTTTTTCCATCTCTTCATTCCACTTAAGCACCCGCAAGGGTGTGGGAACCGGTGCCAACTCTCCAAAGGCTTGAATGTGTTCTTTTTGATATTGAAGTCCTATATTGGCCTCTTTCAGAGCTTCAGAAGCGGTGACAACACCAGGAAGTTTGTGTTCTTTTGCCAAAAAGTGTTCGGTGAACCGAAAGGATTTCATGGTTGTCAAAAACTCACAAAAGTCCTTTGCAAAAGGTTCTGAACCTTTGATCGCCAGAACCTGTTTGTCCATAAGAGCACAATAGATGGCCCGATAATGACCAGGAGGTCGAAAACATGGGCTCTTCCAAAAAGGAAGGCAGGTTTTGGCCACTACAGGCTCGGCAATCAGCGAGACGATTTCGGGAATGCTGTTTTGCTTTATCAATTCTTGCAACACCCTGGACTCGGTTTTTTCCAAAGAGAAAATTTCGGCAGCACTCTGAGGAGGAAGTCGCTGTGTTTCCTTTTGTAAGGGAACATGCTGTGGTGGTTTTGATTGGTTCAACACCCCCTTTTCTGGGGTTTTGGGACGGAGCTGTTTTTGCACTCGTTTGGGACTTGTCCCGTCAAACCAGTTGACAAGCCACAATCCCAGCTTGGTTCTGGGCGGAAGAGATTGGGAAAGCTGAGGAACGTGCCACAACCATTTGTTTAGATCTTTTGAGCCAATTTTTGGAAAAAGAAAGCGAAGGCCTTTTGTTAACGATTCGAGTGGCGATGTTGAAAAGAGATGTTTCAGAGGGTGGTTCTGATGGAAAGGCCGAAACGCTTGGCTATGATAGAGAGAGAAAAAGTGTTGATACAACAAAATATATCGAAGCATTGTATTGGGGTTGTATCCACCCATTAAAAATTTTGCTTTTGAAAGCTGCTGATCGTATGCAGGTCCTATTTCGATTTGCTCAGCCAATGCAGTCAAACAATTGAGAAAGTTTTCGGTAATTTTTGTATCATCTAAATCAGCAAAGGGAGTCAAAGAAGAAAGGACGGGTAAATAGCCATGTTGTTGAAAAAAGGAATACCCCTTTTTGGTATCAAAGAACGATTTGTTGCTATGCGGCTCGACCAGCCCAAAGCCACACGAATAGATGCGAAACACAATAGCGAGTAGCTGTACATTGGAGGTCTCTCGCTGTGCTGTATGCTCTGTTCGGTATGGTGGAGACCACTTCGATTGGGCCATGCCCTTGTATTTCACACATTGTAGGAACGTCTGGGTGGCGGCTTGTCTGAGCTTTCTTTCAAGAAGACGTTGTGCATATTCTGGTTCTTCGGGGTGAAGCGTAATTTGAACGGGAAAAGCGATTGGGAGCTCGGTTTGGGTCAATCTCCAATGACTCTTTAGCAGTGCAAGGGTGTGGTTGGCTCGGTGTATTTCATCCTTATAAAAAACAATTCCCGGAATGCTCTGGTGGCTTAAAATCTGCTGCTCAAGTTCATGGGAGGAGTATCTTTCCAAATCTAGAATCGCGCTGCTTCCTCGAACCAGCTCAGATGGAATCTCGGCTTTGTGTATTTGCACTGCACTTGTTAGCTGCCCAAATAAATCTGGTGCCAATTGACTTTCATGATGTTGGAGAGACCATGCCATCCATATCCCCTTACGTACTTGTGCTCTTTTCAAAAAGGCTTTGTAAATAAAAGGTTAGGAAAAACAAAGCGCCTTTTTTCTCCACCCCACACGACTCATTCATCGAACATTTTACAAAATTTCTTAAAACCGTAAAAGAAAACCATTTAAGAAATCCTCCATTTCGCAACATGCGTGCCAAGACATCTCGTTTTTCTTTGATTAAGACGAGCTTCTATTAAGTGGCTGCGTCTTCGGCGTCGGCAAAGCGTACAAGCTTTTCGGTGTCGCGATCCCAGAGAGCGAACTGGAAGGTTGTGAGGGCCATGCCCAGGGTAACGCGGTGACGGGGGTGGAGCGCCGGGTTTTCGCCATAGGCTTCCGGCAACCGGTAGCTTGGGATGGCGGGACAGAGGTGGTGAATGTGATGGTATCCGGTGTTGCCCATGAACCAGTTTAGAATGGAGCCGAAATCGAGGTGCGCACTACCCTGGATGCCGGTTATGTAGAAGCTGCGTTGAGGGGCTTCCGCCCAGTAGGTTTCTTCGTATTGATGATGCGCGAAGAAGAGGAAGACCCCAAAGGTGGAGGCGCAAAGACTAATGGGGAGTTGAATCATCAAAACGGCTTCCCAGCCCACCACAAGGTGGAGGAGGTAGATGCTGCTGAAGAGGGCTAAGTTAGTCCAATGCACGCTGCGAAGCTCGGTCTTTGTGAAGCTGCCCTCGGCACCGAATGGAATACGTTGGAGTACGAAAAACAAGAGAAAAGGTACAACTCCGAGTAGGAATGCGGGGTGTCTCATCACGCGGTATTGGAACCGTTGCGTTGGGGTGGCTTCGCGATATTCATCCACGGTCATGATCGGAAAATCACCGTTGTCGCGAATGCTCAAGTTCGCGGTATGACGGTGGTGCATTAGGTGCACTTTGCGCCAGTACTTGTACGGTGTGAGCGTAATGATACCGCAGACGAAGCCCAACGTATCGCCGAGACTTTGATTACGAATGAAGCTGTCGTGTCCGAGGTCATGCTGAACGCTGAAAATTCGAATTACGGAGAGCCCGGCCAAGAAGCAGAATACGAGCGCTAACGGATACGAGAGCAATCGAAGAGCGTAAGCGCAAATTGTCAAAAGTATAAAGGGACCAAATGCGGTCAATACCATCAGCATAGCTCGGGCATTGCTCCGTTTGCGATAGCGCTTCACGATGCTTTGCCAGTCGGGTTCGTTTTCTCGGTTCCTGACCATTCGTCTTCCTCACTGAAGTGCGTGGAGTGCAAGGTTAGGTAAAACAAAGCACGTTTTTCCTATCCCTTACTATAAACTTATCGACTATTTTCCAAAAAATCTAAAACCGGAAAAGAAAACCATTTAGGATCGTCCCTATTCCTCAACATGCGTGCCAAGGCGCCTCGTTTTCACTTAAATAAGATGAATTTCTATTAAGTGGGGTTAAAAAAAAATCATGCCAGGATTTGAAACTGGAATTAATTGGATATAGTTGTGAGGAAATCCATAATAAAAAAGATATAGTTAAAGGGTTGAGGTCGCTTTAAGGCCGGGAGCCTTTTAAAAAATTTCCCTTAAAAATATGAATAAGGTAAAAGTAAGGAGGGACAAGAATAATTTCTTCCATTGTTTTCTTAAAGGCGAGCTCGAGTCAGTTCTGTATAATTATTTTTTGTCATTAGGGAACCCTTTTTTATACAACACCTATAACAAATTGATTCGAAAGAATTCCCAAGAGCTATTATAAATTTCACACACAGAATCTTCATAAAATTTATGGTCTTGTTTATTCCAAAATTACCATATGGAAAAAAGCAATGAATGCTTTTGAGGGACTACGAAAAAAGACAATTTTTTCTCCTAATGAAAATGTTATGACATGGGACTTTAAGAACTAAGGAAAGAAGAATTTGGCCTACCGATCAAGATAAATCTCGAGTATAAAAAGTTTTTTTCAGAATTTAATTCCTGTCCATATTTATATTGATCCGACCCGTGATTAGGAAAAAGGTAGTACTTGCTGATGAAACGGTTTTAAAATAGATTAACATTTATTTGAGGATGGCCCTCTCACCTTAAATGAGAGAACCGTATTTTTTTATTAGAAATTCACACAGATGATTCTGTACTCGTACATTCTTGAACGACCTTTTTCAATTCTCTATTTTGCCTCATTAATTTACCACTTGCTTTAAATTTTTTTGTGACACAATTAATAACACTTTTGGCCTTATTTTTCCCATTACAAATACTTTTCCTTAAGGGCTTGCTTATTATAAACATATAATTTCTCATGGCCTTTTCACAACCGCCTTCGATCTTTTCAGTATATTCACCTTTAATACATGATACACTGGCATTTGCAAGAGATTCCTTCCTGTGAAAAAAAGTTTTAAACTTGGCCTTAAGATTTTTACTTGCTAATCTCTTTTTTAAAACAGCGTAAGAACAGTCAAAAATATCCCCCAAATTTTCATCTGTTTGACAAAAAACATCTTGGGCACCTGTTGAAGATAGGAGTAGGTTTTTTTCGAAGATTTTTCTAGTTTTTGATTCACAATTTGCAAAGACAGATTGGGAAATAAATAATGTTATGATTGAAAAAAAAATCATTCTTAAAAAAATCATATAGACTCCTTTTTTGGTTGGTTTTTTTGATTTACCGAATAGAATGATATAATTTTAAAAGAATTCTAAATTAGGGTCAATTAAATCTTCTCCTTGCCACATCTTCTTTGATTGTTTTTAATGTTTTAATGAAACCTCTTAAAGTTATGATTACTTCTGGAAGGTCTCCTGGAGGCCTAGAACTCATCAGGCTTCTTTATCAGTTTGGCCATAAAGTATTCGTCATTGATAGCCATCAATTGACTATTTCACACTTTTCAAAAACTGTTGAAAAAATTTATCAAGTACCCAAACCCAAACAAGAAACATTATCCTATATTGAGGCGACAAAAAAAATTATTAAAAAGGAATCCATTGATATCCTTATACCTTGTTATGAGGAAACTTTTCATATTTCAAAATTCAAAAGAGAGTTTTCCTCATTATGCATGGTTTGGTGTACGAATATTCAATTGTTAAAAGTCCTTCATCACAAAAAATATTTTATGGATTTATGTCAGAGTTTTGGCCTGTTAACACCAAAGACAGCTTACTTTGATAAAAAAGAATGCTTATCAAAAAAAAGGTATCTTAATAATGTAATTCTTAAACCTTCTTATTCTCGTTATGCTGATTCTGTTATTTTAAACCCTAATAAGGAAAAAATTAAAGACCTTAACCTACATCCCGAGAATCCTTGGTTGATCCAAGAAAAAATAAAAGGAAGACACTACTCCACTTACGGTTTGGCCCTTGATGGTCATTTATTTGCCCATACAATTTATCCAATGGAGATGACCTCTTTTAATATTTGTGTTCATTTTGAGCATACAATCCATAACGAACTCACTGAATGGGTACAAAAGTTTATAATTAAAACAAGTTTTACCGGTCAAATTGGTTTTGATTTTATAATTAATGAAAAAGGACTCATTTATCCTCTTGAGTGCAACCCTCGAATGACAAGTGGGATTCATCTTTTTAGAAACTCAATGGCCTTTGCCTCACTTTTTTCTATTCCTTTAAGAAAAAAGATTGATGAAAAATTTGAAACCGTTTCACCAGAAAGGCAGGCCCCTTTTATGATTTCACTTTTAGTCTTTTTCAAAATTTTTCACCCTTTTCACTTTATAAGGAATTTATTATCATGGCTTAAAGGAAAGGACGTTATCTTTCGTTTTTCAGATCCTCTTCCTGTTTTGGGACAGTTTTTTATTTTTTTTAAAGTGATGATTTTGAGTTTTTTAAAGTCCGTTTCCATGACTGAGTACACTATGTTAGATATTAAATACAATGGAGATGATCATTGAATATTTTAGTAACAGGGGCCACAGGTTTTTTAGGTTTTAGGCTTTGCCAGACTCTTAAGGAAAAGGGATATTGTGTTTTTGGTGCTGGGAGAAATGAAAAGAAAGGTGAGCTCCTTTTAAAAGAAGGAATTTCTTTTTTAAAGTTCGACCTAAGAAACAAGAATGCTGTTTCAAAAGCTGTAGAAGGGAAAGATGTCGTTATTCACTGTGGAGGTCTTTCAAGTCCTTGGGGAAAAAGAAAAGACTTTTTAGATATTAATGACAAAGGAACTTATTCAATAGCTCAATTCTCAAAAGAAAAGGGTGTCAAACGGTTTATTTTTATATCGAGCCCCAGTATTTACCATACACCAAATGATAGGCTAAATATAAAAGAGTCAGACCCTTTGACCACTAATCCATTGACCTATTATATAGAATCAAAAATAAAGGCCGAAAGTAGTGCCCTTAAGGCCTTCCCGGAGAGCATTCTCTTACGACCTCGCGCCATTTACGGTCCTGGCGATGATGCCATTTTTCCTAGACTTATTAGGGCCCATCATAAAGGACGTCTTAAAAAAATAGGGCATGGCCAAAATTTCACGGACTTAACTTATGTGGACAATGTTGTAGAGGCCATACTTAACTGTTTAACCTCTGATGAGAGATCTTTTGGGCAGGCCTTTAATATAACGGATGGCCAACCACAAAAATTATGGTTTCTCTTAGATCATGTTTTTTCAAAATTGGGTCTTAAAATTCAAACGGGCAGCGTTCCTTATAGTCTTGCCTATAGAATGTCATTTTTAAATGAGGCCATTCATAAGTGGTTACTTCTTAATCGAGAACCTGTTCTTACAAGGTATACTTGTAACCTTCTTTCTAAAAGCCAAACTCTTGATATTACCAAAGCAAGAGAGGTTTTAGGATACAAACCTAAAGTAACGACTTTGAGAGGTATTGATCTTTTTTTAAAGGATTATAAAGACGAGTAAAAATCCTTATTAATCCGAGTGCTTTAGAACATTCTTATTTTATTGTTTAAATGTACTTTATTGAGATAAAATTTTTTACTAGTGAATGATTTTATAAAAAAAACTCAAATATTTAGGGACTCTCGGTTTTTGAAGGTAAACCAGATGGTGGGAGTCGCCGTTTGTCTTTTTGAAAAAAAACAAAGAAATTATTGGTATGTTTGGATTAGTTAGGGAAGGGAATATCATCAATGTTCCCTTTTGTGGCCTTCGAACGGACCTTTCTAGAAGGAATAGAATTTATCCTATTTTAAACGGAATTATCGCAAATGAATGTATGGAAAAGAAACTTCTTTATCATGGAAGTTTAGGTGCTGAAAAATATAAAATGGGAAGGGGTTACCAAAAATTTATAGAGTATATTGAACATCTTCCACTAAAACAAAACATTATGTGGAGGACTCTTCAAAGATTAACCAGACTTTTTTTTGGGAGTGTTAAAATATGAATGGTGTTTTTTTCTATTCTTCAAAAGATATTGACTCTATTCCTTGGCCGAAAACGGAAGAGGGAGATTATGCTAAAAAGTATTTGGAACCTCTTTTAAGAGAAGGGACAAAAAGTTTTATAAAAAATGTTGATACAGATCTTTATATCCTTATTTGTGATCAGGTCGTTCTTCCATTCACAGTGGGATCGAGAGGTTATGATAATTCTTATGTTTGTGCACCAATTAGTCATTACATAGAATATACTTACGATGAAATCAGGCATCTTGGAAAATTGAATCAACTTTTTTCCAAAATGATTTTAGCACCTCTTAGAACCATTTGTTGGTGGGGGAAGCTTAATCAATGTGTGATGGTTAATAATTGGCTTCTTTCAACAAATCTTTACCCACCTTTAAACAAAAATCAATCCCAGAGGATTTTAAAGGCCCTTCTTAAAAAGTTCCCTCATTATGCGGTCATGTTTAGATCTATAGACCTCGGTCTTCGTAAACAACTACACGATTGGCTTAAAGATGCCGGGTGTAAAATGATTTTCTCCAGAAGAGTTCATATTATGGACAAGGATGATAAAAAAGCCTGGCAAAAAAGAGATGTTAAAAGTGACTTAAAACATAAAAAAAGAATGGAAGAAAAAGAATCCTACCAGTTTGTTGGGGGGAAGGAGATGAGTGAAGAAGATTTAGAAAGAGTCACTGAACTTTACCGAATTCTTTATGTTGGGAAGTACTCTGCTTTTAATCCGCAGTTTTCAACTCGTTTTATGAAACATGTAAGAGATAAAAAATTGTGGAATATCGTAGGTCACAAAAAATCGGGACGGATTGATTCTGTGAGCGGAACTTTTCACATAAATGGTGTTGTCACAGGTCCATTAGCTGGGTATGACACAGAATTACCTGAAGAATTAGGTCTTTATCGCTTGGCCTATTTGGGAATGATTGAAGGAGGTAAGCGTTATAAGGCCGTAACGAACTGTAGTGCTGGAGTTGCTCGTTACAAACAATTAAGGGGCTGCCGTTCTTTTTTGGAATTTAATGGGGTTATGTTTAGACACCTTTCTCTCCGTCAAAAAATTCCTTGGTGGGTCATAGGAACAATTGCTAACAAAATTGTTATTCCCTTTATGCTTAAGAAAAATCTTTAAGTTAAAGCCAAATCTCCCTTTGTTTTTCTTTGATGGTTGGCCTAGGCCCTTTTAAAAGCCATTTTTTAATGGTTGGGCCCAAAAGATCGGCTTCTGTGCTTTTATAAATGTCTTTAGTCGGAAATAATTTTTCATGAGAGTATTTTTCTTGAATAATCAATCGATCTTCTTTTAGGAGTTTTTTTAACATGAGTTTTAAAAAAGGCATTATAGGGAAAAAAAGAAATTTATGGCCTTTAACAAGTAAAGACCCCCCCATCTCAACTTTTTCTGATGTTTTTGGAGTAAAGTGGAGAATGATTCTTGCTTTTAATTTTTCCCCTTCTAAATAATCTAAAACAACAATATTTGGTGAGCGAAAACGTCCCGATGTTTTATCTATTTTTTTTCCAAAAGTTTTAGCAAAGATATTCGCTTCTTCTCCTTCATCAAAATACACTGCTTGAACGCCATCTTCATGGTGTAAAATTTTTGTTGAAATTCTTTTACGTGTTTTGGAAAGCCTTAAAAGTGTTTTATGGACAAAGTGGGTGTGGGTTGGATCTAAGAAGTTTTCAAGAACGTCAAAAAGTCCTCCTTCAAAATTATATTTTGTATTTAGCCTAAACATTTTGTTTTTAGGAAGAAGGTTCGGAGGTCCATAGGGAGGCTTTTCACTTGGATCACCATAAACCCACAAAAATTGTTCCTTTTCAAAAATTTCAAATTTTTTAAGTGTGCAAGAAGGTCCCTTCCCCTTTTCAAGCCCTGGTACTTCTATTAAAGAACCCGTATTGTTAAAGGCCCATCCGTGGTAACGGCACCTTAAACTGCCTTTTTTAACTCTTCCAGTACTTAAAGGCATATGGCGATGGGGGCATCTATCTAAAAAAGCATGGGCCTTTCCTTTTTCATCCCTCCACAAAACTATTGGTGTTTCCAAAAGAATTTTTTGGAGTAGTTTCCCTTTTTTTAATTCTTTTGAAAACCCTAATGAGAACCAAGCTTTATTGTAGATTTCTTGTGTTTTCAATGGCGAACTCCATTTAGTTGGGACGGTTCTATATGGGTTTTTTTCACGTGTTCTAAAAATTTTTGGCCACAGTGGGAAGGTATTATTTGAATTTTATCAGGCCCTTTATAAATCTCATGCAGAGAAGATAAAGTTTGATAATAAGATTTTTGATGGTGATTGATAAGGCGACTTAAGCGACTGGGAGGACACTTTTTTTTATAGGATTCACTCATCCAACAACTATCAGCGATAAGAAAAAAAGGACCTTGTTGAGTTTCGATGTAGAGCCCCATCTGGCCAGGTGCGTGCCCAGGTAATTTGACTGCAAAAAAAGAATCATCCCCAAAAAGTGAGTGGCAAGAAAAGTGTTTCGCCAAAAATAGTGGAGGTTTTACGGACTTATTTTTGTTTTCATCAATATAAAAAACTCTTTGATCAAAATCCGTTGGAAGAAGTCCAGGTAAAAAACCCTTAATAAGTGCACTTAATCCCTTTTTGTTTTTTATGGATTCATAGGCCTCTCCATAGCAAATAAAATGAGCTTTGGGAAAGTCCTTTAAAGCGCCAATATGATCTGCATGAAAATGAGAGATTAAAATGTACTTAATATCGCCAGGGGATAGGCCAAAGTTTTTTAGCTTGCTAATAGCAGTATCCTGATCGTTTATGAAGACTGGCGTCATTTTTGCGTAAATGGACTTAGGGAATGCTCTCGTTTCTTTGAAAAAACGATTTGAGTAGGCCGTATCATAAAGTATGGGACCAAGCCTTGGATGAATAATAAGAGCAAACATGGCCGGAAATTTGGCCTTACAAAAGCGTCCAGATCTAATGGCCATTCTTTCAAGATGAGTACAATGGCCTCCATCAAACAAATGCAAATCTATGGACATTTTTTCTCCTTCCTTAAAGTTTAACTGGCCTAGTACAAAATCTCAACATTTTGGGTTTTTATTGACACTATTTTTGGCCCTGCGATAAAGTATAATCTTAGTTTTCAAGGATGGAGACAATGATTCAAAAACGTTATGTTCGACTAATATCATCAGGAACCTACCTCCCTAAAGAAAGAGTAGAAACTGTTGAATTGGCGAAAAAGCATGGTTATGATCCCCAAAAAATTATTTCTAAAATCGGAGTTTATACAAGGTATTTTTCTAAAGAGGAAAGTATCGCAGAAATGGCGGCCCATGCTGTAAAAAATGCTTTAAAAAAAGCTTCACTCGATCTTGATTCTCTTGATCTCTTGATTTCTGCGAGCGGAACTTATGATAAACCGATTCCTCATAATAGCGTTCTTATTCATCATGAACTAAATCTTCCTTCTCACACAATGGCCTTTGACATTGACTGTACTTGTCTTAGTTTTTTTAAGGCACTCGATGTTGCTAGCACTTTAGTTCAAGCTGGCCAGTATAAAAGAGTGGCCATCGTTTCTTCTGAAAGACCAAGTGTGGGTCTCAATTGGGATACACCTGAGTCGAGCTTTGTTTTAGGGGATGGAGCAGTTTGTTTTATTCTTGAAGCGTCTCAAAGCTCTTTCATGCTTCATTCTGAATATGAAACTTATAGTCAAGGGATCCATTTCGCTGAAATTCCTGCAGGGGGGAGCGTTTTACCTCCAAAAGTTGCGGAAAGTGTTGATGATAAACGTTTTCTTTTTAAAATGGATGGCCATCAAATCCATAAATTAGGGTCAAAGCACATTGAGTCCATGTACGCAAGGTTTATGGATAGAAGTCAATTAACCATGGATAAAATTCAAATGGTTATCCCCCATCAGGCAAGTCTTCTAGGGCTTGGAATTGTAAGAAGAAAACTTAAAATTCCGGAAGAAAAATATTTTATTAATATTCAAAATAGAGGAAATCTTGTTGCAGCATCCATTCCCTTCGCTCTTCATGAGGCCATTTTAGAAAAAAGAATAAAAAGAGGGGACAACGTCGTTCTAATGGGGGCCGGAGCTGGTATCACTTTAGGGCTTTTTCATTTAATTTATTGAAGATGAAACCTTCTCATATCTTACCAACATTTTTTGACAAGATTTACAGTTATAAAAACTTCGTTAGAATTAGTTTTCTCTTTTTTTTATCTTTTTGTTTTTATCAAACTAAGTTCCTAGAATTTAAAGGGCAAAAAGACCTGGACCCTTCCTTTTTTAAAAGTGTTCAAACATTAAAAGAATTTGAAAAAGAGTTTATGGTTGATCCAGGCCTTGCTCTTATTCTTTCTAAAAAAAATGAAACATTTCTCTCTGATAAGGATTATTGCCTTTTTAGGGATTGGTTTGATACTTTGGCAAGTGAACACCCCCTCATTCAAAATATCCTTAATCCCTTGGACCTTCATAGGCCAATGGTATTTAGGAACAAATTACGAAATGGCCCCATTTTTGGACTCGATTGTGGTTTTCAAAACAAAAATCCAAGGCCCTCTCCTCTTTTGAAAACACCATGGAAGGGTGTCCTTACAGATCTAAAGGGAAAAGACATTTTGGTATTTATTAATTTTAAAAAAGAAGGCCTTTCGTCTAAAAAGGTCATGGATTTTTTTGAAAAGGAAATACTTAGCTTTAAAAAGAAGAACCCGGATTACCAAATTCACCTTACAGGTAAGTCAAGTGGAGATCTCTATATATCCCAGGCCTATAAAAATGATGGGAAAATTAATTATATCATTCTTTTGATACTCCTTTTTACAGTCAGATACTTTTCAGGAAAGTGGTCAACTGGTTTTTATATGGTTAGTTCTCTTGTGGCCGTTGGAGGGGTTCTTTTTGGACTTATGTCCTTTTTTAAAGTTCCTTTAACAATGCTATCAAGTTCTATTTTTCTTCTTGTCTGTCTTAGTGGTATCCAGGATTACTTTTTTCTTCTCCATTTTCAAACTCAAAACCCTGAACTTAAAAAAGAAAGTTTTAAAAAACTAATTAACCCCTGTTTTTTTACAAGCCTAACAACCCTTATCGGTTATGGCGCACTTATTTTTTCACCTCTTGAAATTATTCGTGAATTTGGTCTTTGGTGCGGAATTGGTGTGTTATTAGAATGGATCGTTCTTTTTTTTATTTTACCTAGTTTTTTAAAAGGTTCCCTCGACTTAGTCGACTCCGAAAAAGCAGGCCGACTAAAATGGGTTCAAAAGTTTTCAGAAAAGGAACTTCCACACTTTTTAAAAAGATCATTTTTTATTTTATTTCTTTTGAGCTTTTTTGGGATAACAAAAATTACTATTGATGAGTCACCATCAAAAAATTTTGGAAAAGATCATCCAAGTACCAAGGCAATTGATTATTTAAAAAAGTCTAGAGGTTGGAGTGGACAACTTTCTCTCATTTTTGACAAAAACATTAATCCAAAAGAGGAAGCTATTATCCTAAAAAAACTTAATAAACATAAAGGGATCATAGCAATTTTAAACTTTAATGATAATGTGACTGATTTAGAAAACTCTCTTCCTCCTGATCTTAAAAATCAAGTAAGAACCATTTTAGAAAAATCAATCGAATACAATTTTTTTCATGGGAATAATAAAGTAAGATCTTATGTCCTTTTAAAAAAAATGGAACTCAAATGGTTAAAAGAGCTTCTTAATTTCATAAGATCTACATGCAAAGATCTTTGTCGACCGGTCGGCACTCCAGTTCTTTATGAAGAGTTTACTTTTAAAGTTCTAGACCATCTTTTTAGAGGTATTATTATTGTAATTCTTCTGGTTAACCTTATTATCAGTGGACTTATTTATTTTATTTTACCATCATTTAAACCAAAAATTCTTTATAGTGCCTTTTGGGGGCCTATTGTTATGATTGGTCTTTTAGGGTATTTTCAAATACCATTGTCCCTAACGAACTCTATGCTTATTATTGTTCTTATAGGCCTTACAGGTGATAATGCCATCCACTACATTTTTTCATCACAAGGTTCTTCAATAAAATTAGGACTTAAAGAGAAAGGAAAAGCATCCCTCGAAATCTCACTTTTTGTTATTTTTTGTTGTCTTCTTTTTGTATTTGTGAGCTTTGTTCCTATGAAATTTTTCGGCCTTTATCTTGCCTTTGGTCTTTCACTCTCACTTTTAGGAGATTTTTGGATCCTAAAAGAAAGCTCCTAAAACCAGAAATTAATTTTTATCCAAATCTTAATATATTTCGAAATAAGGTCTGAAGTAAAAAAAAGGTTAGGAAAAATAAAGCACGTTTTTTCTTTCCTCTACACGACTCATTCATCAATTATTTTACAAAATTTCTTAAAAGCGAAAAACATAACCCTTTAAGTACCGCCCCATTTCGAAACATACATGCCAAAGCGCGCTTCTATTAAACATAAAAATGACGATATTAATTTCACAAGTTTGGATATGCTCTCGGAATGGCATCATTGCAAATATTGCACTATTCGTGGCGGACTTTTTAGTTTTTAAGTTATTAACCTTTTCATTTTATAACTACTTAGGATAAATTTTCCGGCCTCTGTTTCTCTACAATGCTGAATTAAGTTTTGATATTCAGTTGGGAAGTCTTCAATATTTCCCATATGGATGACATTCCCGGAAAAATTTTGGGGGAAAACAGCAATACTCCCCAGAGCACAAAATGCTAAATCGGTTGGAGTAAAATAAGACTCTTTGGTTATTGAACTTGGGTTAGATTTAATTCTTTCACTAGCTTCATCAAATATATCAAAAATGGTTTTCTTTGATTCTTCAATATTATCCTTACTAATGGCCATAAGTTTATACATGGCCTTCTTAATAAAACCCCCAAAAAAGAGCCAATATATTCTCTCAGCAATCGTTGTCTGCCTTAAAATATTATCAAGCATCGACTTATTTTCTGGGTCGAGAAAATGAAAATAACCCATTTGCCTAAGGGCAATTCCCAACTTATTATCCAATAAATTTTTCCAATAAGGATCAACTTGTCCAACAAATTTCTCAAGGATTTCCCAGCTATCTTTTAAAATCCTCCCATCAGGCATGGCCACGAGGGGAACCGAAAACTTCCTTCGCCCTTCATGTTGATGACTTTCCTGACCTGCAAAGCTTGAGCTTGATCTATCCTCTTTCCTTTTTCGAAGTTTTCCCACTATATTTATGTGGTAACCTGGAAGGTATTTCATTTCTCTATATTCTGTTTTGCTTATATCTAAGGCCCATCTCGCCAGTTCACAATAATGTGAATAGGGAATCGTCACAAGGTGTGGAATGGAAATGTCATCAACTTTAAATTTAGGTGGAAAAATCATTTTTTAGTTTTAACCTCCCTATTAAAAGCGAAAGCCTAAGTGAAGGGTAAGAAAAAAAAACACCCTTTTTTCTCTACCATCTTCTACTCATTTATCGAATATTTTCCATAAAACTTTAGCGCCCATTTCACAACATACGTGCCAGGACACCTAGTTTTCCCTTAATTAAGACAAACTTCTCTTAAAGGTGGTCATTGATTATTTCACAAAAACTAATGATTCTGCGAGGAAATTGGGTTTAAAGAGTCAAGAAGGTATGAAGGCTGTTAATATAGGTTCGTCTTATTTAAGGTAAAACGAGGTGTCCTGGCACGTATGTTGCGAAATAGGGACGCTCCTAGAGGTTTTTTCTTGACCTGTTTCAGGTTTTTTGAAAAAAATTCGATGAATGAGTCGTGTAGGGTGGAGAAAAAATGTGCTTTGTTTTTCCTAACCTTGTTGCCACCTTTGAAGTTTAGCAATCCTTCTATAGCAATCGTCTCATCCGATTGGTCGCGGCCTTCCGCTGCAGGTTTCTGGGCTTCTCTTTAAACTGCAGAGATCGTTATTATATTTTGGATTCCTTCCCACCAGATACCCCCGATCCTCGTCGCATTTGTGCTGAGTACACTTACCGTTGGTTTACGGTCCGCTGTTCTTTTAATAGCAAAAAGTTTTTGGTAAGGATATATTTTGATAGGTATTTAAAGCGCTAACTTTAGGAAAAATCCTTATTTTTTTATTGTTTTCCATTACCACGAGTAGTTGAAATCCTTGAGGACACACTTTTTACATTGTAAAGAAAAATTAGTTCCTTTGACATTTTGGACCTCTATTTTAAGAATTTTTTTAACTAAATAATACCTAATTCTGTTAAAATATAAAAAACTGGGAGAAATATAATGAAAAAAATTATTTTATTATTATTTTTAACTTTTTCTCTAGCCATTTTTGCAGATTCAAAAAAAATAGAAGTTTTTGTATCTGGAATGGCTTGTCCTGATTGTTTTGCGAAGGTAAAAGGTAATATAACGAAATACCCTCAAGTGGAATCTGCCGACATCAACCCAGACAATGGCCTTTGTACGATAATCCTTAAGGAAGGCAAAAAGCTTTCCCAAAAGTCAATTATGAAGGCCGTGACGAAGGCCGGATTTGAAGTTAAATCTTTTAAATAAGTTAATAGAAGCTCGTCTTATTTAATGTAAAACGTGGCGCCTTGGCATGAACGTTACAAGGTTAGGAAAAACAAAGCACCTTTTTCAAACCCCACCTGACCCATTTATCGATTAAAATCCACAAAACCTAAAGCAGGACAAGAAAAAATCTTTAGGCGTGCCTCCAAACCGAAACATTCGCAATTGCCTAACCCATTTTACTCAAATAAGACGAACTTCTATTAAGAAAAAATTCAAACAATGAATTTGTTGCTGATAAATTAATTGATTCTGGGAGGAAATAATCCTTTGCAAGTCATACTTTCGCTAATGCATTCGAAGGGATGATTTTCATCTATGGGATAACTATCTATTTTTAAGGGATTTCCTAAAGTTGAATTTACTATAAGTTAATTTTTTACCATAAATTGAATTCAAATTAATATACAAGGCCAATGAAGCTTGATTAGATTCTTTGTGTCTAGGAGAAAAATAAATTTTATGATTCTCCAGAAACTTGTCATTTGAGGAGGTTTAAAATGATTAAAAAATCCATTGTTAGTTTTATTACGTTCTTTATTATGATTGCTTTGAGTGTCACTCAAGCTGCAGACAGCTATTCCCTGAGAAAGGTTGATGGCGCAAAAGTTAGCCGAAAGGTTGCGAAGCTTATCTATCAGAATCAAAATGCTGGTGGGGCCCTAACAGTAAAGCGTTCAAACTTGACCATCCGGCCAACGGGCCGTTACCAGCTCTACAAGTATCAAAATGTTCTTGTGGCCCTAAAAAACTCCACTAATCAGCAGGTCAATGTCAGTGGAGAGCTCGGACGACAAATTGAAAAGGCCCTCAACCTTTCCCATAGAATCGTTATTGTCATCACCTGCGAGTGCGCGCTAGGCTTCGGGAGTTGCAGCATGAAATACGCAGAAAATGGTGACCCTCTCTACTGTGATGGATCCTGTGAAGACAACTGCAATACCATCATCGATATCTATGGAAATAAAGGGATCTCGACCACAACTGGTCCCTGTAACGACTTTATTTAGGATAGGAGGGACGCGGCCAATTCCAGGCCCGCGCCCCATTCCCTAGAAAAGGCTAAAGTTTACCCGTGTAAATAAATCGTACCAAAAGATTAACAAAAACCTTGTTAACAACCCTTCTCCGATGAAGTTTAACAAGGTTTTTTATTATGGTGTTCACACCCAACCTTTAGAGGCCTTCAGCTTATTTAAGGGTTTTTTTGCACGAGTGTTGCGGAAATGGGAGGAGAGAGGGTTTTCTTTTGGAGTCTTAGGTTTCCTGGAAAATATTCGATAAGTTAGTGGTATAGGAAAAAGAAAAAAGGTATCCGAATGATAAAGCTTTCTTTTGAATCACAGTTGAGCGTAGAAAAAAAGGTATTAATTGAACATGCCTTCTCCATACATGGAGTTAACCTCGAGCTTTTTCCATGGATGAAGTTAACTTATCCCAAAGGGCCAGATGCCTTAAAAGAAAATATAAAGGCCCCAGGGCGATTTCTTTTTAAAAGCTGGTTTCTTTTTCTTGGTTTCATTCCCATCGATTATTATTCATTTTATTTTATTTTTCTTAGTCAAGAAGGTCATTTTCATGAAAGCTCTTCATCATTAACTTATAAAAGTTGGTGTCATATTAGGGAAATCACTTCTTCTGAGGAAGGGTGTTTTTTGAAAGATGATCTTGAAATCACTCCTCGTCTCTTTTTTTTATCGCCTTTGATCCGTTTTTTTGCACGCCGAATATTTCTTCACAGGCACAGTGTTTTAAGAAAAAAATTTAATAAAACTTGAGTCAGTTGTATTCTTACTTCTTTGTCTTTTTGGTTACTAAGACAGTATAAGGGGGACCAATATTTCCTGTATGGGGGTAAAGGATTTGAGAATTGTCATCATATGTGTGACTCCATTTTGTTTAGCTTTTGTTGTTAAAAATATTTTAATAGAAGCTCGCCATATTTGAGTAAAAGTGGGTCGGTTAGGCAGGAATATGGCGGATTGGGGATGCTCCTAAAGATTTTTTCTTGTCCTGCTTTAGGTTTGGTGGATTTTAATCGATAAGTGTTTCTGGTAGGGCAGAAGAAAAAGGTGCTTTGTTTTTCCTAACCTTAATGAACTTTCAGAGGAATACAAAAACCTTTCTTCACAAGTCAAAAAATCACCAGAGCAGATTAGGATGGATGAATTTATGATTAAAAAGAACCTAATAAATCGATACAAGGAAGTCTTACAAAAAGCTACTAAGTTTGAGACCAATTTGGAAAAAAAGGAAGGTTTATGAAATATACTTTTTATATTTTAAATATCTTTTTATTTTTTTCTTTTAACGCCTATACTTTTGATTATTGGCTCCCTAGTAAAGTTGTTGTTACCCCAGATGGTACTTTAACTCATAAACTTCCTTTTTCTCATGAAGGTCCAAATAGCCTCGTTGGTGCAGGCGGTTTTGATACTTGGCAAAGTGTAGTAGGAAACTTTAATAAGTTTAAACGAGTTATTGCTTTAGGCCCTCCACCGAACTCTTTAGACGCACAAAAAATGGTGAAAAGTAATGATGGTATTTTAAGAATTGGAAAAAATCGTCATGGTTATAGGGTTATCCAACACAAAGACTGGATTTTAGGCACAGAGTTTACAAGTAATATTTTTGGAATTGGAAATACTCTACCAAGTATATCTTTAGGTATTGCCGGAAGTTATGGTAAAAAAATTGTAACCAGTCGTTATATAAATAACCTCAAAGATGAAAAAAAGCTTCCTAAACCCAAAATTCCAAAAAATAAAAAAGATTTAAGAAGTTGGGTGGAAGAAGATTTTTTAAGTTGGACAACGACTAAAGATATCGCTTTCGTAGCGGGAACAGAAGTGGCCACAATCGCAATCGGAGCAACTCTTATAGGCACAAGTACTTTTATTATGGTAGTTGAAAAGCTTAATAAAAGTGATGCCCCCTTTGATGTCGCGGTTACGATTGAAAAAGTAAAGGGAAAGGGCTGGGACTTTAATGCATCGATAGGTGCCTTAGGGACTGCTTACGGAAAAATGTTTGAGAAGGCCAAAAACTGGACTTACTACTTTGATTTAGATGCTAAAAGAAAAGCAAAGATAGAACTAATTCCTTATAAAGGGTTTAAAAAGTGGAAAAAAAGTGTTCAGTTAAAATTAAATGCAGAAGAAATTTATAAAGAAATGCTTTCAGGAAATATTGCTCCAGCAAACTTTGTCGGGAAGTTATCAAAAAAAAATCAAACGCTTTATGGCGTTATGCCAATAGAAGAAACAACAATGGCCGTAAAAACAAAATCCATAAGCATTGCTGCAGGTATTCCCTTTCTTATTAATGGAAGTTATAGCAAGGGAAAATCCTTTTCTATTTCCCATACGAAAAAACTAAATGAAAAATCGATAGGTACGACACTTTTGGGTGTTTATAACAAAGAAAGCGAAACAGGAGGTTGGCTTAGTCATAATAAGCAAAGGACAAGAATGTTTAGCGGCAATTACCAAAAGATCGCGCCAATAAATCCTAATTCAAATGAATCAATTAAAAGAAGATACTCAGGAAGTTATAAATATTTTTATACTAGAAATAAGGCCAATGGAAAAAGGCTTAAAAAAGAACTTAAGTACCTTGAAAGAAAAGTTGGTCTTGCTAAAGAACTTAGGCTAAAAGCTCCCAATAAGATAAAACTTGGTACGATTCAAATAGAAATGGACGTCAGAATTTCAGATTTGGCCACAAATACCCTTATCCGAACAGCTCAAAAAATGTCCAAGGCCCAATTTATAAAACTAGGTATGAAAGATACAGAGGAATTCTTTTCAGTTGAATGGAAGTATAAAGACGTATGCAAGCATGCGAGACTTACTTGTAAGGCGAAAAAAGAGATCCAAACCAGAGCAGCTATGAAAATGGCCTATAAGGCCTTAAGGGAAATGAAAATTCATAAAGACAATTTGGACTATCATAACTTTGTTAAGTCCTATGCTAGTTTCGGAAAAGGTTTTATTAAAAACAGATTTTCTTTTAAGACGATCCTTAATCTCACGAGATCAGCAAAGGATAGTGCTAAAAATCCAGCAGTCATGATCAATTTTAAAATATCCGGTACGGCCCTTCCCCCTTACAAAAAAGATATTCCAATTTATTAAACGAAAAAAATTAGGCTTTTTAATTCAAATGTTAATGAATCCCATAATTTTTATATATACTTTTAATGAATTTGGAATCTCCCCAAAAGATGTTAAAGGGGGGCGCGCCTGAAGTTTTTTGGAAAATAATCGATAAATGAGTCGTGTAGGGCGGAGAAAAAACAAAGCACCTTTTTTCTCTCCCACAACTCATCCATCGGGCATTTTATCCGAACCTTAAAACAGTACAAGAAAAACCCTTTAAGAGTGCCACCCATTTCGCAACATTCGTGCCAAGACGCCTCACCACCTACAAATAAGACGAGGTTCAATTAAGGACCTATAATATAAGATGATAAAAGAGATTTAAGTTCTTTTTCCAAAGATCCATTATTTAACTTTTCAGGATATTGAGTGATTACTGAGTGGGTGATGGATTCACACATGTTGATCATCAACAAAGAGGCCATTTCGATATCAGTAATTCGAAGAGGCTCTTCCCTTAAAGACATATTTTGGGTGAGTAGGCCTAGTAACCTTTTGTTTCTGATGGTTCTTTCTTCTTCTGGAAGAAAGTGATCACGATATCCCAAAAGTACATGCCAAATTTCTAAGTTTTTACTAATATGACCAATGAACCCTTCAACAAAGAGAGAGATGGCATCTATGATGGGTAATTCTCTACAAGGTTCGAGCAACTTTTCCAAGTGCTCATAAAGCTTATCTGCATAATGTCTTTGAAGTTCTGTGAAAATTGATTTCTTATTTGGGAAATACTGATAAAGGGTTCCGACTGAAACACCAGCACGCTCAGCTATTCTTTGAGTCGTTGATTTTTCGTAACCAAACTTTATAAGAATTTCAAATGCCGATTCAATGATGGAATCAACGGTAACTTTGGATCGGCTTTGACTTGGATATTTTCGAGGCTTCAGTGCTATCCCCTGGTGATTATTTAATGAAATATAATATGATGTTCCAATTGCTGTCAATCAACTGTGTAACTTATTAAAAAAACCTGAATACTCATAACTTTTTTGAAAAATTTATAAATAAAAAGGCAGTAATTTTAGATAGTTAACTATCCTTAAAGGCGGACTTATAATGCGAATAGTAAAAATAAAAAATTATCCTTAATATGGTTCCATTAGAGTGAGATCGATGCTCTTGTCCCCATTTAACTTAGAAGAACTTTATGTGGTTTATAGAAAAAGTTATCGATAATAAAATTTTGGTTAATATGACCTTTTTGGGTGTCCTCATTTTTGGCATAATCCAATTTGGCCTTACCCCTAAAAGTGACACCCAAAATGTGGACTTTGGCATTTTTTCTATTGAAGCAAAGCTCCCTGGTGCTTCTCCTACTGAAATTGATCAGAAAGTCACCTACAAAATAGAAAAAGAACTTAAAGGTATTGATGGAATCACAAAATATTCCTCTACTTCTACGAGTGGCTTTTCACAAGTTTTTGTCTGGGTTGATGTGGATCTCAATAAAACGGATAGTATTTTTAATGAAATTAAGGGGGCCGTAGGGGCGATTGAGTTTAATTCAAGCTTTAACATCTCCCCGGAAGTAAGAAAACTTAATTGGATTGGACAGCCTTCTTTTACAGTCGGAATCTTGAGTGAATACAGTCCAAAAGTACATGAGCTGAGTAAGGCCTTACAAAAAAATATTGAAAGTTTGGAAGGTGTTAAGGAGGTTTCCTCTAATACGATTAGGGAACCAGAGATATCAATTGAAGTGATTCCCGATCAATTAAAAAAGAATGAGATTTCTATCTTGGAAGTTATTAACTCTTTAAATAAAAGCTACTCTTTTTTTATGGGTGGACATGTTAAAAATGAAATTGGACAAACTCCCATTCTCATAAAAACAAAACCTGACACTCTTTCAAAAATAAGAGAGATAATCATAAGGTCAAATAGAACGGGGAAAAAGATTGCTCTCAAGCACTTGGCCAAGATCAATTTAAAGTTTCCTGAGTTAAAAATAAAAACAAAAATAAATGGCCAAAGCGTCGTCGATCTTCTCGTCACCGTAAAACCAGATGCTGACATTATAAAAGTCCGAGAAAGAGTCAATTCTATTATCAAAAATTTTAGTTCCTATAAAGTGATTGTCTCTTCAGATCTTTCTAAAATAGTGGAAAATAGGTTTTCTGTCGTCAAAAATAATGCGGTAAGTGGGCTCATTATTGTTTTTATGACACTTCTCTTTTTTGTTAACCTTAAGACGACTTTATGGGTTGTTTTGGGGATTCCTTTTTCTCTTTTTGGAACAATTGGAGTTATGAGTTTAAAGGGTTTTATGATTGATGGCCTCTCTATGGCCTCAATAATTTTAATTTTGGGTATTATCGTTGATGATGCCATTATTGTTTCCGAGGCCATCAATCAAGAGCTAATGAAAAATAAGTCTCCTCAAGAGGCGGTTAAATTAGCACTGAAAAAGGTAATGGTTCCCATTATTACGACATTGGTGACAACTCTGATTGCTTTTTTTCCTATGTTTCTTTTGACGGGAACGACTGGAAAATTTGTGAGGATTGTCCCCTGGTCTATTGTCGCGGCCCTTAGCTTTTCATTTCTGGAATGTATTTTTATTCTTCCAGGACACCTTAATCAAGGGACAGTTAAAGAATCTCCTTTTAAAAATAAGCTTTTTAATTTAATGAAAAATAAAACCATTAAATTAACCAAACTTACAATAAAGTATCGCTATCTTACTATTTGTTTAGGTCTATTTGTTTTTTTATTAACAGGTTATGTGAACATACCAAAGGTTAAATTTAAGCTTTTCCCAAACCATCGTACGGAAAGGGTCATTTTTCAGTTGAAGTTTAAACCCAATTTTACAATGGCCCATAAAGAAAATAAGGTTAAACTTGTTGAAGAAATTCTAGAAAATAAAGACTTTATCAATGATTTTAAAACCACCCTTAATTTTTTTAGAAATGGAAAGCTTGATCTTTACTCTTACCAAATGACCTCCATTGATATCATTTTGACCCCTGACCGGGACAGGTCTTTAAACGCTAAACAAATTTCAGAGTTGCTTTTACAGGAATTTGAAGCCCTAAACATTAGTGAAATGTCCCATATCTCTTATAATTTAATAAGTAAAAACCCACCAACGGGAAAGAACATAGAGGTTAGAGTTATCGGGGAAAATGATAAAGAAAGAGAAGAAACGGCCATTAAAGTAGAACGTCTGTTAGAAAATTTGGATGTTAAAAGTGTTGAAAGCTCTGCACACGATAAAAGAGAAAATACCATCGCTATTTACAACGAAAATGAAATGAACCGAATCGGAATTTCCAAAGAAAATGCCAATATTAGCATTCAGACAGCATTATCAGGTTTTAAAATAGATGATGTGATACTTGCTGGAAAAAAATATACACTAAATTTAAATATAAATGATGAGTTTAAAAAACAGAGCGACTTTCTAAAAGATATAGAAGTACCGAGCAAGAAATCAACGAGGTTGATTCCCTTGAGAAAGTTTTTAAAATTCGAACATAAAAAAGAAAAGATTGAAGTGAGAAGATGGAAAGGGGATAAAATCACTCTTATTACGGCCGATAGTAAAGTTTCCCCCTCTTTTGTTGAAAAGCAGATTAGGAAAATAAAAACTCCTCCAAGTGTTAGATTTAGGTTTGGAAGTACAGATGGTGAAACAGAACAAAGTCTCATGGGACTTCGATTTACGACCATACTGGCGGTTATAGGCATTTACACAACTCTGGCACTTTTGTTTCAATCTTATTTTCAACCTCTTTATGTTTTATCGGCTTTACCTATGGGTTTTGTTGGTATTATGTGGGGATTTCAGATTCATAATGAAGTTTATTCTTTTTTCTCCTTATTGGGCGCCCTTGGAATGATGGGGGTTATTGTTAACGACTCTCTTGTGCTTATTAACTCTATCAATGATGAAAGAAAAAGGGGTACAGAAAACTTCATTGCTGTCGCAACAGGAAAAAGAATAAGGGCCATCCTTCTTACAACTCTGACGACTGTTGGAGGACTTATCCCCTTAGGTTTAGGAATCGGTGGCTTTGAGCAATTTTTATCACCAATGGCCCTTTCTATGGGTTATGGTCTTCTTGTTGGAACACCTCTCATCGTGCTCTTCATACCGGCCCTTTATAGCATAGGCCTAGACCTTGAGAGTTTTCGGGTGAAAAAATATGTTTACGAGATGAGCTAAAGCTTATTATTCTGCAGTGGCCCAAATGAGGTCTTCTGTAATTGTTTTTATAATCCAGCATCTGACAAACTTGTGCTTTTTGAGCTCATCCATTTTCATCACTGGTTTTTGTTGTAAGCATGACTGTTTGAACATCCTCTATACTCTCACTTTTGGGAATTTAAGGGGCGGAAAAACAAAGCACCTTTTTCCATACTATTTAATATTCATTTATCGAATATTTTAAAAAAAACCTAAACTCGTAAAAGAAAATCCTTTAAGTACGCCCCCATTTCCCAACTACCATACCAAAGTTCACTATTTTCCCTTGCCTAAGACGAACTTCTATTAAAATCTTTTACTCATGACATAACTTGCGGATGTGGAAAAATTAGTTTAATTTTTTAGAATCATTTATTTCTTGTTCATGGTTGTCATTATGTCTAATAAATCTTTCTTTGAAAATTCATACAAACGTGCGGACAGTGCAAAGGACTTGCCCTGGTATCGAAACCATCCCCCGCAATTTCTCTTGGAAGCTGCCAAAGGAAAGGCAGGCCCTACACGCGCTTTGGATCTCGGTTGCGGTACAGGTACCTATTCTGTAATTCTTGCGCAAGCGGGCCACGAAGTCATTGGAGTTGACTTCGTAGAAGCTGCACTCGATATGGCCCGGAGTCGGGCAACTGATGCCAATGTTAGCATCGACTTCCAACGTGCGGATGTATGTGAATATCATTCGGAAGAGTCTTTCGATCTTGTACTCGACTCTGGTTGTATGCATTCTCTGAATGATAAAGAACGAGCTGTTTACAGACAAAATTTACTTTCATGGCTAAGACCCGGTGGTCAATTGGTACTTGTACACTTCAACAAACGCCACTTCTTTGATTGGCGGCCTGTCGGTCCAAAACGCTGGCCCAGGGAACGTGTTAAAAGTTTTCTTGGTGATGAATTCCGCAACCGGGATTACCATGAGGAGATCGCAAAAATAGCCTTTCCCATTGGGCCGACTGCTAAGATTAGCACTTATTGGTTTGAGCGTGTGGAAGGTTAGTAGAAACAAAAAAGATCCAACACCCGGTTTAAGAGTCTCACCAAACAGAAGTTTGAAAATACTATAATTAGAGTTAACCTTTGAATTAAAAATCCCTTTTATTTTCCAAATTAAGGTGAACTTCTCTTAAGTATAAATTTAGGCCGCAGTGAAAGGGAAAACTTTAAGAGTTTTCTCATTTCGTTTTAGGGTTTTTTGAAAAGGTTTGATTAATGACTCGTGCAGGTTAGAGAAAAAAGGTGCTTTGTTTTTTCTACCCTTTACTCTGTATGTAGGGCCTTTTAGTTTTTTTAGGCTTATTTGGCCTTATAGGTTTTGTATTTAAAATGGTCTCAGGTAGAGGAATCGTCGGTCTAAACTCTTCAATTTCTTTTCTAGGTATTAATTTTTTTAATAAACGTTCAATGCCTTTAAGCTGATCGAATTCGTCTGAACTGACAAGTGAAATTGCTTTTCCCGTGGCACCTGCTCTTCCTGTACGACCGATTCGATGAATATAGTCCTCAGCAACGTTTGGTAAATCAAAGTTTACAACCTGCGGAAGTTGATCAATATCAATACCTCTGGCCGCAATATCAGTAGCAACTAAAATTTTTACAGTGCCATCTTTTAAGTTCGCTAATGCTTGGGTCCTAGCATTTTGGCTTTTATTACCATGGATAGCAGCTGCACTAATTCCCTTTTGTTCAAGGTTCTTTGCAATGCGGTTAGCTCCGTGTTTAGTTCTTGAAAAAACGATAGCTTGTTTCCACTTTTCTGTTTTAATTAACTTTATAAGTGCTTTTGTTTTTTGGTTTTGGTCTACTGGGTATAGAAAATGTTCGACAGCTTCTACTGTCGTATTTCTAGGCGTAACCGAAATTTCTACTGGATTATTTATCATTGTCTTTGCCAAATTTCTTATTTCTTTAGAAAAAGTGGCCGAGAATAAAAGGTTTTGGCGTTTTTTGGGTAAAAGGGCCATTACTTTTTTTATGTCGTGGATAAAACCCATATCCAGCATTCTATCTGCTTCATCTAAAACAAGCACTTCTAAATGTTGAAATTTAACAGCATTTTTATTGTAGAGATCTAATAACCTGCCTGGAGTGGCCACTAAAATATCAACCCCACCTCTTAACTTCATCATTTGGGGGTTGATTTTTACACCACCAAAAACGACACCTGAACGAAGTCTGAGGTTGGCACCATAAGTTTTAACACTTTCATATATTTGGGCGGCCAACTCTCGCGTAGGAGTTAAAATAAGCGCCCTTACTTGATTTCCTCGTGTGAAAGGTCCTTGTGATAAATTTTCTAAGATGGGTAAGGTAAAGCCTGCAGTTTTTCCAGTTCCAGTTTGGGCAGCGGCCATAACATCTTTTCCAGACAAAATGGCAGGGATTGTTTGAGCTTGGATAGGTGAGGGGACTTTGTACCCTTTTTTGATCACGGCATTTAGTATAGGCGCCGAAAGGCCCAGATTTGAAAAATTCATAAGTTCCTTTGATTGATGCTCTTATAGCAAATTAATGGGGGAACTCCTAATAAATAATGTAAATTCTACAGGTTATGATATTTAAAAAGGGTTGCTTAAAGGTATTGAAATATGGCCTATCTATATGAAATCTCTTTAAAAAAAATCAGGCCTTAACTAACAAAAAAAAGAAGTTTTGGAGAAGATATTTCTAATTGGGGTCCTACCTAAGATTTTTTTTGATAAAGACCTTTATAAACTTCATCAGCAGAAATATTATTAGCACGACACCTTGTGGCCCTAAAGTATCTGTCTATAAATTTGCAACTAGCACTGAATTTTGATTTTTCACATCTCAATTCACTTTTTTTAACAACACAATACGTGTAATAGCCATCCTCTTCAGCAATCACTTTTCTAACAAGTGTGTAGCTCTTATCCTTAAACTCAGGCCTTATCTCAAAGCAAGTACCAGGTTTTAAGATGGGGGCAGGGTTATGAATTTCTATAATAACCTTTTGGGGATCGTTGGAATTTACTTTGAAAGGAACTGCCTTATTAAAAAAAAATACTGAAATGGAAATTAACCCAAAAACTATTACATTCATGCCCCAACCAATAAAAACTTCAATGTTTAAACAAATCTTTTGGCCATTTACATTCTACCATAAGGTTTATTGAGCCCAAATGCTGTTTACGATACGAGAGGCCATCGACCACTCTAAGCCAAATAAATTATTAAAATTGGGAGGACCTATTTTTAAAATTATTGGCCTTAATTATTTTAAATATAATTTATTTAATATAGATCAATATCCATCTATTTAAGGCAGTAAAAATCTGAACGTACCTAATTTGGTATTTTGTAGTCCTTTAAAGACAAGTTGAAACCCTTTAACGATATTTTCAATTTTAGTTTTTAGGCCTTCTAATTGATCAATGAGTTCAGTCATATTTTTAGGTAAACTTGAATCAATTTGGTTAATGGGAACAAGACCTTGACCAGTAACGATTCCTATTTCAGAGGGACCATCAGAAGAGAAGGTAGTTAGTTTCACGGAGGGTTCCTTTTTCAAATGGTCCAAATGTAACCGAAATAGAATCGCTTAATAAAAGGTGTCTAACTAAACTGTTTGGTAAAATAAAAAAAGGATACACTACAGCTTTTGGTATCGGAAGATTGGCCCATTTTTAGAGAGCTTTTAGGATAATTTTAAAGGAGTGATCCTTTTTGCTTCAAAAATATTACCGGCCCTATCAACAATATCCTGACAATCAGAACCTAAGTTTTTAATATAGATGTCTTTTTTTAGATTTTTATACTTTTCAACTAAATTATTGATAACTTCAATCCCAGAGTAATCACAGACCTTGGATTCTTCAAAATCTAAGTAAATTTTTGAAGGATCATTTTTTGGGTCGAAGATATCTTGGAAGCTTTTGACTGAGCCAAAAAAGAGGGGACCTTTAAGTCTGTAATGTTTAAATCCTTCTTTGTCTATATGGATTTCAGAATTTATTTGTTCTGATCTTTTCCATGCAAAAACGAGAGATGAAACGATAACTCCACAAAAAACAGCTATAGCGAGATCAGAGTATACGGTTATGGTTGAGACTAAAATAATAACAAAGGCATCAGATTTTGGAATTTTTCCCAAGACTTGTACACTGGACCATTCGAAAGTTCCAATAACCACCATGAACATAACGCCGACTAGAGCTGCTAGGGGAATCATTTCAATAATTGAGGATCCTGCGATAATAAAAAAGAGTAAGCATATCGCCGCTGTAATTCCAGAAGCACGTCCACGACCACCTGAATTTACATTAATCATACTTTGGCCTATCATCGCGCAGCCGCCCATACCTCCAAAGCAACCTGTAAGTATGTTAGCAAGTCCTTGTCCCATACATTCACGGTTAGTATTGCCTCTTGTTTCAGTAATTTCATCTACAAGCTGAAGGGTCATGAGAGATTCTATTAAACCTATTGCTGCTAAAATAGCGGAATATGGAAAAATAATTTTTAATGTTTCGATATTAAAAGGTACAGAAGGGATGTGAAAGGAAGGAAGCCCTCCTCCGACTGAGGCCATGTCAGCTACAGTTCTTGTGTCTAGTCCTACAAAATGAACTAATCCTGTGACAGTCGTAATTGCCACAAGAGATGAGGGGATAGACTTTGTTAACTTTGGTAAAAAATGAATAATGGCCATGGTTAAACCAACAAGACCTAGCATAATGGCCATATCGCTTCCTTGAAGCCATTGACTCACGCCTTTTGCATCAAGAAATTTAAATTGGGATAATTGAGCTAAGAAAATAACTATGGCCAAACCATTAACAAATCCGAGCATAACTGGGTGTGGAATAAGACGAACGAACTTTCCTAATTTTAAAAGGCCCGCTAGCATTTGAAGTATTCCCATTAAGACAACAGCAGCAAAGAGGTATTCTACTCCATGGTTTGAAACTAAAGAAACCATAACAACGGCCAAGGCGCCTGTAGCACCAGAAATCATTCCAGGACGACCACCAAAAATAGAGGTGATCAAACCGACTAAAAAAGCGGCATAAAGTCCTACCAGGGGGTCAACTCCGGCCACGAAAGAAAAGGCCACGGCTTCCGGGACAAGTGCCAGTGAAACTGTTAAACCAGACAAAATATCATTTTTTAAAGTCTCTTTGGTTTTAGATAATAAATCAAACATTAATGTCCTACCTGTCCACAATTAATTAGGGTTTCGTTGATTATGTATAGGCCCTTTCTGGAATTTACTCAATTTGCTTTGTAAAAAGGATGGGGTTTTTATGATAAATAATACCCCCCTAAATGGAGTCTAAAAAGTTTAATTAAAACTCGAGTATAATTTCAGTTAGTTATGTAAAATAATCAAACACTGCTTAGTAATAGGGGTGATCAGAGATATTTAGGAAAAATAACCCTTAACCCTGTCAATGAAATTTTGATAGGTTATAAAAACCTTTTAAGGTTGGTCCATTTCGTAAACTACGTACCAGGTATCCGATCTTTCATTAATAAATACAAGCATCTTATAAGTAAGTAAAGGCTTTTTGTTTTTCAGGGCCTTTGCAGAAAAAAAATAGAGTTCTTGTCAATATAACATGGTTGTTATTAGATTTTTTAAACGTTCAGATGTTTAAAGTTTTATGAATAACAGATTCCTATCTATTCAAACTAATTAGATAAAATGAAAAGAGTTAAGTTTCAACACAATTTCCATTTGAATCTTTGATGCATTCCTGATCTTCTCCAGGCCCATGATCGCCACAACCTTCCGAATAAGTTGCTGGTGACAAAAGAACAACGGTAATAGTAAATATCAATATTAATCCCTTCATATGTCCTCCTACGCACCATTATATCATTGAAATAAAGACAGTTAATTAATTTGAATTAGACAATTTTTAAACTTTTAATTTTATAATTTATTTCTATTAATATTGGAGATTCCTTTATAATAAGAAGTATAACTCTAGGAGTATTAATTTAAACGATGGTTAGGTTAACTTATGTTGCTTGCTAGAATTTTTCCCTTTTTTTTTATTATTTTATTTCCAAACACAGCGGTCTTAAAGGAAAATACAAAAAAACTTTGGCCAACTTTATTGGAAAAGAACAACTTCGTCCTTATTAGGCACTCATTGGCGCCAGGGTTTGGAGATCCCTCTTATTTTAAACTAACGGATTGTTCTACCCAGAGGAATTTATCGAATCAAGGGAAAATACAGTCGAAAAAAATAGGACTCATTTTTAAAAAAAATAAAATTAAAAAAGCTTATATTTATTCTAGTCAATGGTGTAGATGTCTAGAAACGGCCAATTTAATGAAGCTGGGAGAAATTAAAGAGCTACCATTACTAAATTCTTTCTTTGGAAAATTCAATCAAAGAAATACTTATATTAATAGACTTAAAAATTGGTTAATTAAAAATAATAAAAAAATGCCCTTAGTGTTAGTTACCCACCAAGTGACTATAACAGGACTTACTGGTTATTTTCCAAACTCAGGAGAAATAGTTTTTGTAAATATCGGACCAAAGAATAATTTCAAAGTTTATGGAACTATAAAAACAGATTGAACTCTAATTCAATTTCTTTATAAAAGGGACCCACAAAGGCCTTGTCTTTTGATTTTTTACCTAATTTAATCAAAGCTAGGGTAGGTTAAACACGGTTTTTGTAAACATCAAAAATGAAAAAACCAACTTTTAAAAAAAACCATTGAGTGTATTCTAATTTCACTAATAAAGTTCGCCTCAATTGACAAAAAATGAGATTTTTTTTACGTAATTTGCGAATTAGTTATGCTCCTAAAGAACTTTCTTTTACGAGCTTAGGTTTCATTCGGTAAATGAGTCTTATAGGGCCTTGAGAAAAGTTCATAACCTTAAGTTTAATAGAAGCTCGTCATAATAAGGTATGTATGTTGTGAATTGAGACAAGCTTCCATTTCAACAGGTTTTTTGAAGAGCAGAGGTTTAACTTTTGGATGTTATTGTACTTAACATACTGAAATTACGAACCTTTCTAAAAAAAGGTTTTTGAACAATGTTTGAACCTATTATAAGGCGCTTGAACTTTCTCTGAACCATTTAAAGATAACTAAGCAGGGTTTAAAATGAAGATATAAAACGTAAAGGAGATGGATAATGAAAATGGAAACAAGATTTACAGGAGATGTTTTAGGCTGGTGGATAAAGTGGAGTAGGATACACAGAAAGGCGATAATTGGAAACAAGGAAGCAGAAAGTGAACTAGCCACGCTCAAACTTTTAGTGACAGCTCTAAAGGATTATCATAAAAAGGTTAAGGCTTAAATACTAGGTTCAAAATAGGGGAAGTTTTATAAAAGTCAGAAGACCTCTTATTTTGAAAATTGTTCAAGAGGCCAAATAATTTTATTTCTTAGTTTTTTTAATCAGATCATCCAATATGTTTTCAATTGCGCTTATACTGAACTTTTTTGTATTTTCTTCAAGCTTTTCAAGCATGGGGATAAAGAACTTTAGCTTCGTTTCAGTAAATTGTTCTTTTAAAGTTTGAATCTCGTCTTCCATTATTGTCACTTCCATCGAAGTTCGCCAATATTTAAATTTTTCATGTACTTGTTGAATGATTACAAGGTCTTTTTGACCTAATTTTTTTGGAACAATAAACTCATATAAGTCGTCTTCATTGGAATCTTCTTCTATAAACCTTACTTCATGCTTAATAAGCCTTGCTATGTTTTCTAAAAAAACATCCTCATCCACTGGTTTTTGTAAAAATCCCTGAAACCCTTTTTTTGTTTCTTCTTCTATTTTTAAGGCAGAAACTAAAATGATGGGTGTTTCAATTTTTGCAGCTCTTAAAGCTTTCAACACTTGATCCGCATTTAATTCTGGCATATCAAAATCAGTCACAATTAAATCAGGTTTCACTTCTTTAGTTTTTAAAACGAGCTCTTTTCCATCACTTGCTGTTTCAATTTTAAGGTTATGTTTAGAAAGATAGGCCTGATAAAGCTTAACGTTTATAGAGTAGTCATCAGCAATTAAAATGGTGTCTCCAAAAAAAGTGTAGGCAATATCCTTGGTTTCTCCATCTTCTAAAAAGCTTATATCAGCTAGCGATATAGTAAAAACAGACCCCTTTCCAACGTCAGAAATGACTCCTAAAGTACCCCTTAAATCTTCAATTATTTTACTCGAAATATACAACCCTAAACCACTCCCTCTTTCCTGAACACTTCCATGCTCGTGAACTTGAGAGAAGGCGGAAAAAATGATATCTAGCTTTTCCTTAGGGATTCCCGGACCTGTATCTTCAACTTCTATATT
>JAOMEV010000027.1 GCA_028346125.1 Bacteriovoracales bacterium | reverse complement strand
AATATGGAGTCTGTTTTTGAAGAAAAGGACTTTACCTGGCTCAATTATTCAAAAAACTTCGATATTCTTAAAGTTTTAAAAACCTTTTCTAGTATTGAAGATCAAAAGGAAGTTGATATAAGGCCAAATGTTAAAGAAGTATTATTTGAAAATTTTATTCTCTGCAAGGAAGAAATTAAAAAATTATTAAATAATGGAGGAAGTTCTTCCTCAGTAGACTTTATACTTGATAAGGCATTTGATTTGCCAGTTAAGTACTCTTTCCATAAATTTAATGGCCTTGTTAAGGAAGTTTCTAAAAATTTGGGTAAAAAAGTTAGGTTAAAGCTTTCTGGTATACAGGGAAGCCTTGAAAAGCAAAAGCTCGACTCACTTCTTGAGGCAATGGTCCACTTGATAAGAAATTCGCTTGACCATGGTATAGAAAAACCAGAGCATCGATTATCTCTTGGTAAAGATGAGGTTGGAGAAATAGAAGTTAGTTGTCATAAAGGCCAAAAAAGCGAATTGGTTATAATTATAAGAGATGATGGGCAAGGTATTGACACTAATAAAATTGTTGAAAAAACTAGAGTCTCAGGGCTTGTAGCGGAGTCAGAAATTGTGAAAATGAGTGAGGAGGAGAAACTTCAACTTATTTTTCTTACAAGCCTTTCTACCAAGGAAATCGTTTCAGAAATTTCGGGAAGAGGAGTCGGTATGGATGTTGTTCAAAGAGTTCTTAATGATGCTGGAGCAACAATTGAAATCAAGAACTCTTTTGGCATAGGGCTGCAGTTTACGATTACATTTCCCTATTCACTGGCCGTTTAAGACCTTAGTTATTCTTCAAATTTTCTCTTTCTTAAAAGCAGTTCACTAAACATTTTTAAATCTCCCAAAAAAGAGTAGAAGGGATATTTAAATGTGGCCGGCCTGTTTTTTTCAATAAAAAAATGGGAGATCCATGCTAAAAGGTAAGCACAGCCAAGACCGATGAGGAAAAGCCTAAAGTTAACTTTTACCAAAGATAAAATGAGACCACTTAGCCCTAAAGTTGTTCCGATAAAATGGAAAATCCTTGTCCATTTTTTTTTATGTTCATTGAGGTAAAAAGGATAAAAGTCTTTGAAGGATTTAAATATCTGGCCCATGGACAACCTTTTTTTTAGTTTTAAATATCTTGCACCTAAAGCTAGAGACTTTCAAGAGATTCCAAAAAACACTAATTTACCAGCGAAAAATTTTTGATTATAATAAGGCCATGATTAAAAAACCTTTAGGCCCTATCAACAAAAATGCTCTTGCACTTGCTATTATGGTGCCTGGTTCAATATTTAAAGATTATTGGGAAAAAGGAAAAACCAATCCTGGAGTTCACCTTATCCTATCAGTCAGTGCCCGTAGACTTTTTATTGGAGAAGGGGCATTGCCTTTTGAGGAATGCCACATTCTTAGATTTGATAATCAAAGATCTTTGATGGAGATTAGAGACTTCTTTCAAGAAAAGAAAGGTTGCGTTACCCTAGTTCTTGTAGAGAAGAAGCTTCCTTGGGTGGCCAATATTTTTTTAAAAGGCTGCCAAAATTTGGGCCAATTTTTTTCTTTATCAACACGTTCCATAAGTTATCGTGGTGATTTGGAAAATTATGGTGGTATTAACCCAACAAGCGACCAAATAGAGGAACTTAAAAATAACCCCATTGAGGGGAAGGTTTATATGATCAACTTACTTTCTTTCAAAGGAAGGGAAGGTAAGAAAAACTACGAGAAATATGGCCAAGTTGCATTGAGAAGTGTTGCCCTTTTGGGCGGTCAACTTGCCTTTATTGGTAAAGTAGAACGTGATGACCCTTGGGACCAGGTGGCCATTGTAGAGTACCCTAGCACCAAACTTTTTTTAAACTTACCTGCCATGCCCGGTTATGCCGAGTCAACTTTTTATAGGACCAAAGGCCTAGAAAAAACTGTTCTGGTTATTAGTGAGCGAGAAGAGATTACTTAATAAGTCCAATATCTTTAAAGGACTGAATACAATCCCTCATAGTATCTTTGAGGGGGCGGTATGAAAAATTAAAGTGCTCGTTTACTTTTTTTCCATTAATGGGTCGATATTTCTCGTGGGAAGGGCCCATTAAACTTAAAAGCATTTTGGCATCTTGTTTAAAAAGAGAGGCCAATTTTAGCTTCCAATGGGGAACAGACCTTTTAGGCCATTTTAAACTCAAGGGTTTAAACTCTTCTTTAAGCTCTTCGAGCATATCGACAAGGTCGTAAAATTCATTATGAAGGATATACCTATTTCCTGGTGCTTGTTCGTGAGTAAGAGAAGTTACATGGGCCAATGCTACATCTCGAACATCAACGTAGGGAATTAAAATTCTTTGTTTTGGTAAGGCATTGATTTTTCCTGCACTTGCGAAATAGATCATGGAGAGGCTTTGTGCTCTTATCTTGGAAGAAAGAAGAGGACCTATGACGAAAGTAGGGTTTATTGTTGTTAACTGAAGGTTTTTAGATTTAGCAAAATCCCAGGCCCACCTCTCTGCTTTCGTCTTTGAAATTGAGTAGGCCCCAATTTCTCCAAGGGAACTTTCTGTTTTTGTCCAGTCACTCTCATTAAGAGGAGGTGCTTCAAAGTCAAAGAGGTCATTTTTTTTACCTCCTGGATAAATAACTGCAGCAGAGGAGGAGGTTAGAACGACTCTTTCAACAACACCTGCTGCCGCTTCAAGGACGTTTCTTGTTCCTTCAATTGCAGTGTCGATGACAGAGAGATCCTTAAAATAGGCGTCACCTTTGGGAACAGGAGACGCCATATGAATGAGATAGTGACAATCCTCTAATGCCTCTTTCCAACCTTTTTTATTGGTAATATCGGCCTCAATAATTTCAAGTCTTGCCCCAGCGATGCCAAAGACATTTTCTTTTTTTAAATCATCACACTTTTTACTTTTGAGGTCTCGGACACTTCCTTTAACTTCATGGCCTTGTTCGAGAAGAATTTTACAAACATGACTTGCTAAGAAACCAGTTAGACCTGTAATAAAGATTTTTTTTTTGGAATTCATTTTTTAACCTTGCAGTGCCCTTCTTAGAATTTTTCCAACAGGTGTCTTTGGTAATTCTTCTGTTCTAAACTCAATAACTTTAGGGATCTTGTAATTTGTTAAGTTTTCTCGGCAGTACTCTAATAACTCTTCTTTAGTGAGAGAGTCGTCATGTTTAACGATAAAAACCTTAACGGCTTCCCCTGTCGTCTCATCAGGAATACCTATTGCGGCCACTTCAAAAACCTTAGGGTTATTAGCGATGACATTTTCAATTTCTGTGGGATAGACATTAAAACCTGAAACAATAACCATATCCTTTTTCCTATCCACGATTTTGAAATAACCTCTTTCATCCATGTAGGCCATATCACCTGTTTTAAGATAACCATCTTCATAGAAAACATTCTTGGTTTCTTCTTCGTGATTCCAATAACCTTTCATAACTTGAGGGCCAGAAATACAAATTTCCCCAACGTCACCAACAGGGACTTCTTTTCCATCTTCATCTCTAATTTGCACATCTGTTTCTGGAAGAGGAAGCCCTGTTTTGCCGCTAAAGGTTTCTGTAAGAATTGGATTAAATAAGACTACTGGAGAGCATTCTGTAAGGCCATAACCCTCCAGGAGTATATTTCCTGTAATTTCTTTCCATTTTTTTGCTACGGCTTCTTCTGTTGCCATGCCGCCACTTGCACACATTTTAAGTTTGGAAAAATCTACTTTTTTAAAATCAGGATGTTCCATAAGTTTTTTAAAAAGCGTATTTACACCGGCAAAACTAGCAAATTGAAATTTTCTTAAAACCCCAATAAAAGTTTTCAAATCTTTTGGATTCGTTATGAGAACATTTTCACATCCATTGACAAAGGAAGAAAAGCAAACTGCTACGAGAGAAAAAATGTGGCAAATGGGCAATGCATTGATGACGACATCACCATCCTCTGATAGTACAAAATTAAACCATACAGAACATTGAAGGAGATTAGAAAGAACATTGTAGTGAGTTAGGATAGCACCTTTGGCAAGTCCTGTTGTTCCACCGGTGTATTGGAGAAAAGCTATACAATCTTTTGATATTTCGGGCATTTCAAATGTTGTTGGTTGGTTCTTTAAAGTGTCATTAAACCAAATAGTATTGGGAATATTCCATTTGGGAACCATTTTCTTGATATGCTTTATAACAAAATTAATAATGGCAGATTTTGGGAAGGGTAGAGAGTCTCCTAGCTTTGTACAAATAACATTTTTTATGGGGGTATTTTTTAAACATTTTTCAAGGGTCAACATAGCATTTTCAAAGATTATAATTGTCGTGGCCCCGGCGTCCTTTAATTGATGTTCTAACTCTCTTGGTGTGTATATCGGATTGACATTAACAACGATAAGCCCGACTTTAAGAGCAGCAAAAAGAGAAATAACATTTTGGAGACAGTTGGGCATCATAATGGCGATACGGTCTCCTTTTTCTAGTTTGAGATCATTTGTTAAATAGTTGGCCAGTTGATTAGCTAATTCCCTGAGCTCTTGAAAACTTATCGTATGCCCCATATTGTTAAAAGCTGGCCTGTCTTTGTATTTTTCAAAACAACTTTCAAAATATGCAGGGAGGTTAGGAAACTCTTCAAAGTCGATAGATGTCTTAACTTCTTTGTCGTATTGGGCGTACCATCTTTTTGTCATTTGAATTCCTTACAAAAGAATTATTTTTATAGTTATATTAATGCTATATTCTATAATGGGTAAAAAATTAAGGCAATCGAATCAATGTTTGAGGGGGTTTCATTGGCAACTCGCAAGGTAATGAAAAAAAAGACGAGTTTTGGTTCCTGCAATCTTTGTGAGGCCATTTGCGGCCTAGAGTATCATGTTGAAAATAATAAGGTGGTCAGTTTAAAAGGAGACTCTTTGGATCCCTTATCTAGAGGACATATTTGTCCTAAGGCCTACGGACTTAAAGATATTCATGAAGACCCTGATCGCTTAAGACGGCCTATGAAAAGAAAAGGATCCGAATGGGATGAAATTTCTTGGGAAGAAGCATTTGATAGAACTGGCCATGCTCTCAAAAAATTGTCTCAAAAATATGGGCCTAATAGTATTGGGATTTATAGAGGAAACCCTAACGTCCACAACCTGGACGCTATGCTTTTTGGAACAGGGTTTACGAAGTCTCTGAGAACTCGGAACCGTTTTTCAGCTTCAACAGTCGACCAAATTCCTCATCAACTTGTTGCTTACTTTATGTTTGGTCATCAATTAATGATTCCAGTTCCGGATCTTTCAAGAACTTCCTATTTTCTTATTCTTGGAGGAAACCCCATGGCATCGAATGGGAGTTTAATGACCTCCCCAGATTTTTATAACCATGCCAAGGCCATTCAGGCCCGTGGGGGTAAAATTGTAGTTATTGATCCGAGGATAACGGAGACAGCAGATATTGCAGATGAACATTATTTCATTAGGCCTGGAAGGGACGCTGTTTTTCTTCTTGGACTCATCCACCTTATTTTTAAGGAGGGCAACGTCAAGATCGGACGCTTGAAGTCTTTTTCAAAAAGGATAGAGAAAGTAGAGCGGATGAGTCGGGATTATGAGCTTGACTTTGTTTCCAAAAATACAGGGATATCCAAGGAAGAAATTTATCATATTTACAAGGACCTCATAAATTCTCCTACCTCCGTATGTTATGGAAGGATGGGGGTTTCCACACAGGCCTTTGGTTCTCTTTGCCATTGGCTTATCAACGTAATCAATATTTTAACAGGGAACTTTGATAAAGATGGAGGGGCCATGTTTCCCCTTCCTGCTTTTGATATTCATAAATTTACTTCACCAGGAGGTTACAATCGCTGGCAAAGTCGAGTTGAGTTGGCCCCTGAAGTGTGCGGTGAATTTCCTGTTGGGACTTTAATTACAGAAATGAGCACAATGGGGAATGGCCAGATAAGAGGTCTAGTGACAACAGCAGGAAATCCAGTCCTATCGACTCCTAATGGCAAAACTTTGGGGGATCTTATGGGGAATTTAGACTTTATGGCATCCATTGATATTTACCTCAACGAAACAACAAGAAATGCCAATATCATTATGCCTCCCTGTCATTTTTTGGAAACGACCCACTATGATCTTATTTTTCACAACTTTGCGATTAGAGACACTGCAAAATTGGTTCGCCCAGCAATTAAAAGAAAGAAGGGAGCTAAAACTGAGGGAAATATTTATCATGAGCTTCAATGGAGATTAGAAAAAGGAGGTTTTTTAGGAACTATAAAGGCCTTCTACCGAAAAAAGATTCGAGAGTTTTTAACACCTCGGAGGATCATTGACTGGAGTTTGAGGTTTGGGCCTTACGGTTTTTTGGCCAAAGGTGATAGAAAAAAGAAGCTAAACCTTAAAAAATTGCTGGATAATCCTCATGGTATTGATTTAGGCCCTTTAAAGCCTCTTCTTCCGGGCCGAATTTTTCGTTCTTCAAAAAAAATAAACCTGGCTCCTTTCATTCTACTAAAAGATGAAAAGAGATTAAAAAAAGTTTTGGCCGCCGGGGATTCAGAAGAACTTTATTTGATTGGCCGTCGTCATTTAAGAAGTAATAATTCCTGGATGCATAATTGCTCTCGGTTGATGAAGGGAAAGGAACGATGTACTCTCTTAATGCATCCGGAGGATGCTCGAAGACGGGATATCAAGCAGGGAGATATGGTGAGAGTGACTTCTTCTATTGGAGAGGTTGATATTTCACTGGAAGTCACTGATAAAATTCAAGTAGGGGTCGTCTCTATTCCCCATGGCTGGGGCCATAATAAAAAAGGCATTAGAATGCGGACCGCAGAGAATCACCCAGGCGTGAGTATTAATGACCTCACCGATGACAAAAATAGAGACGAAGTTTCCGGAAATGCTTCATTTAGTACGACAAGAGTTGAAGTCAGATCCATTTAGGAGAAAGGAGAGAGAATGGCAAAATTTTTTATAAGAATTTTTGTAATTTTTTTCTTATTAAATTTTAAGGCATTTTCCCTAGAGAGCTTGAAATGGTACACAGAAGAATATCCACCTTTCAATTTTAGGGGAAAGGATAAAAAGACGCCCTCAGGTATTTCTGTGGAAATTTTGGAGTCAGTCCATAAACGTCTTAACAATAAAGGCCAGCTTGGAAGAAGAATGCTGAGGAAGGATTACCGTTTGGTTCCTTGGAAAAGGGCCTTTATGAAGGCCCAAAGGCGGGGACAGAAGAACGTGGTCTTTTCAACAACAAGGACTGAAGAAAGAGAACAAAAATTTAAGTGGTTTGGCCCAATTGCAAAGAATGTAAATGCCATTTTTGCCCTTAAGGGTAGTAAAAAGTTAAGCAAAAAAGGTATGGTGAATGAGATTCGTAGAAGCGGTATTGTAAGTGTAAGGGGAGATATCGCCGTTGACTTGGTGAGTGGGCTAGGCGTCATTAAGTCTAAGATAAGAGAAGTCAATAAATTGGAACTTGCCTTTCGTATGGTCAAGCAAAAGAGGTTGAAGTTTTTCGCTTACGGTGCCCTTACCTCCTACTACAAAATGAAAGCTGTGGGCATAAAGGTCGATGATTTTGAAATCGTCTACAGTCTGGGTGAAGTGGAGCTTTGGTATGCAGTTAATAAATCAGTTTCGGATCGAACCGTTTCAGCTTATCAAAAGGCCCTTGAGGTAGTAAAAAAGGAAGATTCTAACTTGAAAAATATTCTTCTCAAAGAGTTTAATCTCAAGGTTGAAGATACTTTGAGGGAGAAAAGTTCTTTTGCTAGGGGCAAATGTCCTTACAAGAAAGTTAAATGTGGAGAGTGGTAACCTTGCTGTTTTTGGTAAGGGAAAGGTTTTTTTGAAAAAAGTTTTAGCTTTCATGCTTTTGTTAGTTGTCCTTTTCTTTAATAAAGATAATATTCTCCATTGGTCGGGGAAAATTCTTGTTAAGAGGGATAAGGTTGAAAAAAAGGCTCCCGTGACGATTCTTTTAATGGGGGGAGGTTATAGCAGGGCTTTTTATGCTGCAAGCCTCCATAAAGAGGGAAAGGTTGGAAAAATACTTTTTGCTGAAACTGAGCAAGGTGAGACCCAAAAATTAGGCCTAAGTTTACGCAGTGGAGTAATGGCAGATCGCCTATTAGGTCATTTTAATGTACCGGATAAAGATCGCCTTTTCTTAAGTGAGACAAGAAATACGAGTACTTTTGAGGAAGCGAAAGTTCTTCTAAAGGAAGTGACTAAAAGATACCCTAAGGTGAGGGAAGTGCTTTTGGTTACAAGTTGGTATCATTCAAGTAGGGCCAAATGGATTTTTGAAAAAATGAATACATATGGCCTTGACATAAAATCTTCGCCAACCCCCATGCCTAAGAAATGGTGGAAAAGTGAGGCCTCTTTTTTGTCAGTTTATAAGGAGTATCTTAAGTGGGTTTATTATTTGGTTCATTATTAAATAAAGGTTCGTGAAAATGTCTGAAGTTTGGGTTAGTTATTTTTTATTTTTTGCCAAAGTTGGCACTGTTGTTTTAGGAATTTTGTTCGTTGCTATCGGGCTTGCCATTATAGCAAAAAAGAAGAGAAGTCCTCCAGGAACAATCGAGCTTAAGAATTTGGGAGACCATTTTCAAAAAATAAAACAGGGCCTTCAATTGGAGGTGTTTTCAAAAGAAGAGTTAAAAGAAGTCAGTAAAGAGGCCAAAGAAAAAATTAAAAAAGAAAAAAAAGAAGTGAAGCCCCGTCTCTATGTCCTTAACTTTGATGGAGATATAAGGGCGCAGGCAGCGAGCTCTTTAAGAGAAGAGGTTACAGCACTCTTATCTGTAGCGAAAGAAGGCGATGAGGTTTTTGTCAAGCTTGAAAGTCCGGGAGGAATTGTCCCAGGGTATGGGCTTGCGGCCAGTCAGCTCAAAAGAATCCGTGACAGAAAAATTTCTTTGACTGCTTCAGTTGATAAGGTCGCGGCGAGTGGCGGTTATATGATGGCCTGTCAGGCCAATAAGATAGTGGCAGCACCTTTTGCGATTTTGGGATCGATTGGTGTTTTGGCGCAAATTCCAAATTTTAACCGGTTGTTGAAAAAAAATAATATAGATTTTGAACAAATTACTGGAGGAGAGTTTAAAAGAACTCTTACGATGTTCGGTGAAAATAATGAGAAGGGAAGAGAAAAGTTTCAGGAAGAGGTAAATTCTACACATGAGCTTTTTAAAAAGTTTGTAAGTGAGGCAAGGCCGCAAGTGGATATCTCTAAAGTGGCCACTGGAGAGCATTGGTATGGAACACAGGCCTTAGATCTTCAATTGATTGATGAAATACAAACAAGTGATGATTATTTAATTGACCGATTTGAGACTCATGATATTTATGAATTAAACTTTAAAGAAGAGGCCAAAGGCCTAGGTAAAAAGCTTTCTGAAAAACTAGGTGCGAAGGTTAAGGATATTTTTTTTTCAAGGACCATTTTTTAGTTATGACTGGGAAAAAAATCAAAACTTCTAAACTTCAGCGTTTAACGAAAATGGGGACGACTCTTGCCAAAGCAACGAGTAAGTATTTAGTAAAAAAAACGCTTACCAAGGCGAATCATCTTAGCGTCAAGGCCTCGGTTGCCAAAGATATTATTAACTCCATGGGAGAGCTTAAAGGCGCCCTTATGAAAATGGGTCAGATGCTTTCTATTACGGAAGATATGATTTTACCCCCGGAAGTGACATCCCTTTTTAAGGAACTTCAAAAGGATGCTCCTCCGATGCCACGTTCTGATTTGGACAGGGTCTTTTTGGAGAATTTCGGAAAAATACCAGAGGGGCTTTTTAAATCATTTGATAGAACACCCATTGCGGCGGCTTCGATTGGTCAGGTTCATAAGGCCGTCTTGCCAACAGGTGAACCTGTTGCTGTTAAAGTCCAGTATCCCAATATTCTTAAGGCCACGGAAAATGACTTTGAAAACCTCGATCAAATTAAAAAATTTATTGGGTTGGTTTTTCCTGGAGTGGTTGATGTCACAAGCTTGGTAAAAGAAATGAAACGTTCCCTCCTTATGGAGTGTGATTATGAAAGGGAAAAGAAGGAAATAGAGGCCTTTAGGGAGATACTCAAAGAAGAGTGCTCCGAAATCAAAGTGCCCAAGGTTTACGATGAGTTTTCGACCAAAAAAGTATTGACGATGGAATTCTTTGACGGTGATTCCTTTGAAAAAAGTTTAGAGTATTCCCAAGAACAACGAGATAAGTTAGGGCAAGTGCTTTTTGATAATTATATGTATACTCTTTTTGAAAGAAAGAAGATTCATTCAGATCCTCAAAATGGTAATTATCTCTTTTCTCCTAATGAAGTTAAATTGATGGATTTTGGTTCGACTCGGGAATTTCCCCATGAGTTTATAAGGACCTATGCTGCCATATTGCTGGCGGTTGAGGAGAATGACTTTGCTCTTTATCGTAAGTCCATTGTTGATCTAGGTATTTTTTTAGAGGAAGATCCTCACGACTTATTTGAAAGGCATTTTGAGCTCATCATTGAAACCTACAAACCTTATACTTTCAAAGGTCGCTATCCTCTCAACGAAGTCAATCCCTTTCATACAGTTAAGAACTTTATTAAGAGTATTGATTTGGCCAAAAGAAAGTTTCCAAGAGAGGAGTTTGTCCTTCTTGACCGTTCAACGTTGGGACTATTTTTTAAACTTAAAAAATGGAATTCACATGTGAATTGGGTGGATAGTATGAAAAAATACCGAGGGCCACTTGATATTGAAAACCGAAAAAAAACAGTAGTTTGACAACTCCCCTTAGTGCTTTATAACCTTTAACCTAAATTCTTTATGAGAGGTACAAAATGACAAAATGGTTATTAGTTTTTTCTTTTCTTTTGAGTGGACTCCAACTTGGTTACACAAACGATGACCCTATTGGTGAAAGAAGTGACATGATTTTAATTAAGGATAGAGCAAGAACGACGAGCATGATTAATAAGGGCCATGGGTTTTTTGAGGTCAAGGATCTTATTGACACAGAGTTTGGCGAAGAATACCAAATTGATTATAAGTTTAAAATTAAAGTGAGCTTCTATGGTGAAAGAGGAGGAACGATAAATCTTATGGTTCCAAAAAATTACTTCGGAGATTCCTTCTGGCAGCAAGTAAGAAGAGGGGATATCCAAACATCAAACCTTAAAATCAAATTTAAAGGAATAAAAGAGAGAGTTGCTCATAATGGTGAAATTTATAATAATTGTCCCGTTATTAGGATCTTCGACATTCAAACAAGTCAGGCCAATATCTTAAAAGAGCTTATTGCAATTAAGGCCGTGGAAATGGGAATCCTTAATGAAAGTGACAGCTTTGCAGATGACGTTGAAAACCTTGAAGCTGAAGGAATAATTCATCCGACTCTTCCCGCTCTTGGAGTGATTAAAATGAATATCACAGGGAAAGTAAGGAATTATGATATTAAGATGGGATTTGATCTCAAAAATTAATTTTACTTTTTGCTAAGGGCCCTTTGGGCCTTTAGCTTTCATCTGAAGGTGGGAAGTACTCACTTTTTTCTCCAATGGAGTGATTCTCAGGCATTGGTTGGCCAAGTTCACTTACACTTAAAACTTCAGGCCCTAGGTTAAGAGATTTTCGAAGTTTTTCCATTGTTTCCGGAACAAAAGGTGAAAGCATGATCATGATGTTTTTCAAAATAAAAAAACAAGAATAAAGGGCGTCTTTTCTTTGCTCTAGGTCAAACCTGTCATCATGGGGCTTATATTGAGTAAAAAGACTATTAATAATCCGTGCATAATTTTCTATAGCAAAAAGTATTTTTGGATAGTCAGCCTTTTCCATCATGCGGATATAATTTTGGACTATTTTATATGTTTCTTTTCTTGTTTTTCCGATAAGCTTTCCCGTTGGAATCTTACCACTAAACTTTGAATGAACCGCCGAAATTGGTTTTTCAAAAGAAGCATTCAAAGGTCCAGCTAAAAAGTGGTTTCTTTTTTTGAAGGTTTCAAAGTCAAAGTTTGAGTTTTTTTCAGGTAAACTTAAAAGTGCAAGGAAGTAACGAATCTGATCTGAAGTGTATCCCATCTCTTCAAGCAGCTGATCCCCTGTGTAAAAGTTCCCCTTGGATTTACTCATCTTTTGTCCATCGATTTGGAGATGATAATTACTGAAAATATCGGTGAGTTGAAGCTCTCCTTTTTGAGGCATTCTGTAAGGGTCTTCCTGAATGCCAAACCACATTGCTCCTTGCATGAGAGTATAAAAGTAAATATTATCCTGACCTAAAAATTGATAGACATTGGATTCTGGGTCTGTCCAGTACTCTTTATAAAGCTCCGGATCTAGGCCCTTTTTCTTTAAGGCAGCTTGTGTAAAGCATATTGGTGCAATTAGAGACTCAGGCCAAACGTAAAGAGATTTATTCTCCATACCTTTGTCTTTATCTTGGGGAACAGGAACTCCCCATGACACATCTCGAGTGATAGACCGGTGGGCCCATCCATCGAGAAGTTCAGATTTGATGTCTTTGTCCAAGAGAAGGGACTTTCCTTTTTCAAGGTCTGCTAGATTATCAAATTGAACGACGATCTTTTTCCCGGGAGCATATCGACTTTTATGTTTGGGAAGTTCTTCTCTGAGTCCCTTAAAAACTTCTTCATCTTTATTAGAAAAAACGATTGAAGGTAGAACTGTGTTAATTGTTTCAAGGTAGACATTTTTTCGCCAAGTTTTTTTCTTGCCATCAATCCACTCTTTGAGTTGGTCACTGACCCTCCACATATCAAGCCACCAGTGGTCCGTATCTTTAAGAATTGGGGCTCCATCACTAACCGTACTCTTGGGGTTTTTAAGTTCTTTGGCCGTGTAGTGGGCACCGCAAACATCGCATTCTTCGCTGTAGGCCTTTTCATTTTCGCATTTAGGACAACCTCCATAAACATAACGGTCTGGGAGAAACATATTTATTTCTGGATCGTACCACTGCTCTGTTGTTTTTTTGGTTAGAAAGTTATTCTCGTAAAGCTTTCTAAGAAAGTCTTGGCAATAGGTTTTATGTCCTTCGAAGTTTTCCTCTCTTGAAGTCCCCGTATAAATATCGAGGTCAATGGAATAGTTCTTAAGTGTTTTTTCTTGTTTGGAGTGGACTTCTTCGATAAAGCTCTTTGTTGAAATATTTTGCTTTTTAGCGGCGACCTCAGAGGTAGAACCATGGTCGTCAGTTCCGCAGACAAAAAGTACTTTTTCCGGACCAACAAGCATTTTTAGCCATCTCGAGTAAATGTCCGCTGGAACGTGGGCGCCTGCTAAATGGCCAATATGGAGAGGGCCATTGGCATAGGGCATCCCAGCAGTAACAACGGCCTTTTTCGGCTTTTTCACTCTGCCCATAACTTTTGCAATATCCTCTTGGAGGCCTCTTAATTCTTCATCACTCATTTTAAAGATCCCTTACGAATTTTAAAAAGGTCATACTAGCCAAATTGTTGCCATATTTCCATTTTTTAAAGGTCGAGTCTTCTTATAACCTTCTTATGGTCTAGGAAAAAGCATTTATGGAGCGCTGAGTAGTGGGTAGTTTAAAGGCTCTTTGGACTTAGCGTTATTTAAACACGGGCATAATTGTCGGAGATAAGGAAAAAATAAAATTTTTATATCGGCAAAAGTAGAGTGACTTTGAATTTTGTTTGGTTTTTTTTTAAAATAAAGGGACGAAGGCATGAAATTTGTCCTAGATAAAAAAGGAAGGTATTTCAGTGAAACCAGAAATAAAGTTTTTATGGAGAGATAGCGATGGTGTTGAGGACCAAATGGCCATCTCCCTAGTTGATTCCTTTATCGAAGGGTTTACAGATTCAGGTTATACAGATGTCTATAAACTTCATATTGTCCAAGGTGATAATAAGGTCGATTATAATATTTGTGTTAAAGCAGATAAGATACTACCAAAGGACAAGGCCGATGGAATTATTAAGAGACTAAGAACTCTTAGAGCACCTGATTTTGGGGCGGCAAACACGTGGGTCTATAATGCTTTTGATCTCGATTTGGAAGTTTTTCAAAGTGAGGACCACGATGATCCAATATTTTTCGATATGTTTATAAGGTTTTCTACCTACGGAAGTAAAAATCCTTCCTCTGCTGAAAAATTGAAAGACCTTGGTCAAAATGCAGGAAAGTGTTACAGCAAAACTGTTAACTTTCTTTTTGATGTAAAATAAGTTCTTAAATTTTCCACCTATTTTTATAATGATTTTTATATATCATGAAATAAATAATATTATTTATAAGGGGCAAAATTATGGAAAAAAGATGGTATGCACAGGTTGATGTTAAGTGGAGAGGCGAAGCAAGATCTGATTGGGATTGGAAATTTTTAAAAGACTGGAAAGAAGTTAAGTGGGCCTGGTCGACAATGGGTGATTGGGATCTTACTCTATGGCTTGATGTAAAAGACCCTCAAGAACTAGAAAATTTTGTTAGTGGAAGGCTTGGTAAGTGTGATTGGGTTGAGAGAACTAAATCATCATGGGCAAAGAGTGTTTGTGAGTGGAATCAATAATTTTTAGTTGATAAGAAAATTTAAATTGTTTAAAGGGCCGTTCTTAGGCCCTTTTTTATGTCATTTTTAAACTAAAACAATCAACGTATCTCTAGATTAAACCGATAGAAAGAGTCTGGTTGCTTGAATCTATTGGGGAATTGCCATTGTTTAAGTTTTTGACCCTTTTAATATTTTCTTTTTGTTTTTTATTTGGAAAAGCCACATTGGTAAATGCTCGTGAAGCGAAATCGGTTGTAAAAACAATTGAGTACTTTGAAGACTCTAGGGGGAAATTAGAAATCAATGATGTTCTTTTAGAGAGCTTTCTTTTGGCCTCAACGGATATCCCTAACCTTGGTTTATCTTCATCGGTTTATTGGTTTAGGGTAACCCTTAAAACAATAAATACTTCAGAAACATCTTACATTTTAAGTGTCGAAAACCCTCTTATTGATGAGTTAAATATTTATAGAAAAAATGGAAAAGCTTGGGTCTCTCATAAAATGGGAGATACGTTTGCTTTTAGTAAAAGGGAAATCAAAGACAGAAATTTTTCGTTCAATATAAAACTTTCTGAAAAAGAAAAGGTTATATACTTTAAGGTGAAAACTTATTCAGGAGTGATTTTTCCTCTTAAAGTTTACAGACCTGATGTATTTACAGAAAAAAATGAAAAAGATAATTATTTTTATGGCTTTTTCTTCGGTATTATTTCATGGATCATTTTTTTCAATTTTATTTCCTATTTTTATTCTAGGCTTATTGGCATATCTCATGAAGATATCCACGGAAGTTATTTATTTTTAGGTGTTTATATTCTTTCTTACATGGGGCTTCTCCTTTCATATACGGGGTTGGGGGCAAAGTATATTTACCCGAACTCCCCCTGGATCCAAAACCAGGGCTTTCATATTTTTATTTTATTAACTTCGATGTCTTTTAATTATTTTATAAAAACTTATTTAAATGACCGCTTTGAAAAAATGGGAAGGATGATTGATATTTTAAGTATTTTTTCTATTTTTCTTCTTGTTTTAATATTTTTTTTAGGAAATGAGGAATGGACTGTGGCCTACGTGATACTTCCTTACGGTTTATTTTCAATGATATTTTCGGGCACATGTATTTTTGTTCTTAATAAATACGGAGGGACCTTTGTTCGCCCCCTTCTTTATTCTTTCATCTTTCTCATTTTAGGTATATTAATGACACTCTCTGTTTACTTAGGTTCCTTTAAAAATTTATTTTTTTTAGAAAAAGGATTATTCTTCGGTTTAATTGTTCAGTTGGGAATATTTTCCACGGGATATATTGGGATATTAAATCGACAAAAAATTGAATCTGAAAGTAAGGCAGAGGAATTAGAAGAGGCCAAAAAGGAAATAGAAGTTAAAGCGGATGACCTAAGTAACTTTTCAAACCTTTTAATGAAGTCTGTAGAGGATTTAGAAGGGGCCTTGAAAGAAGTTGAAGAATCAAACAAGCTTAAAACTAATTTTCTTTCAAATATTTCTCATGAAATAAAAACTCCTTTGAACGCGATTATGGGTTTTACCGATATTTTAAAAAGCGCCTATCATACAGAGGCCCAAAAAGATTATTTACAGTCGATAAGCGAGTCAGGTGTTGAACTTAATAAAACTTTGGATAAAATTCTCGATCTTTCAAAAATAGAGTCAGGTGATCTTCTTTTAAATAAGGCACATTTTGATTTAGTTATCCTAGAAAAAAGTCTTTTACCAAGAATGTCAAACCTTGCTGAAAGAAAGGAAATTGACTTTAGTTACATTTTTAAAGAGGGATTACCATCGACTATTGATATCGACCCCTTTCGATTTGAAGAATTATTGGAAGCAGTTTTGAGTAATGCTATTAAGTTTACAGAAAAAGGGGATGTGAAACTGACTTTGGATTTTGAGGGAAATGAAAAGAAAGGGAGCATAATTATAAATGTGGAGGACTCTGGCATCGGAATGAGTAAAGAGGAATTAAAAAAGGTATTTAAACCGTTTGCAAAGGTTAAGGGAAGCCTTAGTGCTTCGGAAGGATTGGGACTAGGACTTAGTTTTGTTGATGCCATTACGACAAGAATGAAAGGCGAAATTAAAGTGACCAGTGTTTTAAATGAAGGAACTCACTTTTTGGTTAAGCTTCCAAATATTTCTGTAATTGAATTAGAAAAGGGAGATGAAATTGAATCAGTTCAACCCTTCTCTCAGGAAGTAGTTTGTATTATTGAGGAAAACAAATATATGATGGAAAAGGTGAAAGAAACATTGGAGGAATTGAACCTAAATGTACTTACCTTTACTAACTTAGAGGCCTTTTCAGGCTATATAAACTTTTCAAGGGCCGATTTAATATTGGTTCAAAGAGATTTGACCTCACTTGTCCAGTTTTTGAATTTTAAAATGTTTCTATTAAAGGATATCCCTTATTTAAAATTAGTGACCAATCGTACTCGTTTAAAAGACTCTCTCTATGTTTATGATTCAGTAGAAAACTATCATAAAATTATTTCTAAGTTTATTAATCGAGGGAATAAAACAAAGGAAGAAAGTGCTATTAAGTTTGACAATTTAAATATTAAAGACCGTGAAGGACTTTTCGAAAAAATTAATTTGCTGGGAAAAGAAGTTGACGAGGTAAAAGACCTTATGGAGATAAACCTGATAGAGTCATTGGGTAAAAAAGTGACGGAAATTGCTAAAGAACATAATAGTTCGGCCTTAAAGGAGTGGTCTGTTAAAGTTATGCGACATTGCAAAAAGTTTGAAATTAACTCTATTGAAAAGGAGTTAAATGGGTTTCACGAACTTGTAAAAAAAATGAAGGATTAATTTAGCCGACCTTTAAGAGGTCCTTTTCTGATATACTACTCAAATTAAATTTAACTGCGGCCTTTAGGGCCTGTTGTAGTCCATCTTCCATTGTTAAGCCGTGATTTCTTTTAAGGTTAAATCTTAAAGGGTTTATTCTGGCCACAACATAATTTTTTAAATAATTTGAAACCATTCCTCTGTTTTTTAATTCCATAACAATTTCAGATACTCTCTCATCAGTTTCAAGTAATAGAGTTGACCAAATAATTCTTTGCTTTATGGCCATGTCTAACGACTTTCTTTGAAACTTATCAATTCTTTTAAGTAAACTTTGATAAGCAGAGCCAGAAAATCGGCCATTTTCCCTATAGCAAAGTCCCAAGGTTAAAAAGACAGGTGACTCAAACTCAAGAGTAAAATCACTTTCTTTATAATGACCTTCACTCATAAGGTGTTCGGCCAATGATATAACTTCATGAGATTTTTCCCTTAAATTATGAGATTTTTCCACATTAAGGGCCAAAATCATTTTTGCCACTTCTTGGTCCACCATTACGAGCGCCATAACTGTTTTTGCTCCTAATGTTTTTAAAGCTCCTAAACGGTGGTACCCATTAGGAACTTGGTATTGTTTCTTTCCTACCCTAACTGCAATAACAGGATCTAGAAAACGGTCGGTTTGGTCTATGACTCTCGCTAAGTTTTTCACATGAGGTTCTGAAAGCTTTCTTTGGTAAGGTGTCGGTTCAACTTGGTCCAGGGGGAGAGAAGATAGCAAAACCCAATGACCACCTAAGGGCTCTCGATAGACACTTAATATTCGACCTCCATCAACTTCTATCCCTTCCATGATTTCGTTTACTTTTAAAGGGAAAGATTTTTTTGAGGCAACTTCCTTAGGGGAAAGGCCTCTACTTTTTGGCGGAACGACCTTTTTAGTTTTTTTTCTGGCCATGCTTTTCTCTTGCGAATAGTTGTTCGACACCAACTATCGGCTTTAAATAAGGAAATCAAAGGTCTGCCATGTCAAAATAAATTTTATTGAAATAAATAAGGCATTTTACATCTTTAACCCAATATGTTTAAAGAGTGGGAGAGGAGGCGTAATGCTGTGGTATATTCTTGTTGTTCCCGCTCTGATACTGGTTTATGATATTGTCGAACCCGATAAACAGTGGCCTACTGAAGTAGAAGAAAGAAATAGACTTTATCAACATGACGATGGCCGATTATATAAAACTGATTGGGCCAATAATGAAGATGATCTTTAAAGACTGATTTCCCCTGTCGGTTACCTGTTTATAGAATTAATGCCTTTTTCCGATCATATAGTTAATGAAAAATGAATATGATCAACCCCTTATTTTGGTTGTCGATGATGACCTAAAAAACCTTCAGGTGGCCGGAAGAACCCTTGAAAAGTCCGGGTATAAAATTTCAATCACTCAAAGCGGAAAAGAGGCCATAGAAGTCGCCAAAGAGGCCAGCCCAGACCTCATCCTTCTTGATATTATGATGCCTGATATGGACGGTTTTGAAGTTTGCAAATGGTTTAAAAAAAGTTCTAACCTAAGTGATATCCCAATTATTTTTTTAACAATGAAAAATGAGCTTGAAGATGTACTTAAGGGCTTTGAGGTCGGAGGTGTGGACTTTATAACCAAGCCTTTTCATGAATCTGAATTTCTTTCAAGAGTTAAAACCCACCTGGAAATTAAGTTAAGCAGAGAAAAAATTTTAAAGCAAAAAAAGGATATGGTTAACCTTTTGGAAAACTTGGGGCAAGGGTTTATGATCTTTGATGAACAAGGAGACGTCTCTCCCGGTTCTACAAAAGTCGTGGAAAACTTTTTTAAAACGTCTCCAACTGGAAAAAATATTTCAGAAATTTTACGTATGAATAATGATGAAAAGGAAAACTTTAAAAAGTGGTGTAGAAATGTTTGGAGTGGCAAAATTAACTTCAAAGATTTAGTTTCTTTGGCCCCTAGATCATTTGAAAAAATAGAAGGTAAGTACTTGGAGTTTGAGTACAGACCTATATATGAAAAAAGCCATGATAAAAAGTTAAGTAAGGTTATATGTATTACTTCGGATAAAACCAAGGAGAGAGAGTTTAAACTCAAGGCCATGGAGCAACAAGAGAAAGGTGTTACATATAATTTAATTTTAACCAATACTATAGAGTTTTTAGACCTTGTAACGGATGCCAATGATGCCTTTTGGAATTTTGGAATATTTTTTGAAAAGGGAATGGCCGAAAATAAAATTGATGATATTTTTCGAAAAATACATACTTTAAAGGCGAGATTTTCCCAATTCAAAATGGGAAAACTTGTTAGATGTTGCCATGATTTTGAGTCACACTTAAGTATTCTTCAAGACAAAAAAGATATTGATGTTAAGGAATTACAAACTTGTGAAGAACTTTTCAATTCCCTGGTCAAACTTTTGGGAAACTTTCAAATAGAAAATAAGGGACTTTTGGAATTGGCAAATAAAGTCTTTTTCCTTGAAGATAGAAATTTTAGGTCTGTAAAAATTTCTTCGGTGAAGGAGTTTTTAGTCAATGAGTTTGGGGAGGACTCTAAAAGTTATACAAGCTTTAAAGACAAGTTTATTTTAGGCACTTTGGATTTAAGGTTTAAGGATTTTTCTCATCTCATTTATCAGCTTTCTTCTCCACAGGGGAAAGAGGTTCGGTTTGAAGTTAAAGAAAGCTCAATAAGGTTAGACTTGGATCGGTATAGTGACTTTTTATCTTCTTGTATTCACATTTTTAGAAATGCTGTCGATCATGGAATCGAAGCGGTAGAAGAAAGAGTGGATAAAAATAAGGGGGAAGTTGGTCTTATTGCTGTAGATATTAAAAAAAATGAGAATAAACTCATAATAATAATTGAAGATGATGGTCGTGGCATTGATCCAAAGAAAATTAAAAAAGTAGCGGGTATAGAAAAAGGTAAATTAAATAAAATGAAGGATGAGGAATTACTTCAATTGATTTTTCATCAGGGCGTTTCTTCAAAAGAGAAAGTTGATGAAATTTCCGGTCGAGGAGTGGGGCTTGAGGCCGTAAAGTATGAGGTCGAAAAACTTGGTGGTGAAATCAAAGTTGAGTCTAAGCTTGAAATGGGAACAACTTTTATTATAGGCCTTCCTATCTATATTTGAAAGAAGGCCCTCAGATTAAATATACTCGGGATCAAGTTTTATATTGATGATGGTATTACCTTGAACGCTAGTGTCGCCATTGGACCAGAGAACTGACTCTCCGCAGCGGTCTCCGCCGGCAGTAATAATTCCAAGGTACTTAATTTTTCCGTTGGGAAACTTTATGTAGGCAGCTCCTCCAGAGTCACCTTCGCAGGCCCCATGATTTTCGCCAGCAACAATAGCAAAGAGCCCAGAATCATTCATAATAATTCCGGCCAAAGGAAGCTCTGTTTTCATCTTTACACCGTAATTGGGGTCTAGTTCTTCCTCTTCCTCACCTTCTTCTTCACTTTCTTCTTCACTTTCTTCTTCACTTTCTTCTTCAGAAAGTTGACTGCCAAATCCAACAAGAATAACTTTACTTCCATCTGGTAGGTTATTATCAAGGATAATATCTTCATTGATTGGACGGATGATTTCTGTTTCTTTTAAACTCTCTTTGAGGACGACTTGAGCATAGTCGAATGAATATTCGTCATACTCTGTTATATTGTCTAACTGTCTTTGATGAATTCTTGTTAAAACATTAAATGTTTCGTACAACTTTAATTTGAGAATACGTATCCAGCCATAGTCGAGAGTAATACTTTTTATGGTGTAATTACCTTCAATTTGTCCGCCAGGTTTACCGCTTCCTTGATATATGCTCATGCCCTCACTGAGGCTTTCAGCAATCCTTTCAAGGTGGTAATCAAGGAAACTCCTTTTGGACCATGCAAAAGTCATTTTATTAAGTTCTTCAAGGCATTCTGTGTAAGATTGACAATAGTTCTCACCAAGGTTTTCAAAAAGGTTATCAAACTCTTCAAAATCTTCACCGGGCCCAACACTTACTTCTTCAAAGTCTATAAAGCAGTGAGCTGCAGAAAAGAGTAGTTTATTTTTTATAGCAGTTGCAGAGCAAACGACCTCGCCGTTTCTGATGACGGCCAAAACCTGTTTATATTCGTCAGCGGTAGGTTTTTCTCCGTTCATAATTGTAGAAGCGGAGAATTGATTGCTTTCATGTGTCTGTGGACTACAAGAGAAGAGTCCTAGAAGGCAAAGGGCAAAAAGAAGTTTTTGTCCGATGTTTTGCATAGTGCTCAGGTCCTTTGTCTAGAGTTTAGGCTTTTATCGAGGTTCCCACGAGTTGTCTTCGTCGCCAACAACGCTATAAAGAAACGGTCCATCGTTACTTGAGTCCTCAAGCCTTGAAATAATTGTTTGAAAAGTAAGCGCTTTAGCATCCAAAAAAGTTCTTAAAAAAGCAAGTGAATTATTTGCTGCACTGTCACTGTAAGTAGGGAGGCCTGATAGAATAATATCAAGGTTTTTAGTACCACCTTTTGCCTTTATATATTCCTCATTAAAGTACTTATATGTACTGCAAGCGTTGAAAAATATGAGTTGGTACTTTCTTTTATTAAGTCTATTAATTTCTAGGTCCTTAAGACTAAGGTTCGCACCAAGTCCCGAGTGACCTTCATATTCGATGATATCGGCCGTTTTGAGTGCCTTCTTGTAGTAGTAATGAAAAGTTTCATCCTCAGAGTTGATGTTTGTATCTGTAAGGAGTAACTTTATTTTAACATTGGCCGTCTTTCCATTAAACTTAACTTTTTTGGTAAACTCAGACAAGATGTTGGCCCCATCATAGATATCGTCTTCATCGCCATCCAGCCTAAAATCCTTCTCTTCATTTATAAGTTTTAGCCCTTTTCTTTTAAGACCAGACTTAATTTTTTTATAAGTGGAGTAAGATTCATCTTTCTTATTGGGATAATCAAGTGTTTTAAGTTTATCCATGTAGCCGACGAAAATGTAGATTTCTAGGTCTTTCCCATTTCCATTATCTCCAAATAGCTTGTCGTATTCCGGATAACTCCAACGGGTATTTTTGATAGGCGTCAGAACGGCCTTTATTTTTGGGACATTTTTAAAGTCTTTTGCGAGGGAGCAGCCTTTTTTATAGGGATCCCAAAAGTAAAAGAAGTCTTCTTCTGCATTGTAATATTCATCCGTGCAGGGGTTTTTTCCTCTCTTAAGGCTTTTTTTGTAGACAGTTTTTGGGTTGATAGGGAGCCTCAAGGGGATCTTGATTTTTTTTCTGTTTTTAAAAATCTTTTTTTCAAAAGAAGTTTTTCCATTAAAATCGTAGCTTAAAAAATATTGGTTTTTCAACTTTCCCTTTTCTATTTTATTTATAGAAAAATTATAGTCATCGCCTAAGATTCCTTTAAGTTTATTCTTTTTGGAAAAAGACTCTGATTGGAAATAGCCAGTTAAGTGGTCAACTTGGAGTCTTATTAGCTTTTTGACTCGGTGGTCTCTTTTAACTTTTGTAAGAGTCAGCTTGCCTTTTTTAAATACTTCAATTTTTCCTGAAAAAGTGAGAGTCGCTTCGGTGGAGTATCTCCCATAGTAGGCCTGGGTGGAAAATGTTGTGATTAATACACCTAATAGTAATAGAAGTCGTATGCTCATAGCTTATTTACCTTCAACTAGTGGTTTACAGGAGTGAAAATAATAATGGTTTATTTCCCTAGGAAAGATTTACCAATCCTAGAGGAAAAATTCTACAAATTACTTATGAAATGTTCATTTTTATAGGGTCCAGGCTTTTTATTGTCTTTTCCTTGAACAGACGGACTAAACTATTAAAATGATAAGGGCTACGAAAGCTACCAGGCCTTAAATTAATCTTAATTTCAGGTTAAAATGGAAGACTTTGGAGGACCTCTAATGATATTTCGTACTATTTATTGGGCGGCATTTCTATTTCTTACGACTCAACAATATATATTGAAAGCAAAAGTTGAAAAGGCCTCTATTGGCCAGGTTGTTGAAGTGTCTGGTGAAAGCGTTAAGTCAAATACCGATGAAGGCCTGTCTATAAAGCAGCCTATTTTTCTCAATGACAACCTCAATACCTACCAAAGTGCTTTGAAAGTATTAATGAAAGATGGGTCTTTAATCTATCTGGGACCAAACTCAAACTTGGTTATAAAAAAATATGCCCAGAGTTCTGGGGAATCAACGCTTTACTATCTTACGAAAGGTATTTTGAGAATGGCCTTTTACAAAGGAAGTTTAAGGAAAAGAACCTTTCTAAAAACTCCATCTTTAAAATTAGATTTGGAAAGTAGTGATTTTTTGTTAGAAGTAACTTCTAAAGGAAAAATTTTTCAAACAGAGCTTGTTCTTTTAAGGGGCCAGATAGAGGCCACCCTTTTAAAGAGTATGGGCAGAAGACCTTTTAAATTAAGGGAAGGGAATGTTTTCAAATTTCTTCACGGGCCTGAAGGGAGAACAAAGGGGCCACTATTAAAGGGAAAGGTATCAAAAAATGCCATAGAGAGGCTAAACACACCTCGAAGTTTAGGGGGAAAACTTTTCCTTTATGAAGTTAAAAAATTGGTGAAGTCTCATAAAAGGTTATCAATTAAGAGAAGTGTCAAAGGAAGATCTCCCACATCAAAAAAGACTTTGAAGGGTTCTCTATCATTATCTCTTCCTGATGCCTTTGAAGAAAGCTCCCGGAAAGAGGACCTTTCTAGGAAGGGAATAGAGGAAGTTCTTAGGCTCAAAGAAGTAGAGGACTTCCAAAAAAGAATTAGGCCAAAAAAGTAATCCTAGGTAAAGAGCTTATAAGTCTTTTTCAAGGCGTTTTTAAAAGAAAAGAAGTGTTTGTACCACCAAAACCAAACGAGTTTGAAAGGGCGAATTCAGCACTATACGGAATTGTTGTATTTGCAGAGCAATTGAGGTCGCACTCGGGGTCTTGATTATCAAGATTAATGGTTGGTGGAGATGCCTGTTTCTCAAGCGAAAAGAGTGTATAGATAAGTTCAATGGCCGCTGCAGAATTCATTGTATGGCCAACAGAGGACTTTGTTGAAGAGATAATAATATCTTTGGAATGCCCCTTAAATGCCTTTTTGATTCCCCTTATTTCAGCAATATCTCCAAGCTTTGTCGATGTGGCATGGGCATTTATATGCCCAATTTGAAAAGGTCTTATATTTCCCATGTCGATTGCCCTTTTCATCGCTTCGGCTTGGTAAGTCCCCTCAGGATTTGGAGCGGTGATGTGGTGTCCGTCCGAGGTCGCCCCATATCCACAGATTTCACCATAAATTTTTGCGCCCCTCTGTTTTGCCTTTTCATAGTTTTCCAAGACCAAAATGCCTGACCCTTCACTCATAACAAAGCCTTTTCTATCTTTATCGAATGGTCGAGAGGCCCTTTTATGGTCTAGGTTTCCTCTATAAAGGGCCCCAGTTGTGTGAAAGCAACTTAATCCGTAGGGGCAAATGGAAGAAAAACTCCCTCCAGTGATCATAATGTCATGTTGTCCAAGTGCAATCTCCATAAAAGAGTTGATGATGGCATGGCCAGAGGACGCACAGGCCGATGACGTTGCGTAGGTGACTCCTCTCAGGTCAAACTTCTGCGCAAGAAGAGATGTGGATACATTTGGGATACTACTCGGGATAGTTCGAACAGGAACACCTCTGGTTCCGCGCTTTTCCCATCCGATGGCGCCATCTCTGATCATTTTCATGTCTGGCATACCGACACCGAGAATAGACCCCCGCCTTAAAGGGGGATAATCATAAAAGTTGTTTTCTAGATATCCGCCGGAGTTGAGTGCTTCTAAAGAGGCCTTTAAAGCAAAAGTAGCAATGGGGGAAAGATTCTTTTTTTCTTTTTCGCTAAGGAGTTCATGAGTAAAAGTAAGACTTTCTTGGTCGATTAAACCGGCCATTGCCTTATAAGAGTCTTGGCCCTGAACTTCCAGAGGGATGATACCAGACTTTCCGGAGAAGAGTTGGGATTTGTTTTCTTCGACCCCAATACCTAGAGGGGATAAGATTCCTAGTCCAGTTACCGCAACCCTTGCCATAATAATGCTCCTCGGTCCATGAGAAAAAATTGGCCATTCTTAACGATTCCACCTCTCATTCGCAAAAGCAACTTTTTTATTCAAATAAAAAAATGTTAATTTTTATTTGAATAGGACGATGGGGAGTGGAGATATTTAAAAGGAGAAGTAGTGTTTGAACAAAGAGCGATTATTAAAAAATTTATTTTAGTTATTTTTTTAATTTTGATTAGTTTTAGGTTGAGCTCTTTTGAAAACCTTTCAAAAGAGAAAAAGCAAAGTTCACAATTTTCCAAAGAAATCCATTCAAAAATTTTAGGGTTTGGTTTTAAGGGTTTGGTCTACTAAAAGATTTTACTTTGATCGAAATCTAAGAGTCCTTGCAGCGATTGAAAAGGAAGGACTAGGGGCATAGTAGCTTTATAAGGACCTGTACTTGTAGGAAGAAGTTCGATTTTTCTTCTTATGACAGTTCCTGTAGATAGTTCTTCTGCGAGGTAAATGGTCGTTTCTTTTTCTCGTAAAAAAATAAAGCCTTCAACCTTTTTAAACTGGCACAAGGTTAAGAGTTCTACAATCAGGTCTTTAACTTTCATATTCATCTCCAAGTATTAATTTATTTTAACATTTGTTATTGGAGAGAAGGAGGCCTGATTTTATAAAAGATAATAAAAACAAATAATTAAAGAAAAAATCATTAAAGAGGGCCAAATAAAGTTTTTTGGAAAGTATCAAGTTTTCCCAAAAAAAGAGGCACTTAATGAAAGTTCATTTCACTCAGGACATCACGAACTGCCTGGGCAATGATTTCTGTGGGAATTTCAGAGGTTTCCGAAGGCCTCTTTTTTCCAGTGAGCCGTTCGTTGATGGCCCAAAGCTTGTCTATTTCCTGTGCCGGTAAAGGGGCCACCATTTTTCCACCCCTCAATTTTACGGCCTCACTAATAATTTTGGCCGTATGCTCTAGAGACTCAAGCTTTTGGTAGGCCTCTTCGAGGGTTTTTCCTACTGTTAAAGAGCCATGTCTTGTTAAAACCAGAGCATCATGCTTTTTAATGAGTTCTTCAATTGCCCGCGGGACATCCTCTGTTGTGGGTGTTGAGTACTGAGCAAACCTTATTTCACCAAGAATAAATATGGTTTCTGGCAAAATGGCCTCAGTCAGGTCGATTCCTGCCACTGAGAAGGCCGTAATTGTCGGAGGGTGTGCATGGACGACGGCGTTTACATCCTGCCTCATTTCGTAGGCCTTAAGGTGCATCATCATCTCAGTAGAGGGACTATGATGACCCTTAATGAGGTTGCCCTCCCTGTCTATAATAACGAGGTCATCTTCTTCGAGAAACCCTTTGAAAAGGCCACTGGGAGTTACCAAAAGGCGATCGTCTGAAATTTTGGCACTCATATTGCCGTCACTTGCCGCGATCATTCCCTTGGAATAAGTAAGTTTAGCGATTTGGACCATTTTTTTGCGAAGGGTCCTTTCATAGGAACTCATAAAACTTTCTCCTAGAAATTCAAGGCAGAGATCGTCCCAGAAAAAGTAGAAAAAGTCTATTCACTTAACTTGGAAATAATAAAGGCCGCTAGTTCTTGGTCTATTTCTGAGGACTTCTCGATAAACTCACTAACAACCTTTTTTAGAGGAGGCGTTCCGTCAGAAATTAAAATAGGGGAGAGGTTTTTTCTCGGGTCACCTTCGCCCATGTCAATTTTTTCGTGGGTAACTTCACTATTTTGTCTCCAGGTGAAAGCATGGGGCGAGGAAGCAAGATCGTAACAAAGTTGAAAACCGTCGAGAGTTCCTGCCTCATTATACCAAACAACAAGGTCTAGGGTGCTTCCACTAAACCATCTCCTTTTCCCTTTTGATCCAGCTTCTTGTTGGACGTTTTTATATTCTTTTAAAATTTTTACCTCGCAATGAGGTAGAGGAGTGCTTGTAGGTGAGAGACTCTATCATAGGGCCATTTATTTTTTAGTTTAATTGACCTTGAAAATTTCAAAGTTTTAATTTTATTACAGTTAACAACTGTTAAAAGGTGGTCGACATTTTTTTCAATAATATAGTCTGCACCTTGCAGGCGGCCACTTTTCAGGTGAACGACCCCATCATTTTTTCCTTTTTTAAAACTTGCGTAGTTTCTAAAAAGTTCAAGAGGTGAGTCCCAACCTGGAGTGTTAGGTCGATGGGAAGTAAAGTTAATGAGTTTAATATTTTTAAGAATCTTTTTTATGAGTTGCTGGTTTTCTTTCTTATTCATAAAATTTTCTCGTACGGTCGAAGTGAGACTTGTGAGTCCGTGAATATTACCTCCGAGAAGTTCAAAGAGCCATTTAGTTATGCGACTGCTTACTTTGAATTTCATAAAAAACTCTGCGACAGAGCTTCCATAAAAAGGTGTCTGAACCGTCACCCATCCTTTAATTTTTTTTAAGAGGGCAGGGTTTCTCTTAATGGCCATAAGTGTATCAAGTCCTCCTTTACTGTGTGAAAAGAGGATCAATTTTTTTTTCGATTTTAAAATGGCCTTCTCAATTTCGAAACTATTGAATTGGGGAGACTGTTCTGATTCAAGAACAAGCTTTTTGTAATCCATTTTATGGGACTTTAAAAACTCTTCATGGTCATTGAAAATTTCTCCTACTATAAAGTTAACTTTTAGTTTTTGGTTTGATTCTTTGAAAAATGATTCAGAAAGAACACCTGGGATTAAAAGAATTTTATAGGGGCGAAGCATTTTGAAAAAATAATCTGGTGGTGTTTTTAGTTTACTAAAATAATTTTTTTGGACCAGGTAGGGCCTGGTAAGATCTTTTCCAAAAACTGGTGAATAGAACAGAAAAAACAAAAGAGCTCTTGCAACAAAATTTTTCATAGAATAATTCTCCTACGATACGAAGAGAAGGTAAAGCATTCTAAAGCTCTTTTATAATTTCCTGGGAAGTTTTTTCCAACGATTCTTTAATAAAATCCATGGAGAGGATTTCAGAGTAATCATTGCGATTATACAAAGGTTGTGAAATTAAAAACAGTGACTGGTGGACTAAGGTCCAGAGGTGAAAAGAGATCCTTTTTAGTTCGAAAGGACTTAATTCCTTGTGGTTGGTCAGGTTTTCAGAAATATATTTTTGCCCAAGGGGAAAAATAAATTCCTCTTTTTCACCATTGAGTTGATTGGATTTTTGGACATTATGATCAAGGATTATTGAGTAGTTGGACGTGTAAGTTGTATCAAGGAGAGTCTCAAAAAGCTTGATAACAAATTCAGAGGGATGCGCATTTTCCACGATCTGAGTTTCTTTCAATCTTTCTTTGAGGACTTCGTTAATGCTTGTTTGATTCTTTTTATAAATCTCGGCCATTAAATTGTGTTTACTTCCAAAATAATAGTTAATAGAAGCAATGTTAACTGAAGCTTTCTTGGCGATCTCCCTAACGGAAGTTCCCTCAATGCCAGATTTATTAACCATTTCCCTTGATATTTCAATAATCTTGTCTCTAGTTTTCATTTTTGCGTAGCTCAAGCGACAACCTTTGTTAAAAGCCTTATACTCTTAATAGTAAGCCGATCAAATATCAGAGTCTATAACTGGGTCTTAGGCACGTAATAGACAAGGGCGTGTCTAAAAATTGTCTAGCATAATTAAGGGAGTTAGCTCTTCCCAGATCGAGAAACCATTGAAAATAATAGGGAATCACTCAAATACGAACGATCGTGCTATAATTAACTTATGGGTTTAACTCTCTCTGAAAGTAAAGAAAAAATTTTGAATGTTGCCTTGGGACTAAGTTCCAAATTTGGGCTAGTTAACCTTAGTATTGGTGAGCTTGCTAAAGTCGTTGGGATGTCAAAAAGCGGACTTTTTGGCCATTTTAAATCGAAAGAGGCCCTTCAAAAAATGGTTCTGGATTTTGCTGCCCATCACTTTGTTAATACAGTTATAAAACCGGCCTTGAAGAAAGAAAGAGGTATTCCCCGGCTAGAGGCCATTGTCGATAACTGGATAACCTGGTCTTTAGAAGTCCACATCGGTGGATGCCCCATTGTTACTGCGGCCATTGAGTTTGATGATAGACCTGGTGTTTTAAGAGATCATGTACAATTTCTAAAAACTGAAATGATAAAAGGCTTTGAAAAGACCACTAGAATCGCTGTTATTGAAGGACACCTTGATAATGACTTAGACTGCGAGCAATTTGTTTTTGAGCTTTATTCATTTATGATAGGATTCCATATTTATGGAAGGCTAATGAATGAAGAAATGGCGAAAGAGAAGTTTAAAAAGTCCTTTAAAGGCCTTATTTCTCGTCATGAGGCCAAAGGATGGACCACTTGAAACTTACAAATATAAAGTCCTTTAAAAAAGACTTCATAAAAGTCCTACCTAAACTAAAAAAGGAAAAGGATTTGAGGGTCTTTTTAAAAAAGTTTAAGACAGAGGTGAGGGCCTTGGGCGTAAAGACTCTGAATAAGGCCTGGGAGCATTTTCCTTCACCCACTGAAGACGTTGCTGAAAAGATCTTTTTTCGGCCAAAACAGCACGAACCGAATAGTGAAGAGGAATTTTGGCAGCGAAGTGCCCATAAGTTCAAGGTGAAGCTTCCTACATCAGGAAAAGAAATTATTTGTATGAAATGGGGAAAAGGGCCCAGTGTTCTTTTTATTCACGGTTGGGCCGGCAGGGGGACCCAGTTTTGTAAATTTATTCCTTTTTTGGAAGAAAGAGGTTTTTCAGTTGTCACCTTCGATGCACCATCTCATGGGATGTCGCCGAGTCGAACAACCAATGCCCTTGAAATTTTAGAATCTCTTACTGTTGTTGCTAGTGTGGTTGGAAATATACATGCGCTGGTTGGCCACTCTTTTGGATGTTGTTTTGCCTTGGCCGGTGCAAGCTTTTTAAAGATTCCGAAAGTCATTCTTTTTGCTCCTCAATTTGATGCAAAAGCAGATTTGAGGAAATGGGTCGTCGATGCAGGGGTTAAAGGTGACATACTGGATAATATTTTAGAGGGTTTGGAGAAAAAACACCAAAAACGTTTTGAAGATTTTAACCCTTGCGATGTAGGTCCTCGAACGAAGGCCTTTGTTCTTATTTTTCATGATGAGCATGATAAAGCATGTAAAGTAGAAAATTCAAAAAAGCTTGTAAAGAAATTAGATAAAGGGCTTTTGAGAATCACTGAGGGATTGGGGCATAATAGAATTCTACGGGATGAAAAGACAGTGAAAGAGGCCATTCTATTTTTAACAAAAAATCGTAATTGAAAACCTATTCAATATAAGTTAGCCTTTGGCCTTCTTCTTTTGTTGTTGTTTGATCATATATTCAATATCGAAATAATTGTCACAATCGGATTGTTTGAATGGTTTAAGAAGAAAGATATCAACTTTATCCCTCTCGATTTTTTGTTCTAAATATTCCTTAATCATATCATCTAGGTCTTCACCTGAAGACATCATTAAAGTAGCATCTTTATTTTTTGAATCGTCTTTTCTTATATGTTCAATAAGGCTTGTACCGTCCATATCAGGTAGCCTTACATCAAGAAAGATGAAGAAGTATTTTGTTGCTTTTAGGAGTTTTAGGGCCTCTTGTGCCCTAAACGCCTTATCAATAAGATGCGATTTGAAGCCATTTTGACAGAGGTGTGCTTCGATAACTTGGCAAACATCTTCGTTATCGTCAACAATGAGTGCTTTAAACTCTTCTTCATTTATTTCAGTCATACTACTAGATTAATAAATTTTTTAAAAAAAGAAAGCGAGAAAAAATGGTCTTCTTTTGACTTTGAATTTGGTGGTAATCTATAGAGTGAAGGAATTAAAATTATGGCAGATCAAATTGAGGGTAATCAAAAGGTTATAGATGGCATTGTGGAGTCACTGCATGCGAAGAATTATAAGGAGGTAATGTCTCTTATAGACCAACTCAACTGGTCAGAGTATTTTAAGAATGAGCCTCTTGTCTTTGAGGTACTTAGTCTTTTTGAAAATGAACCCAGGTTAATTGAAAAGGTCCTTGAGTCAAACATAGACCTTAATGTAAGGTCCTCGGAATGGGTAACACCTCTCCACTGGGTTTGTTCTAGAGGGAATGAGAGCTTTATAAAGTTTTTTCTTCAAAAAGGTGTCAATGTTAACGTTACTGATAAGAATGAGTCCACCCCTCTTCATGAAATTTGTAAAGGTCCTTCAACAAATGGAGTAAGTTTGTTGGTCAAGGCAGGGGCCAATGTTTTGGCCAAGGATAGGCTTCAGAGGACGGCCCTTCATATTGCTTGTAGTAACAAAAGTATAAAATTGGATATGGTTAAAGATCTGTTGTCCAACGGAATAAATATAAATGAAATAGATAAAAATGTTCAAACGCCTCTCCATTATGCCTGTGACGAAGAAAACACTAATCTTGTAAAGCTTCTTTTAAATGCAGGGGGGTATGTTAACTCGAGAGGTTACTACAACATCACACCGCTTCATGTGGCCTGTGGAAAGAATAATCTTTCTTTGGTAGATGAACTTATCCATGCTGGGGCCTATGTTGACTTAAAAAATGATTGGGGTCTCACTCCTTTAGATGTGGCAAGAAAATCTTCGAGAGATAAACGAATAGTTCCTTTTTTATTAAAGGAGGGAATAAAGTGTGGCGACCTCTCTCCAAAATATTTTAGTCAGCGACTTACTAAAATTAAAGAATATATCGATAATAACGATTTTGATGCTCTTGAAGGAGAATTTCGCCTTATTTCATGGAACGAGGAGTATGAAGGAGAGGCCATTTTATTTGCTATTTTAAAATTAGTGAAGAAACGACCGGATATCATTGCCCTCATGAAAAAATGGGGTGCTGATTTGGACGTCAAGAAAAAGTTTACTAAAAACACTCCTCTTCATTTGGCCCTCGATGAAAGTATTGATATGGTGAAGGAGCTTGTCAAAGGCGGTGCTGACGTCAATGCCTCGGGACTTAAGGAACAGGGCCCTCTTCACTACGCTTGCAGCAAAAATGATTTTGAGGCGGCCAAGGTTTTTATAGATGCAGGTGCTGATGTCGATCAAAGAAGTTATTTTTTAGATTCAACTCCATTGGTTGAATTATGTCGCCGTGATAAGGCCGATGAGCGTATTATTAGCTACCTTATTGGGAAGGGGGCCAATGTTAATGCGAAGGGAAAAGAAGGGATGACTTCTCTCCACCAAGTCGCAAAAAAGGGTGACTGGCAAATAGCAAAAGTACTTATTAATAGTGGTGCCGATTACCATTATCAGGATGATGAGGGACAAACCCCACTTCACGTGGTTGAAAATGTGAAAACTGCGCAGCTTCTAATCCAAAAAGGAGCCGATAAGGATAGTTCCGATCGAGATGGGAGAACCCCACTTCACAAGGCCTGTGAGTCAGAGAATATAAATTTGGCCCAATATTTGATTAGAGAAGGCGCCAAAATTAATGTTGAAGATGAGCATGGAGAGACACCTTTAGATATTGCAAGAAAAGTTAAAAACGAGGACCTCCAAGAAATTTTAGAAAGGGCCGGGGCCAAGGGCAAAAAAGCTGTTCAAAAAGGATTTGCTGGAAAAGGACATTATGTTTCAATTTGGGATAAGTTAAGAGATCTCTTATATGCACTCATTATCTTATACCTGATTTTTTTGGTTGTGAAAAACATCCTTCCAAATAAATTGAGGTTTTAAATTCAGTCTTCAACATAGAAAAAGTGATTGGTGTTAGGGGTATCTCTTTTTATTCAACCTAATTCATCTTAAACTGTAATAATCCATTTCAAACCTCCCCTGAAAAGGTTTTTTGGATTTAGGAAGGGGGTAGTTCTCCCTTCCTAATTTTCATATCAAAACTTTTTCTTACTCTTGTAAAAAAATGATTGTCTTTAAGAATTTTAGCTGACTATAATTGTTCTTGAATCAACATCAATTTAATTTTTTTCCTTTGGGAGGATCTATGAACAGACAAGAGCTTATTGATAAGATTTTGCAAGAGGCCGGTATTGAAATCACTAAAAAAGATGCAGATCTTTTTTTGGCAACAACTATCGATGTTATCAAAAAAACTGTTAAGAAAGGTGAAGATGTTTCACTTGTTGGCTTTGGAAGCTTTAGCAAAGTTAAAAGAAAGGCCAGAACAGGTGTAAATCCTGCCACCGGAGAAAAAATAAAGATTAAAGCTAAAAATGTTCCAAAATTTCGTCCAGGGAAGGCCTGGAAAGAAATGCTATAAAATGGAAAACCCTTTTTCATAGTTTTCTGTTCAAGGAAGGCCCCATGGACGGGGCTTTTTTTATTTGAGATAAAAAGAAGGAAAATGAAACCTTTTTCTCGATTATTGGCCCTCAGATTTATCTATAGTCCACTTCTTAAGTTCTCTGTTTATTTATCTTATCTTCGTTTTAAAAATGGACTGTCTTTACAAGAAAAAACTCAAAAAAGTATTTTGGAAAACCTATTAAAGAGTCTTTCCTCTACCCCTTGGGGAAAATCAAAGCTTTCAGGAAAGAAAAAAAACTATTCTGGTCTCAAAGAGGCCTTTCCTTTGGGACATTACAGTGATTGGAAGCACTTAATAGAAAGGGAAATGGGTGGCGAGAGAGTTCTTGGTGATCGTCCCTTTTTGTTTCAACCAACGAGCGGTAGCTCACATGAAAAGAAGTGGATACCTTATACACCTTCTTTAATGAAGGAGTTTCATGAGGCCATAGGTCCTTGGCTTTTTGACCTTTTTAGGCAATATCCAAAAATAGGAAAAGGGAGGCAATACTGGTCTCTTTCCTGGTTACCCCAGGAGATGAGACAACTTGGAATAACGAATGATGACCTTTCTTATTTTCCTTTTTTTCAAAGAGAGATTCTCAATAGGTGCCTTTGCTGCCCTCCGTCTGTCTCACTTGCTAAAACGGTAGAGGCTTCGCGATTAGCGACATGCGTTTATTTGGTTTCTTGTCGAGACTTAAGTTTTATTTTTATTTGGGGGCCAACATTTTTACTTGAACTTTTAGAGCTTATTTTTGAAAGGAGAGAAGCTCTCATAAAAATGTTAGAAAATGGAGACTGGGGTGACAAAAAAGATGAATTAAGTAATGTTCCTCCGGTCAAAAACTTGGAAACGGCCACTCTTTTAAAGAGTTTTTCTAAAAAAGTTAACACTAAGGATATTGCTCAGCTTTGGCCTGAGCTTGAACTTATAAGTTGCTGGGATACTGGGACATCGGCTTTATGGGCGCTAAAATTGAAAGAACTTTTTCCAAAAACAAATATTCAAGGAAAAGGATTATTTGCGACTGAGGCCGTCGTGACGATTCCTTTTGAGGGTGACTATCTTCTCTCTTATAGAAGTCATTTTTATGAATTTCGATGCCTTGAGACTGGGAATGTCTTTCCATCCTGGGAGTTAAAAGAGGGACAAAGGGTTTCGCCAGTCATTTCTTCAGGAAATGGTCTTTTCCGCTATATATTGAAAGACGAGCTTTTAGTGACAACAGGGAAAAAGGGTCGATTATCTTTAGTTTTTCAAGGGAGAACAGAAGGTCTTGATTTGGTAGGAGAAAAACTGTCCGAAGGGGTGGCCAGAAAAATTTTGAATGAATTGACACTGGACAAGAGGAAACCAATTTCATTACTTGGTTTTTCAGTAGAGGTTAAGAGACCTTTTTACTTGGCACTTTTTGAGGGCGAAGAAATAGGGGAAGAGGAGCTTAAGACCCTGGAAAATAAGGGGGAAAAATTATTAAAAGAGCATTTTCATTATAGACTGGCAAGAGAGCTCAACCAGCTTGATCCGCTTAAGGTAAAGGTTTTTCCACAGGCCATAGAATATTATTTAAATTTGAAAAAAAAAGGAGGAATGGTCGAAGGGGACATTAAGATTGACCTTTTGACAAAAGTTTAGACCCTTGGGGAAGAACCATGGAACCTTTGAAAAAGAGGGATGGGCAACTCATTAATAATTGGTATGTTGCTTGTCTATCAAAAGAACTAAAGAAAAAACCTATTCAAAGAGTTCTTTATGATGAACCTGTTGTTCTCTTTCGAAATCCCGCAGGCCAAGTAACATGCCTCCCAGATCGATGTCTTCATCGACACGCTTTTTTGTCTCAAGGTGAAATTTTAAAAGGACAACTTATTTGTCCCTACCATGGTTGGATTTACGATCAAAAGGGAGAGGTTGTTTGTGTCCCTTCTGAGGGCCCAGATATAAAACCATCATCTTCATTAAAACTAAGGCCTTATCCTTGCGTTGAGCAGGATGGTGCGGTTTGGGTTTGGACAGGAGAGGATACACCACCTGAAAGTTCAACGCCTTGGAGATTTCCAGAAGCGGAAAACAAGGATTGGAAGAGTTATTTTATGGTCACTGATTTTGAAAATGAAGTGACTCACTTGGCAGAAAACTTTGTGGATGTCCCTCATACAATTTTTGTCCATCGAGGTTGGTTTAGGGATGAAAAAGCAGTCGCTAAAAAAGTACCGACCACTGTAGAAACTGAAAAAGGCGTTGTAACAGTTACTTACTTTCAGAAAGAAGATGAATTTAGTTGGGGCGCAAAAATGCTTTTGAACCCGAGCGGGCATCCTATGACCCACACGGATAAATTTATAATGCCCAATTTAACAAGAGTGGATTATACTTTTGGAGAAAAAAATGGCTTTATTATCAACTCTCAAATAACACCTATTAGTTCACTTAAAAGCCGTGTTTATACCTATATTGCTTATAAGCTCCCTTTCTTTGGGTCACTTTTTAGGCCCATTATTTCTTTTTACACACGAAAAGTTATTGAGCAGGATGTGGTGATAATGAAGAACCAGGGCGATAGCTTTCGTTTTGATTCAAAAACGACTTTCAGGTCAACAGAAGCAGATGAGGTTCATAAAGAAATAGAAAGACTTCGCCATTATGGAATGAAAGGTGACGATAAGCTCTTTACCTATGCGGGCAAGAAAAAAATAGATTTTTGGATTTAGCTATGAATTTAAATAAATTCCTTGAAGGGCATCCTCAAATAAAACTAGCAACTCCTGAGGATAATAAGGCCATCCTAGACTTCTTTGAAACGTTACCTATGGAAGGAAAGGAAATGGTTATTTCTTACGATAGAGGCCCAAACTTTTTTGATTTTCTTAACTTTTGTGGCCCTAATTACTTTGTTTTTATGATCAAAATGAAAAATGGAGATATTGGAGGGGTTGGGACACTTGTTTTACGTCCAGGGCGTATAAACGATGAAAAAAAATGGGTAGGCTACTTGGGAGATCTTAGAGTAAAGGCGGATCGAAGGGCCAGTGTTTGGTGGCGAAAGTTTTATGGAGATTTGATTGTTCACGCCGCAAAAATAGAAGAGTTTGGTGGGTGCAAGTACTTTTACACCAGCATTTTAAATGAAAATACTAAGGCCCACAATGCTCTGGTTTTGAATAAAAAAAACCCTTTCCAGTATTTTCATATGGTTGATTACGAAATGGTTAATATTATGCTTCGCTATAACCCATGGCCTTCTTGGCGTGGTGGACGTTATTCCTATTCTCAAAGTGATGGAAAGGATAAAGAGGAAATCGTCAAATTTTTGGCCAAACAAAACAAAGAGAGATCTTTCGGGTTTTGTTTGGAGGAAACCTATGATGAATTAAACTTTAGAATTCACCAATGGGCACAGTTTAAATGGGAAAACTTTATTATTGTGCGGGACCTTAAGGGAAAAATCGTCGGCGTCACATTGTTGTGGACACCTTCACCAGTTAAAAGAATTATGATTAAGAAAATGCCTGCTTTTTTAAAATTATATTTTTCAATTCAGGGCCTTATAAAAAAATCACCTAAAGAGGGGGGAGAGTTAGAAGTTCTTTACCTTAACTTCTTGGAAATAGACCCTTCTTTAAAAGAAAAGCAGTCAGATATTTTTAAGAACTTAGTTCATTTCATTTACAACCTTCCTGTTGCAAAAGACTTTCACGCCCTTTCATTTTGTGCTTTTAAGGGAAGTCCATATGAAAATTTAGGAGGTTTTCTTACTCATAAAACAGCTCTGTCACTTTATACGGTTACGCTAAGAGAGAATGAAGATAAAATAACCCTAGGGGATTTACCCCCAGGGTTTGAAATGAGTCTTGTGTAAAAATTTACTTTTTTCTAGGAGGCCTAAAAGGTTTTCCGAGGTTTTCATCACTTTTAATGACGCTTTCGCCTTCATTATTATTGAGATTTTGAAAACGGCTATTTTTTATTCCTGTCAGTACAAAGGTGAGAGTTTCAGCAAAGGCCACAATTTCTTCAATGAGGGTTTCTTTTTCTTTACCTTCAATTTTTTCGTTTCCGAGGGTTGAACGAATCATTTTTGCTTCAACTTTCCAGAAAGGTCCTTCGTTATCTTCTGCATCTTCTACATCAATATAGCCTGCGAATTTACCCTCTGTACCATGGTTCCCATAAAAACTTTTGGCCCTCTGTTTAATTTCACCTATTTTTGCCATGGTAATTTCACCTTCAAGGTCAAATTCACCAAACCAATTAATCTGTCGATAGGATTTATCTGTATCACCTAGGTTTTTAAGAAACTCTTTTTCACTTTCTAGAACAAGGTTAAAACAATTCTTTACTTCCTCGGGTAAAACGCCCAATTTTTCAGCAATGGCGTCTACAAAAAAGTATTTTTCAAAAATCTCATGTGATTTTTTTGCTACGCGCTC
>JAOMEV010000026.1 GCA_028346125.1 Bacteriovoracales bacterium | reverse complement strand
GACCTTAGAGTAATTGTCTTCTGTCTCTCACTCAGGTCAAAAACATCTACCACTTTCGTTGAAACCAATTCCTTAATTTTTAGCTTTGAAAGAGAAGAGAGAATGGTATCCATACTAGTTTCTTTTGTAGCAACAACCGTACAATCAAAAGTAGAAGAGGGAAACTTCGCTAATGGTTTGTACTTCATTTTGTCCTTCAAAGACTTATCCTCAAATGAAGAAAGATCAATAAGTGCCAAAGAAAGATGTCCCTTAATTTTAAAGCTTCTCAAAACAAGAGGGTGGACGCTTAAAACAACGCCGTTAAGTTTTCCCATTATCCTTATATTTAAAAACTCAAAAGGATGTACACCTTCCCACTCTTCAGGCACAAGGGTATTTTTAAATTTAGGATGTTTCTCAACAAACTGCCCAGGTATATTCGTCCACTCTAAAAGCCTCTCTGTCTGATTCACTAACTCCATAAAAGGAGAGCTATCTTTTCTAAAAAACAAAATGGCCAACTGGTTGTGGTCTTTCGAAAATGCCTTAGCATTACCAATATAACTTCTTCCTAATTCAAATGCCCTAAATTCAGAATAATTTTTTTGATTAAGAGAAACTGCTTCAAGAATACCTGGCACCATAGAAGATCTCATTCGATCCTGCTCTTTGGAGATTGAATTAAGAATCGGTATCTCTTTACCAAACTCCCAGGAAGCCTGCTTAAGAAGCTTCTCACCAACCATAGGGTAAGTCATCACTTCATGGGAAAATCCATTAAAAGAGAGAAAGTCCCTTATCTTCCTATGAAGTGTATGGGCTTCAGAAAGCCTAACCGGTGAAATAGAAACTTTTGGGGATTCTGGAACAATATTGTCATAACCCACAATTCTCCCGACCTCTTCGATAATATCAGCTTCAAATTCTATATCTTTCGTGGCCCGATATGTAGGGACCACAACTTTAAGGTTTCCGTTATCAGATTCAATTTTAAAGTCTAATGCTTTAAGAATTGAATTTATTCTTTCTTCAGAAACTTGATGTCCCAAAACTTGGTTTATTTTTTTATAACTTGTCAGAATACAAAGAGGCTTTTTCTGTGAAAAGTCTTCTCCATCATATTCAATTTTTCCAATAACCTTTGCCTTAGGACACAACTCTAAAACAAGGTCTAATGTTCGAAGAAGAGTTCTTTCCATAAGGAAACTATCAAGACTTTTTTCATAGCGCTGAGAAGATTCTGTTCTCAATCCAAGACGAGTAGACGTTCTTCTCACTTTAGCAGGTTTCCAATTAGCGACCTCTAGAAAAATCTTCGTCGTGTTCTCCTCTACGCCACTAGAGAGCCCACCCATAATTCCCGCCAAAACAAGAGGACCAGTTTCATCAGAAATAACTGTGTCTCCAGGAATAAGTTTTCTTTCTACTTCATCAAGAGTGACAAAAGTTTCTTCTTTTTCTAGGGGATGAATAATAACTTTTGGGCCTTTTATTCTGTCCCTATCGAATATATGAAGGGGATGCCCAAGTTCAAGCATCACATAGTTACTTATATCGACAATATTATTAATAGGCCTTAGGCCAACATTCAGAAGGCGTTTTTTCATCCAATCAGGGCTTTCCCCAACTTCCACTCCGTCAACCGAAAGCCCATAATAGCCAACAGCTGCACTCTCACCTCTGACTTCTACACCCATTGGAGAAGTTCCATCTGAGCATTTTTTCCTTAAATTATCGGCCCACTTTTCATCGTAGGGTACCTTGAATTCATTCTCAAAAATAGCAGAAAACTCTCTAGCAATACCATAATGCCCCCAAAGATCCGGTCTATGGGTTAGAGACTTATTATCCACATCAATAAGAATATCCTTGCTCTCATTAAAAAACTTTAGGAGGGTTTCTCCAACGACGGCTCCGCCACCCAACTCCATAATACCAGCTGATTCTTCAGAAATTCCAAGCTCTGACTCAGAACAAAGCATCCCTTCAGAAACGACTCCTCGGATTTTTTTTGGTTCTAGTAAGAGTCCGTTCGGTAAGGTTGTTCCCAAAGGAGCATAGGGTGTCTTCATTCCAACTTTAACATTAGGAGCCCCACAAACAACTTTCTTTTTTTCGTTTTCAGTAACTTTGAAAGTTACTAACCTTAATTTGTCTGCGTTTGGATGGGGTTCAATTTCCACTACTTCTGCGACCGTTATTTTTTCGAGATGGGCACCGATAACATTAACCTCTTCAACTTCAGCCGTGGACATTGTAAATTTGTCACCAAGCTCTCTGGGATTCATATCTGGAATATTAACGAAATCTTTAACCCAATCGATTGATATAAGCATTTTCCTCTTTCCTTTTTCTAGTAACTTTTAAATTGAGAAGTAAACCTAAGGTCTCCTGAATGGAGATGGCGAATATCTTCAATCCCATACCTCATCATCACCAGACGATCCAAACCAAGACCAAAGGCAAAACCGTTGTGTTCTTCTGGATCTATATTACCGGCCTTCAAAACATTAGGATGAATCATTCCACACGGTAAAACTTCAACCCAACCTGTTTGTTTACAAACTGAACAACCCTTTCCATTACAAATAAGGCATTTCATATCAAGTTCAAAACCAGGCTCAACAAAAGGAAAAAAGCCCGGCCTGAGACGAACTTCAACATCTTTACGAAAAATTTCTCTTAGAAGAGTTTTCATAAAATAAATGAGGTTAGAAACTGAAATATCCTTACCAACCATCATTCCTTCTAATTGATGAAAAACCATCTCATGAGAAGCATCTGTCCTTTCACATCTAAAGACTTTTCCAGGGGCTATAAACCTAAAAGGAGGTTTTCTTGTACTCATCCCTCGCACCTGAATAGTACTCGTATGAGTTCTCAAAAGATGTCTTTTGCCCTCTGGAGTTTCCTTATCATGGAACCAAAAAGTATCTTGCATATCTCTAGCGGGATGATCTCCCGGTATATTAAGGGCCTCAAAATTATGAAATTCATCCTCAATATGGGGACCATCAAGAACTTCAAAGCCCATAGAGAGAAAAATATCTTCAATTTCCTGCTGGATTAAGGTTACAGGGTGCAGACCTCCATGAAGAAGGACACTTTCTTTGAGGGAGTCTCTGAAGCTAATATCAAGTTTATTTTTTTCAAGTTTTTGGTCGATTTCTTTTTTCTCTATTTCAACCAATTTTTGATTAACCTGCTTTTGGACCTTTTCTTTAATACTATTGGCCATTGGCCCTATTACTTTTTTCTCTTCTACAGTGGCTTTTTTTAAGAATTTGAGCGTTTCTGTGATAGACCCCTTTTTTCCAAGGTATTCGGCCTTCAAATTAAGGACATCTGCTTGATTTTTCAGTAACGAAACCTGAGATTCAAACTCCTTATATAGTTCTTCAAGTTTTTCCTTCATAATCATTCCCAATTTTGCTAATGGTTCGAGGTGGCATATTTTCACGCTTAACACCTAAAATCAATTACAAATTTTGGGAAAAAAAATAGCCGGAGGGGTCAAGGTAACCACTCCGGCCGGAATTTCTTGTAGGAATTAATCTGGCAAAAACCAGTTCCAAAATATATCCGATTACCAAAAAAGTGTTGATAAAATCAACAGAGGACCGAAGTCACTCTAACCTTCCCAAAAGTTAAGACCTGCAATAGACGCTCCTTAACAAAAGGTCACGCCCAGCCAAATACCCAAAATAAAATTTAATTCCTCCAGAAACAAAATTAAACCAAGTGGGTTGGCCCTAAACTATCCTTGGAGAAGGATAAAAAGTAAAATTCCAAATGGAAAAAAGGCATGACTAAATACCCAAAGGTCCTCCTAAAAAACTGATCCCCTCACGAAGAAACCGCTCGCCACGACTTCTCGACCCGTTTTGTCCCCGATCCCCACCAAAAGGCGCTGACCGATAAGGGGTCAATCTTTATCCGCTTCGGCAAACCCAAGCCCATATAAGAAAACACTTAGGGCGGGCCTTTGTTCCCAACCCTTTCGGAGTTGGTCACCTTTGTCCACGGGTTTACCTACTCATCAAAGCATAAACCTTGCTCACAGACATATTGAATATTTCAATAAACCTCTGAGGTAGCTTTGTTTTCCAAGTAGGCTTACGTGTATATTAACGCATAGAGAAACAAAAATCAACTCTCTCTTGAATAAAGTATTTTTTTGTAAAGAGTTTGACGTTGCTCTGTAAAAAAATTGAGAACTTCTTTTTCTCTATAGTCAGGGTAGGTCCATGGAAGAGCTTCATACTTTTTGTTTCTAAAAAGGTAGGTTAAGTCACTATAAACACCTTTTCCTAAATAAATTCTGTGTGCAAATGGCTTTCCTGTTGCAAGCTGTAAATTTTCTAAAGATAAACAACCTATGTCTATATTGACGACTCTAGAGGTTTTTCTTTTTCTTGAATCTTCTTCAAAAGTGGCCCATATCTTTGACTCTAAAAACTCATCTCTTTCCCTAAGAGTGTGAGCAACACCAAAAAACCTTTTTAATAAATTAGGACTTCCCATTTCTTTAGAGTAATACTCTTTCATCGGAAAATAAGGATGAGAAAAGTACTGGGAATGTCCCCATTTTTTTTCCCAACACGATTTAACTTCATCCTCGGAAATTAAATCTTCTCTAAAAAGAAAACTTCCAAAGAAAAAAGCTCTTTCTGGATAATCTAGCTGACTCACTATCTAATTGAACTGTGAAAGAAGTTTAGTATGGAAAGAAAAAAGCTCATCCACATTAACTGTAGCAGTCCCTTTTTTCCCTACAACAACACCAGAGCCACAATTGGCCAACCAAGCGGCCTCTTCTAAACTAGCCCCAACAAGAAGCCCACTTGTAAGAAGGCTAATCGCCGTATCCCCAGCGCCTGATACGTCAAAGACATCTGTTTCCATCGTCGGAATTAATTTAAAATTCCCGCCATCCTGAACCGTATCAACGAGGGCCATCCCTTGACCACCAAGAGTTATGACAAGCATCTTGAGGTCTAACTTTTCAACAAGAATATTGGCAATCGACTCACATTTTTTTTCTCGGTACCCAAGCCCTTCACAAAGGGCCAAAGCCTCTAACCAATTAGGTTTTAATAAAGTTGCGCCCTTATAATCGAGAGGTCTTGCCTTTCGGCTAGGGTCAATCGCGACAAATAGGTTATCGTCTTTCGATTTTTTTAAAAACTGCTCGAGAGAGTTTCTTGTAAAAAGCCCTTTGCCATAATCCTCAATAATCATGCCTGAATGCTGAGAAGTGAGGTCAATGACCCTATCAATAAATTTTTCCTCTGCCTCGAGGTCCATTTCTTTTTCAGATTCATAATCAACACGACATATCTGCTGTGTGTTTGTCGTTACTCTTTCCTTGAATGTTGTTGTCCTGTCCTCACAGCGCACAATGCCCCAAGTTGAAAGACCATTATCCTCAAGAAGACCTTCAATCAAATCTGCATTTCTATCTTCCCCCACAATACCACAGAGAGTAGAGTCAACACCTAAAGTTTTAAGGTTGTGAGAAATATTTGCTGCAAGGCCTAGTTTTTTCCATTCCTTAGTCACCCTTAGAATAGGTACGGGCGCCTCTGGAGAAATTCTTTCGACTTTTCCGTAGGTGTATTTATCAAGGCCCACATCACCAACAACCAAAAGGGGCTTTAGAGTTTTAAACCCTGTCACAAGTTCTTTGAAACGAGACTCTGAAATAATATTCATTCCTCTTTCCTTTTCACAAGAAGTTCAAACTTAGGTTAAGGGAAGAAATTTTTGAACAGCTTCGAAAACTTCATCGACTTCGACCTTTCCCATACATTCGTAATAAAGACAAGACGAACCAGCGCACTCAAATTTTTCGCCACAGACAACGTCTGGCGCAACGACTTGGACTTTATCCCTATAAAAGGGTCCCCATCTTAAAGACGATTGAACTTTTATTGGAGAATAAATAGCGACGACATTGACGCCCATTATATTCGCCAAGTGTGTCATTCCAGTATTTGGACCAACAAACAAAAAGGCATTGGCAAGTACCGCCATATAATCTCTAAGCCCTTTCAACTCTCCGTTAAAGTAATAAACTTTTTCCTTGAGAAAAGAAAAGTTCTTTTGCCCAAGTTGCTCATTAACACCCTTAATGTACGACATATCGCTGGAGGTAAAGGAAAGGACATAAAGATACTTACCAGGAAAAGTGTTTTCTAACTTATAGATAAGCCTTGCATAATTTTTTGGAGACCAATTCAGGCCCTGCCCAGCTATTCCCGGGTGAATAAAAATCAATTCATTTTTATAGGTCTGTCCCTCTTTTTCAACTTGTTGCTTAAAACCAAGACGGGCCTTTTCTTTCTCTTCTTCACCCAAAAAAACAGTAGGCCCACATTTTTCTTTTTCTGTATAGTGATAGTTTACCCCAAGAGGCTGAAGAAGGTTAATGTTGTATTCAGACTCATGCATTTCAACAAGAGAACGCCTTTGACGTGACCCTTTATTAAGAAGAAAAAAGGAAGGCCACTCATTAAGAATTCCTCCCCTAAAGTTAATGCCTGCAGAGACTGCGGCTAAACTTGGTATATGACTTCCACCAACATGAAAATAATGAGTTATTTTAGTTTTTTGAAATTTTTCCCTAAGAGAAATAAAGTTACTTAATTTAGATTTCTTTTTATCATAAACCCAGTATTCATCAACAATTGGATTTAATTCAAAGAGGGGGACCGTCTTGGGTGCCACAATAAAAATAACTTGGCAGTTCGTAAAGTGACTCTTCAACTTTCTGGCCATTGGAATTGTCAGAATTGTATCACCAATGGCATCAGTTCTGTTGATGACAACTTTCATCTTTTCCCTTCATTAAAAAGTCAGTGAACCTTTTTAAGCTCAACGCCTCTAATTTTTGCCTTTTCCAGCACTATATTTTTTAACTTTTCTAAAACATCCTCAGTGCTCATTAATGTCGTATCAATAAAAAGGGCATCTTCCGCTTGCTTTAAAGGGGCCAATGATCTTTTTGAATCATCTTCATCCCTTTTTCTGACATCTCTTAAAACATCACTTAGCTCTAAGGTTGTCTCTCCTTTTTCTTGTAGCTGTTTCAACCTTCGAAGGGCCCTCGTTTCATCTGAAGCTGTAAGGTATATTTTACAAAAGGCTTTGGGAAATACAACCGTTCCAATATCTCTCCCTTCCATGACACATGTTTTCATCTTAACAAGATTTCTTTGGAAGCCTCTCAAAAAGTCTCGAACATTGGAAATTTGTGAAATTTGTGAGGCCAGTCCAGAGACTTGATGGTCTCTAATAGAGTTTGTAAGGTTTTCTCCGTTTACCTTAATAAGCTCATTTTCAGAAATTCCATACTCAATTTCTAGGGAATTCAAAAAATCGCTCGTTATTCCTTCAGACGTCAAAGGGAGACCCTTTTTCTTCGCTACTAAGGCCAATGCACGGAACATAGACCCTGTATCTACGTAGAGAAGTCCCATTTCCTCAGCAAGATTCTTCGCCATTGATGATTTTCCACTACCACTTGGCCCATCAATGGCCACAACTGCTTCACAAGTCATAGTAATCCTTTTAAAAACAAGTAAAAAAAGTTCTAGAATACTAGGAGAGGTTCAGTCAATTGTGAATAAAAAAATTAGAGAATGTAAGTGTTCTTCATGTCGCGTAAGATATAATCAAAAGAAACGAGCTTCAAAGCTTTTCTGTAAGGCATTTCCTGTGTCGCCCAAAATTCGTCATATACCCAGAAAAGAGATAAGGCCGTATTGAACCTTTTATTTTTAATAACATACGTATTTGCGTAATCAATAGGTAAGGCAAGAACCTTTTTTCTATAACCCTGAATCAAATTTTTATAGGCCTTTCTTACCTTATCAAGATATTTATTTCTTACCCCTACAGGAGCTCCCCTTCTCAAACGCTTTCTCACAGCGCCTGGCCCCATATTGTAAGCTGCAGTAGCAAAACGGTAGTTCGACCTAAAATCAGTAAGAATTTTTTTCAGATAAAAGGCCCCCATCTCTATATTTACAGAAGGGTTTCTCGTTAACTGGACCGCTTTTCTAACTGATTTTACAGGGCGATTTAATAGTCCAGCTAAAAAATGTCCGGTTTTAGGCATAATCTGCATAAGACCCCTAGCGTTAACATGACTTCTGGCCCTTTGATTAAAATGGCTTTCTGTCCACATAACTGCCAAAACCCAAAATGGATCAACCTCAAACTTTTCTGCATTGTTAAGAGCTGTTTTGAGATACAACTCTAGCTTTCCTCTTAAGTTTTCTGGAACTGAAATTAAAATCAATGCCTCAAATTCTTCTTTGGAAAGTTCCGTTATTCTCGAAACATCAATCCGACCAAAGCTTTTTTCAACCGGGTGAAAATCATAATAGTCTTTTTTTCTACTTAAAAATGCATAATCAAGGTAACTATCATCGGATAAAACGTCTTTTTCTCCCCATAAAAAACCTAGGTCATACAGGCGAGCATTATCCACTTTAAAAAGGCCACTTATCAAAGCGAAACTCATAACAAAGCTCAAAGCAAGCATAATCGCATTTTTACCTAAGACCATGAGGGGGCCTCTGGCCAAAAGAACTCTTTGTTGTTTTTCCATCGATAAAACCTCTAATTTACAATTTGAAGGAGCTTTTACCGACAACACATCGCACTTGTAAATGGTCCGAACACAAAGCTGTAAAATTTTCTCCCCATTTTTTCTAGTTACAGGCATTTAGGGACGGTTCACCTTTACTAATCCTTCAAAAATTATTTAGTATGAGTCCGCCTGTTATTTAGACAAGGCAAAATTCGAAGCTCAAAGCTCTAAAATAAAGGGAGTCCAAAATGACTGTAGAAGGGTCATTTAACCGTTTAAAAAGTGAAAAATCGGCATATTTAAAGCAGCACAAAGATAACCCAGTCCACTGGTTTCCTTACGGGCCAGAAGCTATCCAAAAATCTACAGATGAAAATAAACCTATTTTTCTTTCAATAGGATATTCTTCCTGTCATTGGTGCCACGTTATGTCTCATGAATCTTTTTCTCATGAGGAAGTGGCCGATTTTCTCAACGAAAACTTTATTTGTATTAAAGTCGATAAGGAAGAGTACCCAGACCTGGATTCTTATTACCAACAAGCTTGTCAACTTTTTAGCCATTCTGGAGGCTGGCCCCTCTCCGCATTTCTACTGCCAACGATGAAACCATTTTTCGTTGGTACATATTACCCTCTCCAAGCTTCTCAAAAAGATGAGACAACTTTTCCAGAACTCATCCGTGAATTACTGAGGGCATACAAGGAAGATAGACCTAAAGTTGAAGAAAATGCAGAAAAAGTCACAGCTGCCATTGAAGACGGTCTTATCCCGGGCGACAAAGTTGAATTTGAAGGTCACTACCCCCAGCCAATGTCTATTCTCGAAGCTATTGGTAAATTTAAAGATGAAAAAAATGGAGGTTTTGGAGAAGCCCCTAAGTTTCCAAATTTTAGCTTTTACGAGTGGGCCATAGAGCAAATGATTGAAGGAATGGTTTCCCGCGAAGAGGGTGAGTTCATTATTAAAAGTGTCGAACACATGATGATGGGAGGCATGTACGATCAGGCCAGAGGAGGACTTCACCGCTATAGTACTGATGATCAGTGGCTTATCCCCCATTTTGAAAAAATGCTCTACGATCAGGCCGGACTTTTAAAAGTTCTCACAAAGTTGAGTTTAATCTTCCCCTCACCACTTATTTTTGATGGCATCATGGAGACGCTTGATTACTTGGAAAAGGAAATGCTTAGTGACCAGAAGTATTTTTTCAGTGCTCAAGATGCTGATAGTGAGGATATGGAGGGTGCCTATTTTACTTTTTCCCTTCAAGAGTTCGAAGATTGTATAAATAGTGCCAAGGATGAGTTGTTAGAAAAAAATATCGAAAAATTAAAAAAGTGGTTTCAAATAACAGAGCAAGGAAATTTTCACTCAGGGCTTAATGTCCTATCTCTCCATACTGAATCAAAAGAGGAAGTCTTTGGACAAGAGGGTTGGGACCTTATAAGAAAAACAAAAGCGGTACTTCTTTCTGAAAGAAAGCAACGTATTCCACCCCAAACCGATAATAAAGGGATTGCGAGTTGGAACTTCATGGTTTTAAGTGCCATAGTTGACGTTCTTCAATTTAACCAAATTCCCGCTATCCGACACAAAGCCGGTGTTATCTTCAATCAGGCGCTTGAAGGCATGTACGTTAACTTCTTGGTAAACCCAGAGCAAAAACTAATTGAGGGAGAAGACGAGTCCTCGCAAACAACAATTAAACACACAAATACACTTGAAGAACCATTTTCATATTTAGAGGATTACGTATTTTTTGCAGAGGCTCAGATCAGGGTTTATGAAGTTACGGGAAATCCAATTTTTAAGGACAATTTTAGAGATACTTTGGCCTTTATCGAAAAGGAATTTATTGAAGAAGATAAGGTCCTTACAAGGCCAAAAACCCTTACAGATCTCCACCTTTACCCCAACCTTCCAGTATCTTCTTTTGATGGCGCTTTTAAGTCTCCAACATCAACTCTAATAGGACTTTACAGACGGGCAAGTGTACTCTTTTCGGATAAAGAATACCTCTCTACTATTGAAAAGGTTAAAGAGGCATCAACTCATGAGTCTCTCAAAAACCCTATTGGCTGTGGAGAGGCCCTGCGGAACCTTACATACCCAGATGAAGTCTACCGAGTAGTTAAAGTTCCTACAAAATGGCTCAACGAAGGCGAATTCACATCTTTTATCAATTTTTTCCAAGCACGTTTTGTCCTAGATTTCCATACTGAAGAAAATGAGGATTGGCAGATCTGTACTTTAGAGGCCTGCGAGCTCCAAGGAAGCGGACTTCAAAACTTTATTAAAACTTTAGCTCCGGAAAATGAGGAAAAGGGTAACTAAATGGGTCTTTTAGAAGGGTTTACCTTCCTTGATCTGAGCCACCGACTCCCTGGCCCTTTAGCGGGAAACCTCCTTGGAGGACTTGGCGCGCGAGTTATCAAGATTGAAGATAAACTCTACCAAGACCCTTTTAATGATGGCCTTTTTTCTAAAATGGATGATGCTTTTAAAGATTGGTACAAAGACCTCAATAATAAAAAAGAAATACTGAAACTTGATTTTTCAGATCAAGAGGACCGTCGCTCACTAGAAAGCCTTGTCCAAAATGCAGACGGAATTATCATGGGTCTTCCATCAAAAGTTCGTCATAAGCTCAAATTAACGAATGAAGACCTCGAAGACCTAAAAAGGCCATTGGCTGTTATAGAGCTAAAGGCCTCTAAAAGTAGAAAAAACTTTATGCATGAACTCAATGCTCTTGCTTTAACAGGACTCCTTAAGCTTTACGTTAATGGAAGAAATGAAGATTTCATAAGACCTCCATTTCTCCCATTCTCAGGTATCGCCTTTGGGCAAAAGGTTGGTATGGACCTCTTGGCAGGTGTTCTTAAGTCCAAAAAGGAGGAAAAAGCAACATTCATAACAACTTATCTGTTTGAAACTGCACAAGAAGTCTTTTCCCCATTTTGGCCTCAAGGTCTCCAAGAAAAAAAGAGAACCAAATTTCTCCATAATGGGCTCTATCCATGCTATTGCATTTACAGAACTAAGGACTATAAGTACGTAGCACTTGCAGCAGTAGAAAAGAAATTCTGGATCCAGTTTTGTGAAATCTTTGATTTCTCTTTGAAAGACCGGTTTGATACTAGAGAAGAAGCCTTTAAAATGGTCTCCCAAAAACTGGGTAGTTTTACTCAAGAAGAAATCAAAAATAAAATTAAAGGTCATGATATTTGTCTTAGTCTCGTTTAAAAAAACTGAGACCCTCACAGGAAAATAATTCCTTTTAATCATTTTTTTCTTATTTAAGGAGAAAATAAGATAAATCGACACAAAAAGGTTTCTATGAAAGACAAAATTCAAGCTGACCATAGTTATAATATATTTTTTGATAATCTCTTCAATCTTCCTGTCGGTATAATAAGGTTTAATCCACCCACTAGAATCCAATTTATTAACTCTCATGCTGTAAAACTCTTCTGTGAATTTAACCCTGACTTTTTTTACGATTTCCATAATTTTTGTGATTACAAAATTGTAGGCACCCTCATTTTAAACTGGCAGGAATATTTTCTCGAAAATAATATTTTGGTCCTGGCCAATGGGCTTGACACAGGCACAATTACTATCCTTTTTATTGATTTTAGACAAGGTGGTGCCTTTTCAGATACTCTACGTTTTCAAGATATACCCTTTCCAACTAAAGTTATTAGACACCACTTGGATAAAACACCAACAGCAGAAACCAAAGTAAATTATGGAGACCTTTTTGTCGATTCAAGGTCTATCGACCCTGGCACTTCAAATAAAAATTTCTCTAATCGTTCCAAAGAGCTAGGTCTTTTGGGCAATGAATTACCTGTAGGAATTATAAAAACAGCAACGGGAAAGTTTTCTAGCTTTGTTACTAGTGAAGCCGCCAATATCGTTACGGAAGTTGATCCTTCAATCTGGAACGATCTCTTAGAGTTTAATGGAAAACTAACCGAAGAAAAAATTTACTTCTTAGATTCTTGCCAAAAAACTTTTTTAAACGATCGTATCCTCTTCAAATGGCGCTTTAATAATAATGGAAGTTACACATTTGCTCTCATTGATTTAAGCGATAAAGGCCCATTCAAAAATTAAATATGAAGGGCCCGATCTTCCGTCGCGGCCAAGCAGGCTTCTTTGAAGACTTCTGTATAAGTCGGATGGGCATGGCAGGTTCTGGCCACGTCTTCAGCACTGGCACGATATTCCATGGCCAAAACAGCTTCAGCAATCATGTCAGCACACCTCGGGCCAATCATATGAACGCCTAAAATCTCATCCGTATCTTTATGAGCAAGAACCTTTATCATTCCATCTGATTCATTACTGGCCCTTGCCCTACCTGAGGCCTTAAAAGGAAAGCTTCCTTTTTTAAAAGGAATATTGCTATCCTTGAGTTGTTTTTCAGTTTGCCCGACTGCTGCTACCTCTGGCCAAGTATAGACCACCCCTGGAATGAGATTATGATTGATATGGGGTTTTTGACCTACTATATATTCAGCGACATAAACCCCTTCTTCTTCAGCTTTATGAGCGAGCATGGCCCCTCTTACAACATCACCGATAGCATAAATGTGGGATACCGACGTCTGGCAATGTTCATTCACAGGAATCATTCCTCTTTCCCCAAGGCCTATCCCTGCTGCTTCTAGACCTAGACCTTTTGAATATGGAGACCGACCTACACTTAAAAGACAATAATCTCCTTTTAACTCAACATCCTTTTTCTTTTTTTGATCTGTGGCCTTTAAGATTACTTCCGACCCATTTCTTTCTACAGAACTTACAGCATGGGAAAGGTAGAACTCAACTCCTTCTTTTTTAAGGGATTTTTGTAAATTCTTACCTAACTCAGCATCCATTGTCGGAATAATAGAGGGAAGATACTCAACAACAGAAACCTTCGCTCCTAAGCGAGCATAAACGGAACCTAATTCTAATCCAATGACACCTCCTCCAATAACAAGAAGATGCTTAGGAACTTCTTTTAAATAAAGGGCCTCGGTAGATGTTATGATCCTTTCTTTATCAGTCTCGACTCCTCTTAGGGGAGAAGGTTTTGAACCAGTAGCAATAACAAATTTTTTGGCCTTAAATTCTAAGGATTTTTTTTCACCTCGAACTGACATAGTATGGGGGTCTTTAAAAGTTCCTAGGCCATGAAGACGAGTGATCTTATTTTTGGTCATTAAGTAGTCAATACCACCTGTTGTATCTTTAACCACATTTTTTACTCTTGAGACCATCTTTTCAAAATCAAGCCCAATATCCTTTGCAATTATTCCGTGATTTTTAAAATGGTGGACAGCATCGAAGTAACGCTCGCTAGAGTCTAGAAGTGTTTTGGAAGGAATACAGCCGACATTAAGGCATGTCCCTCCAAGAGTTGAATATTTTTCAACAAGAGCTGTTTTAAGCCCAAGCTGGGCACAACGAATAGCACACACATAGCCCCCAGGCCCGCCACCAATAACTGCCACATCAAATTCTTGCATAAATCTTCTCCTCTAAACATCCAAAAGCATACGATGAGGATCCTCTATTAGCTCCTTCACTGTTTTCAGAAAGCCCACAGATTCTCTTCCATCAACAATACGATGATCATATGAAAGGGCGATATACATCACTGGACGGATTACCACTTGGCCATTAATGGCCATAGGCCTTTGGACGATATTATGCATACCTAAAATCCCTGATTGGGGCAGGTTAATAATAGGAGTTGAAAGCATCGAACCAAACACTCCTCCATTGGTGATAGTGAAAGTCCCTCCCCTCATTTCTTCAAGGGTAATTTTCCCATCACGGGCCTTCAAAGCAAGTTCCAAAATTCTCTTTTCAATTTGAGCAAAGCTCATAGACTCAGCATTTCTCACAACGGGTACAACAAGCCCTTTAGGGGTCGAAACGGCAATTCCTACATCAGCATAGTCATGGTAAATCAGTTTATCCCCTTCAATTTGTCCATTGACTCCAGGATAAAGCTTAAGTGCCATCGTTGAGGCCTTAGTAAAAAAGGACATAAATCCCAAACCAATATTATGCTTCTCTTTAAAGGATTCTTTATATTTTTTTCGAACTTCCATAACAGGAAACATGTCTACTTCATTAAAAGTTGTAAGCATCGCTGTCGTATTTTTGGCATCAACCAAAACCTTTGCGATGGTCTTCCGAAGACGAGTCATCTTTTCTTCTCTAACGACTCTACCGCCGGAAGGAGGCCCTTCTACTTCTTCGACCTTGGCCTTTTGGGGAGTGCCCTTGGCCTTAACAGCATCTTCTTTCGTAATCCGTCCGTCTTTTCCAGACCCTTGAACTTGAGAGGGATCTACGCCCTTTTCTCTCATAATTTTTCCTGCTGCAGGTGAGGGGTATGGCTTACTTTCAGTAGCAGGAGCTTCTTTTTTCTCCTTAGGTGTCTCTTCTTTCTTGGGGACAGGAGCGCTCACAACAGCTTGAGCTTCAGTATCAATTTCTCCAATTTTGGCACCTATTTCTAGTTCGCTGCCATCTTCTGCCATGATTTTAATAACTCCAGAGAATTCCGAAGGCATTTCAAGAGTCGCTTTATCCGATTCTATTTCACAAAGAAGATCCCCTTCATTAACATAAGATCCATCTTCGACAAGCCACTGGGTTAGAGTAACTTCGGTAATGGACTCTCCGATTGCTGGAATTAAAAGGTCTGCCATGATTGTTCCTTATTAAATTAGGAAAATGCTTTATCAACAATTTCCTTCTGTTCTCTAACGTGCACAGAAGCATGTCCAGTGGCCGGAGCAGCACTTTCAGGGCGTCCGGCATATTCAAAATCTCTAAATTCATCAAATCGTTTCAAATAAAAATAGGCCCCCATATTCCTAGGTTCCTCCTGAACCCAAATCTTCAAGGCCTTTTCATATTTTTTCAAAAGGGCAATCAATTGATTTTTCGCTATCGGATAGAGCTGTTCCATTCTAACGATGGCAACATCATCTATATCTTCTTTTTCTTTTCTTTGAAGAAGGTCATAGTAAATTTTTCCAGAGCAAAAAAGGACCTTACGAGCATTAGATGTTTTTTCATTATCTTGATCAATGAACTCTTTAAATCTTCCTTCAGTAAAATCTTTTACTGGTGAAGTACATTTTGGATGACGAAGAAGGGATTTTGGTGAGAAATGAATAAGAGGTTTTCTAAAATCCCAGTGAAGTTGCCTTCTCAAAAGGTGAAAAAAGTTTGCTGGATTTGTGGCCACAGCAACAACCATATTATATTCAGCGGCCAATTGTAGATATCTTTCTAATCTTGCACTTGAGTGCTCAGGGCCTGCACCTTCATGTCCATGGGGGAGGAGAAGAACAAGACCTGTCATCCTTCTCCACTTTTGTTCGGCTGCTGAAATAAATTGATCTATTACGATTTGGGCCCCATTGGAAAAATCTCCAAATTGTGCTTCCCAAATTGTAAGCCCGTGAGGAGTTCCCTGAGAATATCCATATTCATAGGCCAAAACAGCATACTCAGAGAGAAGAGAGTTATAAATTTGAATCATTCCCTGCTGTTCTTGGATATTTTCAAGTCCACACCAAGCAATGTTAGTATACTCATCGAAAACTTTAGCGTGCCTATGTGAAAAGGTCCCACGAATAACGTCTTGGCCTGTGAATCGAATTTGCTTTCCTTCTGTAAGAAGGGTTCCGTAAGCAAAATTTTCACCTAACGCCCAGTCAACAACATCATTTTTAAATTTTTTCTCACGATCCTTTAAAATTCTTTCTGCTTTTTTAAGAAGCTTAAAATCTTCAGGAACACTTGTTACGGCCTTTAAAATTTTCTCTAAAGTCTCATGACTAACGAATGTATCTGGAGATAACTCAAAGTCCTCAGGCTTTGAAAAACGAAGGTTTAACCATTCTTTATGAGGACCTTGCTTAGGTGCTGGAATTTCATCTTGCTTTATATTATTAAAACGATCTGAAAGAAGCTTTTTGAACTCTGCCTCCATATTTTGGGCGAGTTCTTCTTCAAATTTTCCAGAATCTAAAAGTCTTTTACAATAAACTTCTCGGGGATTTTCGACCTTGGCAATAAGTCCGTAAAGGTGAGGTTGTGTAAACTTAGGCTCATCGCCTTCGTTGAGCCCATATTTCCTATAACAAACCATATCGATAAAAATATCTTGCTTAAACTTTTGACGGTACTCCACTGCTAATTCACAAGCATAAACTACGGCTTCGGCATCATCTCCATTAACATGAATAACCGGACAATCAACCGTTTTAGCGATACTCGTACAATAATCAGAGCTTCTCGCATCTACAAAATCTGTAGTAAAACCAATTTGATTGTTGATAACAAAATGAATCGACCCTCCTACGCCATAGGCCTTCAGTTTTGACATTTGCAAAGACTCGTAAACAATTCCCTGCCCTGCAACTGCTGCATCCCCATGAATTATCACAGGTATAATCTTATTCATGTTTCCAAAATAGACGAGGTCCCCTTGGGCCCGGACATAGCCTTGAACCACGGAACCAACAGTCTCAAGGTGAGAAGGGTTGGCCATAATTTTTAGATAAAGATTGTCACCATTTGTGGCCTCTGTAACTGCGGTATAACCTTTGTGATATTTGACATCCCCAGAGCCCGCGGATTCATCGGTTGTCTCAACCCCTTCAAATTCGCTAAAAATATATTCGTAAGTTTTCCCCAGGATATTTGCTAAAATGTTGAGCCTCCCCCTATGGGCCATTCCAATAACGACTTCATGGCCTCCGAGTTCAGCAAAGCGATTAATAATTGAATCAAGCGCAGGTATCGTATTTTCCCCACCTTCTAGAGAAAATCTCTTTTGTCCAACATATTTAGTTTGGAGAAAATTTTCAAAAACAACTGCTTCATTAAGCTTCTGGAGAATTCTCTTTCTTTTTTCAGTTGTGTGGTCAAATGTTGTAGAACCTGCCTCAAACTTCTTTCTCATCCACCGTCTTATTTCAGTATCATTTATGTGCCAAAACTCAATGCCTATTTTTCGACAATAAGAATCCTGCATAAACTGAAGTATATCTTTAAGAGGTGCTGGACCACCCATTCCTACGAAGTCTCCACATAGGAACTCTCTTTCTAAGTCATCCTCTTCAAGATTATATTCAGGAAGGGAGATATGAGCATGCCTATCTACCCTTTTTCTAACAGGGTTTGTATCACTTAGAAGATGCCCTCGCATTCTATAGGACTGGATAATCCTAAATACATTGAACTCCTTCCTTAGTTCATCCTCAGTAAAGTCTACATCTCCTTTGGAGGCGACAATTGCTTTTCCATTTTTTCCTTTTGAACTCCCTAAAGATTTAAGCCCAAACTCAAATCCATCAAAAAACTGTTTCCAAGAATCATCCAATGAACTTGGGTCATTTTTAAATTTTTCATAAAGTTCATCAACAAAACCATTATCAGATGATGAGAGATGACTTATATCTCCTTTGGACATCATTTTTTTCCACCCTTGAAATAAAAAAATACTCTTATATTCTGAATCATTTTATCATGAGAGCTTTATTTTTCTTACTAAGGTCAAGTTTTCCGACAAATAATACGGAGGCATTGAGGGTCAGTATCTAAGGGTTCCCTCCTTTTTTCATCGGGTATAATTCTCAAGAGAGTGGGAATGGTGAAATATTCAATTGAAAACCCTGTTTCTAAAATAGACCTCTCAATTTCCAAAGGAGAAGGAATTGATCGAAAAGCTATCAAAGTTCCCCATCTATCCTCTTTTAAAAGAAGTGAGTTTTTCTCTTCGTAAAAAAAGGGATCTTGAAATCTCATTCCCTCGTGAGAAACCATTGTCTCCAAAACGAAAATTCCGCCTTTTTTCAGACTTGCTCTCACATTTTTTAGGGCCTTTAGCTGGTCATTTTTGTCGAGAAGACAATGATAGAGATGGGAATCTAAAACCACGTGGTAATTTTTTTCTAATTGTGGCCCATCTAGAACATTCTTCATAAAAAACTGAACGTTCAAATTAGGGAAATCTGACCTCATTGTTCTCCATCTAGATTTGGCCTTTTCAATGGCCCAAAAAGAATAATCAATACCAGTAATAAGCAAAAGTCTCTCTTCCATCTCTGAAAGGTCCGTATTTTCGAAAAGAGTCCCCCGTCCACAGCCAAGTTCAAGAATTGAAAGAGGAACTCTTTCCTCGATTCTATCTACCCAAGTTTTGGCCTTTGTCTTATAAAAATCACAAAGTGATTCTGAGGGAATAAATACAGTTTTGTCTTTTTTATAAACCTGATCAAAAAGTTCTTGAGACACAGGCACTCCTCGCTCAAAAGTGACTCGTTTTATTGTTATCTCGATGATTTTCTCTAAATCCAAATTTTACTCATTTAGGCAAAATCTACCCTCTAGTTCTACTCTAAAGGTATAATAGAGATGAAAACGATAATTGAGCATATAAAGGCCATACGACATGAAAAGTCACCTCAGAGTTTTATTTACTTTTATCTTAAGTTTTCAATTATGCTGGTCTCCTCTTAATGTTTACTCTCAAGAGTCCTCTGCAACAGGTTCTCAAGATTACGCAGGGGAAACAATAGACAACCCCTACCTATCGACTCAGTCAACGTCGAAAACTCTTGAAGAGCAAAAGTCCGAGTGCCTTGAAATCTCTTCTAAAATTTGGGATGAATCTCTCAATCGCTGTATAAACAAGCAAGGAAGTGTCGATGAAAGAGAGAAGTTTAAAGAATGTGAGGCGATAACTGACCTTACAGAAAGAAATACTTGCCTCGAAGAATTAAGAAAAAAGCAAATAGGAGATATGAAAGAAGAAAACCCAGTGGCATGGCTAGGAACATCTGGAGCAGTTGTTTCAACATTAACTTTAATTGCAATTAACCTGGCAGCGAAAGAAACTGGTGGAGTTTGCCTTTCAAAAAAGATCCTCACTGCCGCGGCCTTGGCCCATTTAGTAAGTGAGGCCTACAACTATTTTTATGCAGAAAAAGAACTTCGAGAATTGAGAGAGGCCTACTCTGAAACTGTTAATGATGAACAAAAGGCCTACGATGCTCAATTGAAAGCACTCGAGTTTTTGAAAGAAGAGCAACAAACTATTGCTTCTGTCGCAGGAAAGAAAAAAATTGCTTACAGTCTTGTAGCGGGTCTCTACGGAGCTGCCCTTTTAGCTGCGGTTTGGGAACTGACCCCCTGGGGAACTGCAGGTGCATGTATTGGAGGAGCCCCTCCGACTGGAGGAACAGACGCAATCCCAACAGGAGAACATTTTCAGGAACCTCTACCAAAAAATACATTTACCCTTCTTCAAGAAGAAGAAGACATGCTCAATTCTTTTTTTATCTATAAAGAGGCCCAAGGTTTTTCTGATGGGAAATTCTCATCTCCGACTCTCCAATCCTATAATCAGGCAAAAGAAGATAACTTCTTTAAATCCCTGGAACCTTCTGAAAAAGACTTTTTTAAACAAAGCTTGGTCTACGCCCTAAAGGCAGGGCAATGGATGGAAAATCAATTAATCCCCAATGCCCATGCTTTAGGAGCTTCCTCCCCCATAGGTATGGCCGTTGAAATTGGAGGCGCCCAAGTTGCCGGAGCGGCTCAATCTGCAGGACAGACCATCGTAAAAGGGGCCAAAGCTATCGGCCCTGCACTTAAATCGGGCGCTCAGGCGACTTCCAGTGCAGCGAAAAGTGCTGCGACCTCTGTAAAGGCCAGTGCTAAGGCCCTTCCTGGAAAGATTCAAAACGCAATTAAATCGGTAAAAAGCAAAATAAAGTTCATAGCAGATTCGAGAGTTATAGCTGTTTTTGCAGGAATAGCGGGAAGTATTTCTTCTTATTTGGCCATTCATACTTCTATGCAAGAAAAACAGGCCACGAAAAACGTTGATCATACAGAAACTGTTATAGTTAAATTTAAAGAAAGTATGCAAGGTCACTGTCCCGAAGGAAGAGACAATATGGGAGATGCTCGCTGCTATTGCTATACTTCTCAAGGACAGAAAAACCAAAACAGAAACAAAAGTGAAACCTGTATTTCTATGTGGAAAAGGGATAGGCGAAACCCTTTCAAGGATGCCAAGGTTTACGGCACCTTATCAAGAACTGAGCTCCAACAGGCCTGCGTAACAATTAATCAAAGGTTTGATCCTAATTGTCGTTGCAAAAAATATAAAGACCAAAAAACTGGAAATAATGCTTGTTATAAAGTTAATCCTTACATCAAAGGCTATGGACCTTTAGGACAAAGCGCTACTACGTCTCAAATTATTCAATCAGCAAATTCAATGAATCAAGGAAACTTATCAACCGGTAAACTCAATAGTACAGACTTTGTAAGGGCCGCTGCACGCTTCAAAAAGGGAGCTGGAAAGCTTTTGAAGTCAGTTAATAAGAACCTTCTTAAAAAAGGTCAATCCCCTATTCCCGTCAGTGATGCCTATACAAAAAAGTTTCTGAAGGCCAATGTTTCTCCTAAAGTTATATCAATGGCAAAAGCAATGTCGACAACACCTGCTAAGAGTGTCAAAGGACCTGCTGGGAACATTATAAAGAAAATGGCAAAAAAAGCTGGTATTAAGGTAGCAAGCGCTGGACCTTTAAAACCTACAGCTACTCAAACAGGAACTCCTGTCGAAGAACTAAACTTTGATTTGGATACCAAGACTTCCATAAAACCCAAAATTGTAGAAGACTTTTTAGATAAAAAGTATAAAATTGACCAAGAGCAGATTGTCAAACGAGAGGACGTTTCCATTTGGAAAGTCATTACTAATCGCTACAATGTCTCGGCCCTCCCACGCCTTTTTGGTGATGATTAAAAAAGGTTAAAATGGAAAGAGATTTCCTCCATGAAAAAGAACTTACGGGACAAACGACGGGTCATCTTATCTGGGATGAACTTGATCAAACTTATATCCATAAAGACGTCTCTGCAAAATTTCAAACATTAAAAAAACTTGCATCAAAGGAAGGTTTTACTCTTGGAGTTGTGAGTGGGTTTAGAAGTTTTGACCTTCAAAAAAGAATAATCGAAAAAAAAGTCTCGGGAGAACGCCCCATACTTGACGATTCAGGACGAATAAAAAAAGTCGAAGAGCTTTCCCAAAGTGAACTTCTCTTTTCAATCCTTAGATGGTCGGCGCTTCCTGGTCTTAGCAGACATCATTGGGGAACTGATTTCGATATTTATGACAAAAACACCATCCCCAAAAATTACGCTATAAAGCTTACTCCTGATGAATATGAAAATGATGGACCCTTCACAAAATTGAGTGAGTGGTTACAAGAACTTTCAAGGTCTTCTCTTAATCCAAGCCTTTTCTTTCCTTATGAGGAAGATTTAGGTGGAGTGGCCAGAGAGCCTTGGCATATTAGTTTTTCACCTCTTGTACCACAATTTGAAAAGGCATTAAGCCACTCATTTTTTAAAAGGTTTATAGAGGAAAATGATATTCCCCTTAAAAGTATTATCTTACAAAAGTCCGAAGAAATTTTTGAAAGGTTTATTGCCTCTTCTTTTTTTCAAAGAAGGCCTAACTCTTCCTTTAAAGAAACCTTAACAGACTGAAGCCACTCTTCTGGAAAAGGAATGAGTTTTCTTTTGTCCAAGTCCATAAAGCCTATTTCAAGTTTAAGCGAAGAAGCAATTTTTCCACTTTCCTTAACCATTTTTTGTTCAAAAATGCTAACCAGACGATTTTTTAAGCCCAGACATTGGCTTTCAATGAGAATTTTTTCTCTATTCACCAATTCTCGACGAAAAGACAGTTCAACTTTTAAAACAACGGGTCCCATTTTGTTGGCCATGACCCAATCCAGGCCAAAGCCACCCTTTTGAGAAAAGTCCCATCTGGCCTCCTCAAAAAGCTGGAGATACGCCGAATTGTTCACATGTCCAAAAGTATCCAAGTGATGTTCTAGGATACTTGTCTTATATAAAAAAACACTCATCAATTTTCACCCTTCTCGCATTTTAAATTGGCCTATGATATCTTGTTTGAAAAGGCTTTTTTCCTAGGGGGATAAATTCATGTCTATAGAGAGAGAAGAGTTAATTAGTTTTTGTAACCATGTTCTAAAACCCCAAGATTTCAAAGATTACGGACCCAACGGGCTCCAAATTGAAGGGAAAAAGGCAATTCAAAATATCGCCTTCGCAGTCTCGGCCACTCTCGATTCAATTGAACAGGCCATTGAAAAAAGGGCCCATGCACTTATTGTCCATCATGGACTTTTTTGGAATTTCCATGGCGTTCGGACACTTACAGGACCTTTTGGCCGAAGAATATTTAATCTCGTGAGACACCAAATCAACCTCTTTGGCTATCATCTCCCTCTCGATGCTCATCCTGAAATAGGGAATGCGAAATCTCTAGGGGATCAAATAGGGCTAAAAGACACTTCACCTTTTGGAGACTATAAAGGTTGTCCTACAGGAATTAAAGGCCACCTTATTAAACCTATGAAAGCAAAAGACCTCCAAAAATCCTTAGAAAGTGCCATAGATCACGACGTACTCTTGTCGTCCCCCGGGCCAGAAATGACGATAAAAACGATAGGAATTATCACTGGTGGGGCCAACTCTGATTGGAAAAGGTCCGCTGATGAAGGCCTGGATGCTTATATAACTGGTGAAATGAGTGAATACGATTGGCATGAAAGCAAGGAAGCAGGTGTTCATATGTTCGCAGGTGGTCATCACGCCACAGAAAAGTTCGGAATTCAGGCCTTGCAGCAAAAAGTTCAAAAGTCTTTCCCTGAAGTAGACTGTTTTTTTATCGATTCAGATAACCCCGCGTAAAAATAACGGGCTTAACTTCTAGCGACTTAATCTAAGTCGGTTTCATCAAAACAAATAAGTTTTGAATTAATTTTTCATCACCTTAACAATGGATTTTATTTTTACAGTAATTCCTTTTAATTGACCTAAATCTAGGTAGATTCTTCTTTTTAGAACAGCGTTAGAAGATCACTTTCTGCCTATAATTTACTAATCATGTTATACTTTTTTATGGATAAGACGATGAATAAAACGTAGTATGGCCCTTGGCCCAAGAAAAGTCTGCCTAGGAGATAAAGTATGGATCAAAAAGTTTGGATTGCTTTAATGTTAGTTGCTGCTTGGGCAACAATGCCAATTTCCGTTATCATTGCCAATATGGTTTTTGATGCTGACGTTGTTAAGGAAGGCGAAGACGCTTTTCACCATTAATTTTCATAAAACTCCTGATAAAACCTTTTTACTTTACTATTTAACCAACCAAATAAGTTTATAAATTTTTTTAGTCTCATATCTCACTCCTAAAGTTTTTTTACCCGACGTCGATAATGAAATCGAAGACTCTTGAAAGAGTGTGTCTCTTAAAGTTTTAAGAGATAAGGAAAAGGTACAATGGATAAAGTTGAACTTAAACCAAAAATACTAGTCGTGGATGATGAAGAGGACGTTAGAGAAGTCATCTGTGACTATATTGATGATATTGGTTTAGGGGTACAAACCATTGTTGCCTCCAATATTGAAGAGGCCATCAAGAAAACAAAAGACGATGAAGTCGCTTTAATTCTCGTAGACTATTCCATGCCTGGAGGGAATGGGATTGAGCTCAGTAAAAGACTTAAAAAAATCTTACCTGACACCAATATAATTATGATCACCGGACGAGCCGACAAGCAGCTCGTTATTGATGGTATGAGAAAGGGTCTTAATGACTTTATTGAAAAGCCTTTAGATCCCAACCTTTTCAAAAAAATTATCACTGGTCACGTAAATGACTTTATTGCTAAAAAAGAAGAAGAAATGAGAGAACTTCTTCTCATCAAAAAGAGCTTCATAGAAGAATCATTAGATCTTTTTGATAATACAGATAATTATATTTTGAGACTGGAAGAAGATTATTACGAAGATGAAGTTGTAAATAACCTATTTCGTAGACTCCATACTATAAAAGGTGGTGCACTGGCCGTTGAAGGTTGTGAGATTCTTGCTAAATTAGTTCATGTCTGGGAGTCATGTCTTCAAAAAATTAAAAAAGATAAGAAAAGACCTAATGCTGATGGGATTAGTCTTTTTCTAGATGCTAAAGATCATAGTCTCAAACTTCTTGGACTTTTTGATAGTAACGAAAAAATTAAATCTGACTATATCAAAAAGCTTGATGATCTTGAAAATAAACTGAGAAAAGTAACCTATATTGACTATCCCAAAGAACACCCAAGAAAAAGGATAAAAGCCGCAGATTTAACTCTCGGTGTTGATATTGAAGATGGCCTTTTTGTTTCAAACCCAAAGCTCGATTCTCTCCTCAATTTAACCGGAGATTTGGTTAATTTGAAGAATAACCTTAAAGGACACATTCAAAAGCAGGCCAAGGATAGTAAAAAAGAAGATTTAGAAGAAATAGAAAGTATTTACGACAATATGAATAAGCTTACAGATCGTTTTCAAACTAAGATAATGGAAATAAGACAATTTAGTTTGGCAAAATTCCTTAATCGAATTCCAAGACTCATTAGAACTGTGGCCCATGATTTAGGTAAACTTATAAAGTACGAAATAAAGGGAGCAGAAGTCCTTGTCGACAGGAATGTTGCTAAAGCACTCAATCTTTCACTCACACATATTCTTAGAAATTCTTGTGATCATGGTATTGAAAACCCTGATGATCGTAAAAGAATGGGTAAAGACTCTTCCGGAACGATTGTCCTCGAAGTAAAAGAACACAAAGAAAACATTATTGTTAAAATTAGTGATGATGGAAAAGGAATGGACAAAGATCTTATTTTGGCCAAGGCCATAAAAAATGAGCTTGTTCCTACCAATAAAATTAATCACCTGACTGATGAAGAAATTTTCGACTTCATTTTTCACCCTGGATTTTCTACTGCAGAGGAAATAACGTCTGTATCTGGCCGAGGTGTTGGAATGGATGTTGTTAAAAACCATATTGATAAATTAAATGGAAACATCCACATAAAGTCTCAAATTGGCACAGGAACTGAAATTACAATTACTATTCCTGCCCAAAAAACTCTTCTTGTAGAAAGGTTCATGATAGGCTCATGCCAAGGTGATTTCATAGCATTTCCTCTCAAGTCAGTAGTGGCAGTTGAAAACCTTGACGACAAAGAAAGGTCCCAAATAAATTCCCAAGAAACTTACGATTTTAAAGGTGAGAAAATTCCCCTCTCAACTTATTCAAGTTTTCTTGGACTTGAGAATGATAAAAAAGATAAAACCTTGAATTCAGAAACAGTTATAATTTTAGGAGAAGAAGAAAATAAAATTGCTGTTCTTCTAGAAAAGGTAACACGACAAATAGAAACAGTTGTTCGACCGTTTAATAAAATTCTCCCTAAAATTCCAGGTTTTAGGGGAACATGCTATCTTTCTGATGAAACGTTTGCATTTGTTATCTCTTCATCAGAACTTTTTAATTCGTTAACAACTGACAAGGAAAAAGCAGCTTAAATAAAATTAACCTTTGATGAGTATAAAAAGACTTTATGAGAAATGTACAAAAAAAATTGTTTGATGAAAGTGTGAAAATGTTTCATGAAATGGGACGAGACATAGATGATGTTCATAAGAAAACAGAAAGTTTTTTTAAGCAAACCCATGATTTTTTCCCAAAATTTGTAGAAAGTGCAAAAAAAGAGAACTACCCTTACCTCGAAAAGTTCTCGGAAAATTTTTTCGATATACTCAAAAATATAAAACCTATCGTCGAAACAAATAAGAACCTCTCAGAAGACGACCTGACAATACTTAAGTTTTTTATGGCCGACTCATTAAGAGTTCTAGAAAGATACTGTGAAGAACTAAAAAAAGGGTTTGAAGATAGGGATCAACTCATTTCAAATAAAAATGAACCTCTCAAGTTTCTAGAAAACTGGATTAAAGAAAAGAATAGAGACCCCAGTGAAAATGAAGAACCCGCTGCAGCTCCAAAAGGAAAAAGAAAAAGCCTCTACTTTACTTTCGTTAGGAAAACCAGAAAGTTTGCTATTGCACTTGATCAACTCGTTGAGGTTGTTAATTCCAAAAAAGTTATTGCCCTTCCCATAGAACAGAAAAAGTTTGCAGGCCTTATAAGTTTAAGAGGAGAAATTATTCCAATTATAAATTCTCCTTACGATGACTATAATGTAAATAATGAAAAAAATGACCAAACATCCATTATTATCATGAATATAGAAGAGAATATGGTCGGCCTTATCGCCGATGCAACAGAAGAAGTTATTGAACTAGAAAATGCAGAAATCTTAGAATTAGAAACTCTCTCCCGTGACAACGAAAAAAATTACACCTTCTTTAAAATGAAAGAAGAAGAGCTACATTTTCTGGACATAGAAAAGTCTATTGCTGCCTAACTGCGAATCAACAAAGTCAGAACACCGCAAAAAAGCTTCTTTCTTGCAACCCCCCTTCTTCATTGGTATGACTCTATTTTTTACAAGGGAATTGCATGAAACGCCTCAACTGGAAAACTGGTTTTCTTCTTATTTTTTTAATACCTCTGGGCTTTTTGAACCTTTCTCTTCTATTGCCTGAAAATGGGTTTTTCTTCTGGAAAAATAGTGTCGAAAGTAACGCAAAGCTATATTCTTTCAAGTACAACACAGGACAAAAAACCACCTACAACCTTGAATGGGAAGAGAAAGGCTTTTTCCACTATGTAGGACACTGGTCTCAAGAAGTTCTGGAAAAAAGCCCAAAAGGCCACTTTATTTCCCATAAGATTCAATTAAAAGCGGCCAACTCATCTCCAAAAGACCCCTTTACTAAAACTTTTGACTTTAAAACAGTTAACACCCCAAAAGGTGACATCTTACAGGTTTCTATGCAGAACCTTTCAGAAAAAAACAGACCCTGGGTCAAAAGGTTTCTCCAAGTTTCAGGCCTTATTTTTCCAAAGACTCCTAAGAAGAAGGGGGAATCCTGGAAACTTAGAAGCTTCACCTCACCTTTCCTGGCCAAAAAAGAAATAGGTGGACTCAAAATTGAAAAATTAAAAATGGGACTCTTTTCCATCATTAAAAAGGAAGCAAAGAACATTAAAGAGAGTGAGATTGTGTTTGACTCCAACTCCTCAAGAATCTACTCCTTTCACCTAAAAAATGATCAAGTGACCCTAAGAATGAAGCTAAAAAATTTATCACAAATTTAGTACGCAAAAAAAGGGCCTTAATTGGACCCTTTTTTTGCGAACTTTCCAGGAAGCCTAAAATAGGCCAAAGCATTATTAATATCGTGACATAATTTTTTTACAAAGAATAGTGAATCTTTAAGATAATAAAGAGAATTTAAAAATTGGAGAAAGTCTTATGAGTGAAAAATTTGAAGAGGCCATCTTTGCTGGTGGTTGTTTCTGGGGAATGGAGTACACCTTCAAAAAGCTAAAAGGGGTCCATTCAACTAAAGTTGGCTATATAGGAGGACAAACCCCGTCACCAACATATGAGTCTATATGTCGAGGAGACACTGAACATGCGGAGGCCATTAAAATTACTTTTGACCCTAAAATTGTAAGCTATAGCTTCTTGCTCAATATTTTTTTCCGGCTTCATGACCCCACTACTCTTAACAAACAAAAAAATGACGTTGGAACCCAATATAGAAGCGCTATTTTTTATTTCTCAGAAGATCAAAAAAAAGCCGCTTACCAAGAAAAAGAAGAGTTTGACCAAAAAGGAGGCTTCGAACATCAAGCAGTTACAGAAATCACCAAAGCACCAACATTTTTTGAAGCTGAAAACTATCACCAAGATTATCTAAATAAAAACCCTCTTGGCTACAATTGCCACTTCTTGAGAGAGGACTACAAAAAAGGTTAGAAGGAAGTTGTGAGATGATTAAAAAGAAAATCTGAAGCAGCACTTCGTGTTTTTCCATCCAACCAGGCCACACTTATTGCATTTTTTAAAGGTTTTCCACTTCCTTTGAAAAGGTAGAGCTTGTGTCCCCTTTTTTTGAGAGTTTCTACAATATAGAGGGGGAGAACTCCAACACCCATCCCCAAATTAATCATTTTAGACAATCCACTCACATCGAATAGAGAGGCCCTCAAATTAAGTTGCATCTGCGTCATTTTAAAATGGTGCCGAAACCAGGACCTAACGACAAAGGCATCAGGCAAGTAGTCCACAAAATCTAGTTCTTGAAAAAAGTCTTTTGTATTTTTAACTGGTCCAATTTTTTTGATATAGGATTCGGATGCACACATCACAAGTGTTTCATCCGTAATTTTTTTTAATTTAATTCTTTTATCAAAATTAAAGTTATCCACAAAAGCAAAATCAAGAGAACCATTTAGTAGTTCATTATTGATGGAAAGACCGAGTCCATATTTAATCTTGTAGGTTATTTTTGAATACTTTTTTCCCAAATCTGCAAGGAGAGGTAGAACAAGGTTATTCCCAAACTCGATGGGCAAACCTATCGAAACATTCCCCATCAGCTCTTCATCTTTCCCCGTAACATCCAGAAGAGTTTTCTCTATCTCATGGAGACTTCTTTTACAGTTTTTATAAAGAACTGTTGCCTTCTCCGTCGGTATAAGCCTCTGCTTAATTCGATCAAAAAGTTTAAGATTAAGAATCTCTTCAAGGTGCTTTATATTTTGACTTATACCTGATTGAGTCATGAAAAGCTCTTGAGCAGATCTGGTCATACTTTTTGTTTCATAGACTTTTTCAAAAATTCGTAAAAGGTTTAAATTAATTTTATCAATTAACATTACTGTATTCCTATTTCGAGAGCTCAACCGTTTTATCATAGGCCTTTTTCATGGCCTCTTTAAAAGAACCTTCCCAATCATAATCTCTAAAAACATTAAGGGCCTCGGCCGTCACCCCGCCCTTTGAAGTCACTTGTTCTCTTAGAACACCGGGAGATTCCTCACTTTTTAACATTAACAAAGAAGCACCGTAAATCATTTGCTTAATCATTTTTTCAGCACCCATTTGGCTAATACCCTTGGTCTGAAGATCTGAAATAAGAATTCTGGCCATTTCAAAAATATAGGCCGGGCCTGAGCCACAATAGGGGGTAACGACATCAATTTGCTCTTCTTGCCCAAAAACAAAAACCTCTCCACAAGAACTAAATAGCTCTTCTAACAAAGTTTTTTCATTTTCTTCGACTTCCGGAGAAAAGTAAATAAGGTGAACTCCCTGGCACACTTTGACTGGAGTATTCGGCATAAGACGCACAACTTTTTGAACATTTAGTTCATTTTTTATCACCCCGGTATTTTTTCCGGCCATTAATGAAATAATAGTTTCATCCCCCTTTAGAAGAGACTTTAGTTCTTTTGACAAGTCTCCAAATTGCTGGGGCTTACAACCAATAAGATAAAAATTACAAGAAGGAATCTCTCTTAAAGTCGCACAAGATTGTCCACCTACCCTTTCTGCCAAATCTTGTGCCCTTTTTTGGGAGGGGGTATAAGTAAAAATATCTATATTTTCAAATTGAGTACAAAAGTTTTCCACAAGGGGAGTGGCCATATTTCCACAACCTAAAATGGCCATTTTTACTTTTTTCATATGTCATTCTCTCCCTCAATTTCCATAGGCGCTCCATGCCTCATAATATTAATAGCAAAGGCCCTAACAAAAGACAGTTGTTCAAAATAGCGGTCAAAACTATCAGCAGGAGGTGCATCAAAAGGTGTAAAAAAGTTTTTCATAAATTTTCCACTAACAGAATCCTCTTTATGAACATAGGACAGAATTTCACCAGTTTTTTCTAGAGTGGCATCAATAAAAAAGCTTCTGCAGTTTTTATTCTGAAAACTCTCCAACATTAAATCTTCTGTAGTGAGATAGACATCAAAAATATCTTTAGGCAGCCCAGATTGCCTAAAAAGAGAACAGACAATTTCCCAAAAAGAAAAACTTTTCTTTCCTCTTGTCAGAACCGTTACACCAATACCTTTATAAATCGCCATTAAGGTAAAAACCAATGTTGAAATTGCTGGTCTCTCAGAAAGTCCTAGAACAACAACAGATGACTCTTTCAAAGAAAGGTCGTTATAATTGAGTTGTCCTGGGATTTTCCTATTTTGATATGTCCTGTTCTCAACATCATTTTTAACCCAGGCCGCCAGCCCCTTTAATACTTCTCTTGGTTTGGAAAAAATCCCTCCAAAAAGAGTTTCAATCCCTTTTTCTAAATCACCAAGTCCATTTATAAAAATTTCTTTTCTTCTATTGTATGGAATCATTGACGATTTTGAGGAAAAACTAAGATCGAATTTATAAGAAGAACCTTCCTCCTCTTTATCCAGGTTGTGGCTTTCCTCAACGAGCTCCTCATTAGAAATATGAAAAGATCCCAAATAAGAGGTTCCTCCGGCCTTTGGCCCTGTTCCTGAAAATTTAAATCCACCAAAAGGCTCAATAGCCACTCTCGCACCTGTTATGGTTCTATTAACGTAAACATTTCCCGATTTCATTTTTTGAACAACAACATCGATATCATCTTGAGATTGAGAAAATACGCCACCTGTTAAAGCATACTCAGTCCCATTAAATATTTTTAAGGCCTCTTTAAGGTCTGTAAAAGGGATCAGGTGGATAATAGGACCAAAAAGTTCTCTCATTGCAAAACTATCTGGGTTAAGGGCCCTTTTCCGAGGAAGTTCAACCACCATCGGACCGACAGAGTTGCCTGGTAACTCTTCGTGAGTTCTGTCTATGACAATTTCACCACCTACTTTTTCCACTTCTTGAGAAATTTCCTTAGACTGCCTTCTTAGTCTTTCCTTATCTTCAAGAGAGATCACAGGGTTTAAAGTTGTAGAAAAATTATAGGCTTCACCAACCTCCATATCTCTACAGGCCTCTCCAAGTCTTTCCTTCAATCTCCCTATGACTCGTTCATCAACCAAAATTCGAGAAGCTGCTGAACATTTTTGACCAGCGTGGGCAAAAGATGAGTAGAGTATACCAGAAACAGTCTCATCAAGTTCAGCATTCGCTGTTACAATTATCGCATTCTTTCCACCCATCTCAGTAATAACTTTAACGGGAAAGGTTTTATTAAACAGGTTATTTTTTACCATCCTTTGGCCTGCATTTTGGTAAATTCTGGTTCCTACGGCCCTAGAGCCTGTAAAAACAATACCTGCTGTCTGAGGGTTCGTAACTAAGGCCTCTCCCACAACTTCACCCATACCTGGAAGATGTATCAACGCATCTTTAGGAACTCCAGCTTCATGAAAAAGATCCACCATTTTTTGCGCCACTAAGGGAGTCTGCTCTGCAGATTTTAAAATGACAGTGTTCCCGGCCACAAGAGGTGCTGAAACCATTCCACAAGGAATGGCCAAAGGGAAATTCCAGGGAGAAATGACAGCAACAACCCCCCGATTCATTAAGTTTTCCTCATTATTTTGTAAACGTCCTTCTTCTCGGGCATAGAAATCTAAAAAGTCGAGTGCCTCATCTACATCACCAAGGGCCTCTATAACTGATTTTCCAGCTTCATACATTATCAAAGAGGCAAATTCGTTTCTTCTTGCCATCATCAATGAAGAAACCCTTAGAAGGAGTGAAGATCTTTTTTGCCATGAGGACTTCGCCCATGATCCTAAATCATAAATAGCTTTTGATACTTCCACAGCTTTATCAGCGTCGGCCTTTGTCCCAAAAATAAGGGAACCTACAACGAGATCTGTTTTCGAAGATGAAGTTACCTCTACTTTATCGCCGGTTACTGGAAAGTTATTTTCGTAAAACTTTCCAAGTTCATCTTTTTCAAAAGCATCTAATTCTTCCTTAACCCATTTCCTTTCATTTTCAAGATACATCCGAACAGGAGCCGAATTAAAAAAGTCTTTGGAGAGGTGACTTGAAGTCATCTCTCTGACGAGAGTTCCAGATTTCTTTTTTTCTAAATGGACCTCGCTTGGAGAGGACAAGGCCTTACCCGCTCTGTGAGATCTCATAATCGTAAGAACGCCCACCTGAGAGGAGTTTTCCATAATTCTTCTTACAAGATAGGCCATCCCTACAATGAGACTCCCTACAGGAACATAATTCCTTACCTCCCAGCCCATTTTTTCCATGGAAGTCGAGAGTGCCTCATAAGTCATATGTAGGCATTGGTGCTCAAATTCAGGAGTTTCTGGAAAATATTTTTTCTGAACAACTTTGGCAAAGCAATGATCCGAAAAATTGTGAGAGGCCAAACAAAGAAGAAGGTGAGGAGAAAACTCAAAAACCTTGATAATGAGTTGTCTGAAATGAAGGTCCGTTTCCTCTTTATTTAAAAATTGAGGGGCCTCTACACTATGGGCATCACTTTCAAACGTTTCAGCATCCCAGTAGGCTCCTTTAACCAGACGAATAGGCATCGTAAGCTCTCGCTCTTTTGCCAAAGAAAGGACCTCTTTTAAATGAGAAAAAGCATCTTTAAGATAGGCCTGAATGACAATACCTGTCCCTTGAAAATCCTGGAGGTCTTCAGTTTCAAGAAGAACTTTTCTATAAATTTGAAAAACAATATCACGATAATGATAATGCTCTGCATCCACATTAATAAAAACGTCTTCCCTTTTCGCCTCAATGAGAATCTTGCTCAAACGTGGTGCAACGCTTTTATAGGTATAATCAAAAGCATAAGGTTTAAAGTCTGAACATAGTGCAGACACCTTAATCGAGACATGGGCCCTGTTAACTCCGGCCCTATTTTTTGATCCTCTAGGTACATGTTCCGAAAATCCACGGATAAGCTTGAGGACTTCATCACAATAATGATCTGCTTCCTTCTCAGAAACAACAAGCTCTCCTAACTGGTCTAAGGTAGCATTCCTCCGGCCATCATAAAGAGACTTCAAAGACTCGCTGGCCAACTCAATACTTTCCCCTGCAATAAAACGCTTTGCCAAAAAGCGAACAGATGTCCTGATGAAATAGGCCAACCAAGCGGAAGGGGTCAGATACGCAAAAACATAGAATACAGAAAGTCCCGCTACCATTATTAGAGGAACTGCCTTGGCCTGCCCCTTTCTCTGCTTTATTTTGGACTCTTTTGAGTCATCCAAAAGCCTTCTCACAGACTCCATAAGAATCCTTTTCACCTCCGTCCCCTTAATGTCATGATCTAACGAGGGAAGAATCGCCAAAAACTTCAAAAGGTGAATTCTTATGAGAGCGTATTCAGCTGTTAAAGAAAGTCCAAAGTCGGAAACCCTTTCAAATAAACTAGGACTGTAACTATTAAGGTGGACGAGAAGTTTCTTCACTAAGTCATCAGTTTCCCCATAAATGTCACTTCCATAGCTCTTATTATTCAATAGATCTGGCAAATCACCTTTGGAGGTTAAAAGCTCAATTTCAGAAGGAAACTCCCGAGGTGCCAAAGACGCCAATTTATCAGCATGCTCTTTAAAAGAAGAAAATGACTTTTTTTCGTCTTCTTGCCATGGGAAACCTTCAAGCTCCGTAATTAAAAAAAGCTCCCGGCCCAAACGAGGGCTCGCTATCCTAACTTTTTTTTCTTTAAAAAAAATACCAAGGAGAAATGGCCTTGATTTAATATGGACCTGTTTTCTAAAATCTTGCAGTGGAGACTTTAAAAAAGGAGAAATAATATCTACTAAGTCTTCATCAACATTTTTATGATCTGTTAAAAAAAGGGGTAAATCATCTTTGTAGAAACATATTTTCCACAACTCTTCACCTAATTTCAGGGAAACCTCTTCTATTTCCTTCAAAATCATAATGCCTCCAAAGAAGGGTCTCCCCTTAATAACTTACTTAATATTTCAGATAAGAGCTTCAGACTAAAGAAGCAAGCGTTTTTTTATATTTTCTAGGATTGTATTCAGTGCAGAATCTGTTGGAAATTTCATATCACCAGAGAAGACGTGGGTGGCCAGACTTTTTGAAGGCCCTACCCACTCATCGTGCATCGGTTTGACCTGTTTATAGAACTGATCTTTCACACCTTGTTCCGTTCTTCCCCTTTCACGCGTGTCTCTATCAAGACGTCTCTGAAATCTTATACCTTCAGGCGTATCCATAAAAAAGGACGCATCTAGTAAATTGCTCACCACGTCCTGAGAAAGAATTAGGGTTCCATCTATTATGATAAGACTCCGAGATTCTACGTTGTGGGTATCTTTTTCCCTTGTATGTGTCGCGAAGTCATAAATAGGTATAGCAACATCTTTTCCGGCCTTGAGCCCCTTTATACATTCACCCATGAGAGAAAAATCAATACTACTGGGATGGTCAAAGTTAACACTTCCCCCATCCCGATCAAATCTATGGCTCTGATCAATATAAAAATTATCTTGGGCCAAAACATTGGCCTTTTCGCCAAAAGCTTCTTTCACGTACTGAGTTAAAGTGGTCTTTCCAGAACAACTTCCACCAGCAATACCTAAAATAAAAACTGAACTCATAAGGTTATGTCCTTGGCCCTAATACCAAATCAACCTAAATTGTTAATTTGATAAAGACGATCACCTGCATCACCAAGACCTGGGACAAGATACCCATTTTCATCAAGTTCCTCTTCCTTACTTACAGCAAATATCTTCACATCAGGATGAAACTGCTCCATTTTTTCCGCTCCAAGGCGAGAAATAAGAAGAGTTAGCATTCTAATTTCACCCACATCGTATTGCTTCAATCGATCAATCGATGCTATTACTGTATCGGCCGTGGCCACTAGGGGATCCAGCAAGAGAACCTTTTTATCTTGGACTTTATCAGGCAATCTAAAATAGTATTCTACAGTGTTCTTTATAAATTTGTCCCTGTAGATGCCAATATGCCCCGCAGCAGAATGGGAAAAAAAGGAGAGAATGGGATCCAACATTCCATTTCCTGCTCTCATAATACAAACAACCACCGGCCAATCCTTTACAAAATTGACCTTTGCTCGTTCATTCATTGGTGTGTCAACAACGCCTTCTTCCTGAGTAAGCCAGTCTCTAGTTGCCTCATAGGCAAGAAGAGGGCTCATCTGATTCATAATCAATCTAAATTCTGAGGAACTTGTCTTTGTGCTTCGCAAAGTCCCCAATTTATCCTGAATAAGCGGATGAGAAATAATATGTAGGTTTTTACTCATTTTTTCACCTTATCAAATAATTAAAAAACTGTTCCATCACTTTCTAATTTTAAGGGAGGAGACATATCTTTCCTTAATTCAAGGGCCTTGGCCCTCCCCGCATGCCAAGTCCCCCCTTCGAGTATCTTTACCATTGGTAAGCTTGAAGCATCACATCCTTTTTTTTCTCTTATCCTATCGGCCAGCCGATCCAAAAGGGCCACTGTCAATGCCCTCCACTCAACAATAATCTCATCACTCGGTTTAAATGCGTCTTTTAGCACCAACACATTCTTTGGTCTTATAAGGCCCATATCAACCATCAGACCACCATTTCGGTACTCTGCAAGTCCCGTTAATTGATCAAGCTCATTAATCTCAAATCCCCCTTCTCTTAAAGGCTCAATAAGGGAATAGCTTAACCATTGAGACAATTTGTGAAAGGGAACCAATGCCTCCCAAGAGTCTTTAGGCCCCAAAAGTGAATGTTCCCAAACATCTCCTAAAGGAACTCCTTCTTTTTCAATTCTTGATGGCCAAATTTCGTTTAAAGACAGTAATACTGTTTCTAAAATTTTATGGGCGGAGAAGGCCAGACCATAATTTTTTTCTATAAAGCTGACTAAACTACCAGGCCTTTTATCGGGAAAGAAATCAAACTTTCTCTCTAAAACTTCTCCAAGCTTATTTAATAAAGAAAGCCTCCCTTCAAGTCCTTCTAAAGGATTGCTTTCGGAAACCTGCATAAAACTTTCAATATCCTTGAGATTTATCTTTTTAAGGGCCTCGGAATCAACTCTAAGTGGATCGTTTTCAACACTTGAAAAAGTTCCTTCCATAAAAACCCGAAAGCTCATTACGGCCAGTCCCTCTGAGCGGTTCCATTTTTTACCCGATTCTTTTTCAGAATAAGACCACTTTGTTCCTGCTCCAGCATCAAGGAGAACAGAGATGATCGCCAAATCCATTTTTATTTTGGACTTTTCTTTTGCATCTTTACCTTCTAGGGCCTTTTCTAACTCCTGAAGGCGATTAATATTTCCTACGTTGAAATGACCCCATCTAGAATGGAATGGAATCTTATTATCAGGATACTTGTCCTTCATTATTTTAAGAACGTAATCTGCTACCTCTTCTAGTTTTTCGGGGAAAAGATGAAATTGGGTTTGACCTTCTAACGTAAGCTGGAGAATACTTTCAGCTTTATCTCTAATGGCCTCAGTTGAAAAAATATATTTAAGATTTTCATCTTTAATCATCTAATCGCCTACCTTTAACTTTTTCCAATTTATCTTCATCTAGAGGCTCATTTGAACTTTCAGGAACATAGTATCCAGCAGCTTTTTTGGCCTCAATTTCAACTTTCGCATCGTCGGGTACGAGCTCTTCTGGAATTGAAACCCTCTTTTTAACAGTAATGCCACTATTAACAATGGCATTATATTTCATATCACTCATCGAAATGAGATTATCTATTTTTGTTATGCCAAACCAATGAAGGACATCCGGCATAAACTCTTGAAAGCGAGCATCTACAACTCCCGCAACACATTCAGTTCGATGAAAGTAAGTTGAAGCCGAGTCCCCACCTTCCTGACGTTTTCTGGCATTATAAACTAAGAATTTAGTCACCTCTCCTAATGCTCTTCCCTCTTTTCGAAAATAAACAATTAGACCTACGCCCCCTTTTTGAGCTGTTTTAACGGCTTCTTCTATTCCATGAGTAAGATAAGGTCGACATGTACAAATATCAGATCCAAAAACATCGCTTCCATTACATTCGTCATGAACTCTACAGGTTAGTACTGAACTCACATCCGCCATTTTTTTGGGGTCACCAAAAATATAAGCTGTTGTACTTCCTATTGGCGGTAGAAGTATCTTTAGGTCAGGCCTTGTCACAAGCTCGGGAAACATTCCTCCAGTTTCCTCAAACAAAACTTTTCTTAGTGCACCTTCTTCAACTCCGAAACGCTTGGCAATTCCCGGTAAATACCAGACAGGTTCAATAGCAGCTTTAGTAACTTTGATATCATTTGATTCTAAAAGTATATCTCCATCAGGTACAAGCCTTCCCTTTTCAATGGCCTCACCAACTTCAGGGATCTTAAGGTGCGCTTGAGTAACAGCGATGGTTGGAGTGATATTATAGCCTTTTTTTATAAAAGGACCAAAATTATCACTTATATCGGCTCCCCAAGGATCAAGAGAAACAATCTTTTCTGATTCTGACCAAGAATCAAAAGGGCCAATCTTGGTAGTAACATCAGTATTTTTTAGGTCTGGAATATGTTCTTTGGTATATTGGCCAGAGGCGATCGAAAGAGCCCTATAAACCGTATAGGATCCGCTATGAGTACCTATCGCATTTCTGTTTTCTTTATGAGAAATAGTTCCAACAACAGGCCCTCTTTTCATAGGGTCTCCTTCTCCCCATTCAATCTCTAAAGATTTTTTAAAAATTTGCCTGTAGTGAGAAGTGAGTACAATATGGGAGCTTTTCTTATGGGTTTCCATTTTTTCCTACCACCTTCATTCATAAGTAGGTAAAAAATTTAACATTTTTTTTCCTAATCC
>JAOMEV010000025.1 GCA_028346125.1 Bacteriovoracales bacterium | reverse complement strand
TTCCTAATTTAAAACCTTTTTGACATTTTGGCATAAGACCAAATTTTTTAAATTTCTTCCTTTCGGATCTGCTAAAGGCCTTTGAATCATTAAAAACTTTTTCCATATCCTTTTTAAGTTTGATGGAATCACTTTCAGAAAAGTTATCACCGAAGACTGGAAAAGAGCAAAATGAAAGAAAAATCATAACTAAAAAAATTCGAAGAGTAGGTTGTTGTTTTTTTAAATCAGACATTTTTATTCACCTTTTTTTAAACAAACATCGTTTTGGCCGTTTTATTTTTTATGGCACGGGATCTATCGGAATTTTTATTATTTTGAAAATAAAAAAGGCGTAAAATTTGTTCGAAGAGAAGATTTTTACTCTTATTTAAGTATTGTTTAGAAATATTCCAAATTGTTAATAAATTTGTATGATCTCAAAAAATTGAGTAAGCTTTGACAAAAGTTTAAAAAAAGGTGTTCAAATACTCGAATGAAAAAGCGCTGTCCTTGGGTTAATTTAAAAAATCCTCTCTATATTGAATATCACGATAATGAGTGGGGAAGGCCGGTCCATGATGATCGCCACCTTTTTGAAATGATGGTTCTTGAAGGGGCACAAGCAGGGCTTAGCTGGGAAACGGTTCTTAAAAAAAGAGCTCATTACAAAAAATGTTTTGCAAACTTTGATCCTAAAAAAGTGGCAAACTTTTCAACTGAAAAAATTGAAAATCTTCTTAAAGATCCTGGCCTTATAAGAAATCGTCTTAAAATAAATTCAGCTGTCAGTAATGCTTCTTGTTTTTTAGAGGTTCAAAAAGAATTTGATTCTTTTGATTCTTATTTATGGGGTTTTATGAATGGAAAACCCCTTTTTACTAAGGACCTCAAAACTTGGAAAGATTATCCCACTGATACAGACCTGAGCAAAAAAATTTCCAAGGATCTTAAAAAAAGAGGATTTAGCTTTGTGGGGAGTACTATTATCTACGCTTATATGCAGGCGGTAGGTCTTATGAATGATCATTCTGTCGATTGCTATCTTTATGGTAAAAAAATAAGGTCTCTCAGTCGCAAAGCTTAATAAAAGAGGGAATCACCACCATAGTCAAAAGAGTTGAAACTAAAAGACCAAAAAAGACTGCAATACCTAGAGGTTGTAAAATCTCACCTGCTTCACCCAAAGAGAGAGCTATGGGGAGGACACCTAAAAGGGTTGTTAATGTCGTTAGAAGAATAGGTCTTATTCGAAGCTCGACGGCCTTGAAAATGGCATCTGTTGTAGGTTTTCCTTGTTCTTTTTCCTTTTTGTAAAAGTCAATAAGAAGGATGGCATTATTCACGACAAGTCCACTAAGAAGAATTGTTCCGAGCATTGAGTTTAGAGAAAGGGTTGAACCGGTTGTAAAAAGTCCAATGATGACTCCTGTAATACCAAAAAGGACTGTGCTTAAAATAATAAGAGGGTATTTAAGAGAGTTAAAGAAAAAGAGTATAAGAAGAAAAACCAAAGCGATACTTATTAAAAGAGAGGTTTTAAAACTTTGAAATGACTTTTTAATTTCTTTATTAAGCTCAGGGTATGTTACAACTAGTCCCTCTGGGGTTTTGAGTTCAGATATTTCACTTTTCAATTTTTCTACTCTTTTCTCTCTATTTTTTCCTCGAAACCAAAAATAGAGTTGTTGGGAATTTTTTCCATCAATGATACTTATAGGAGTGTAACTTTTCTCTTGAATCTTTATATCAGCGAGTGCTTTTAGGGGGACGATCTTGTCCTTAAAAGGAAAAGGGAAGTATTCAATGTCCTCTGTATAACTATTCACTTGCTCTTTATTAAAAATAAGGTTCAAGTTTTTTTCGAGGCCTTCAAAAAATAGAGTTGTAATAAAAGTACCATTATCTGTAGAGGCCTTTAGAAGTTTAATAACAGACCTCTTTACATTTTGGGGGACCCAATTAAAAAATTGAAGAGAAACTTCTTCTGCTGGGTTAATCCACGGTCTTCTCCAGACACCCATGTTAAATTTGTGCTTGAGGTTTTGAATGGTATTGGAAAAAACGGTCATTTCTGATTCTTTGGCCCCAGAGAGATTTATCACAAGCTGTTGTTTGCGTGGAAGTGGAAGTTTTCCAGGGTTCCACTTTCGTGGTGTTATTTGAACTTCTGGTGTGGAGGGAAAGTTTTCTTCAACTAAATCTTTTAAGGCCTTAAACTTATTTTTGTCTTTGAGTTCAAAAGTGACAATCCCGTAGACCGGCCCCCATAAATAGGTTGCAACGTTAACAATCTCGCTTCGAGTCTTCGCAAATTTTTCAATTTTATCTATGACTTTTTTACATACATGAATATCTCTATTCCCTTCAAAATGAAGGCGGATATCCATGAGTTTTGTAGAGGGGAGAGCAATGATTTCTTTTTTTATTTTCGGTATTAGAAAAAGTGAGCTTAAAAAAGTTAAAAGGGCCACACCTATTGTCAAACTTGCTCTTTTTTTGGTTTTGATAAAAAAGTTAAGACCTTCTAGAAAACGTTTTTTAAGAGAAGAGTCCTCCGATTTTTCCTTGGGATTCATGAAAAAATAGCTGACGACGGGAACAATAATAAGCGAGGAGATTAAACTCATTGAGAGAGTGAAAACAATCGTTTTTGCTAAATTTCCTAAAATGGCCTGAGTGTAAGAGGCACTAAAAATAAGGGGAATGAAGGTTACAATAGATGTTAGGAGAGAGGCCAATATTGGAAGAGCAACTCCTTTTGTGGCCTTTAGGATAAGGTCAACTTTTTGGTCTTTTGGAATTTTTCCATTGGGAAATTTTTCCAGGATAACTCTATGGATATTATCTAAGGTAACAATGGCTCCATCTAAGATGAGGCCTATTCCAATAGCAAGGCCTCCAAGAGAAATGATATTGATACTTAAGTCAAACGCCTTCATAAGAATAAAAGAAGAAATGAGGCAAAAGGGAATAGAAAGAGCAATAATGACCGTGTTGCCCCATGTTTTCAAAAAGAGATAAATGATAAAAATGGCCATAAGTCCGCCGAAGCAGGCATTAAAAAAGAGGTTTCTAATAGACCTTGATATAAAAATAGAGGGGTTCACGATAATATTTGTGGTAAAACGAGGGTCAGATTTTTTAAGGCCTTCAAGCAGTTCTTCAATGTGATCAGAGGTTCTTTTTAAGTCACCATCCTCTTTGAACTCAATCATCATGTATTTTGCAGGATGACCGTTGAGCCTATAGACGGAAGGAGACTCCTTTGAGATTGTTTCAATTTGACCTAAATCTTTAATCCTTATAGTAAGATTTTGGGAGGTTTTGATAACAAGGTTTTCTAATTCTTCCAGTTTGTTAATCTTTGCAGGAATATTAATAGTGGATTTTCTATTGTTGCTGTGACCGTGGTTAATTTTTCCAGAAAGGTGGGACCTCAGGGAGTTTTTTATACCATCAATGATGTCATCGATCGTAAGGTGAAAAGTGAGGAGTTTGTTACGGTCTATTTTTAAGGCCATGGATTCACTTTTCCATCCCCAAAAGTTGACCGTCGAAACGTCTTCTAAAGTTTTGATACTAGGAAGGAGGGAAGAATCCAGCTCATCTTTAAGTTGAAGTGAACTGAAGGACTTGTGCCCAACCGCTACGAGCATATTTCCGGAAGACTTTGAGCGAGTGAAGCCGATATTGAAGTTAAAATTCTCAGTATCCTGTGCCTTGTATCCGGCCATGACTGTTTGAATTTTTGTCTTGATTTCAGAGGCATCAATGTCCCATTCGAAAAGAAGTCTAAAATTTCCTCTGCCTTGATAATAGGCGCTCTTAATAGACTCCAATCCCTTGAGAACAGAAAGATCACTCTCGAGTCTTTTTCCTAAAAGTTGGTAGAGGTCTTTTGGGTGCGAAATACCTTTATGAGAAAACGATACTCTAAAGGAGGGCCTTTTTATTTGAGGGTACATTTTTACAGGAAGATCAAAGAGAGAAAAGGTCCCCATAAAAACAATGGCGAGAACTATGAATATAAAAGAGATCGGTTTTTGAATATAATTTTTCAGCATGTTAAATCAAAGGTTAAGGTTTTTGTATTTGAACAGTTTGTCCATTAACAAGATATTTTTGTGAACTTTTTGTAATAAAAATTTGATCGGGTTTTATATTTTTACCCAAAATTTCAAGAAGGCCTTTTTGTCTTTTTTTGGTCTGGACCTGAACCTGCTTGACTTTGTCGTCTTCTATAAGGTTCAAATAATATTGGTTCTCCTTTTTTTGAAGAACTTTCTGGGAAACCAAAATACCTTTATGTTTTTCCAATTGAATTGTGACCTTGGCCATTTGCCCAGGCCTGATTTTTTTCTTTGAAGAGAGAACAATATTGGCCTGCCTCGTTCCACTTTGCGGGTCTATATTTTGAGAAAGAGATCTCACAAACCCTAAGGTTTTTTGGTTATTAATTGTTACGGTGACGGAATCTCCCTTCTTTATTTTGTCAGCGTCCTGGGGCGCAAGATGAAGAGGTATTTGAAAATTTTTGGCATCATAAAGAGAGAGGACATGCTGGTTTTTTAAGGTAAGGGAGTGCTCACTGCTTTTTATTTCAAGAATAAATCCATTTATAGGGGATTTAAGATTAAGAGGGTTGATTTCCATTCCTAGAACGTTTTTTTTCAGAGTTGCTAAAGTCTGCCCTTTTTTTATACGGGCCCCTTGAGTTACATGGATTTTCGTAACAAGACCTTCTAGAGGGGAGTAGATTTTATGGATATTTTTTGGGGTGATCCTTCCATAATAGACTGCAAGGTCTTCAATCGTTTCAAGTTTTAGACGATCAGTAAAAACTTGAGCGATCTTTTTGTTGGCCTGCACGCTTTGAAGAGGAAAGACGATAAAAAACAAGATGAAGATATTTTTAAACATTTTATGACCCTTTTCGTTAAGTAGTTATACTATCAGGGCCAATAAAGAAAATTAAGTTTCTTGTTTTTGGAAATTTTTTAGGAGTTTTCGGATAAGAAATATGATTAAGGCACCCAAAAAGAGGCCTACAAGTGGTGAAGAATTCTTCTTTTTTGTGCCTGGCGTCGAAGCTACAGCTCCACAATTTCCTCCAAGCCCTAGGAGCGATGGGTCATCTGGATAAAGAAAGGTTACAGCATCAGCATCATCTTCGCTGAGATAATATTGGATATCAGAGTTATTTGTAGCGAAATACATAAGAGCGTATGACTTGTCGCTATGGCCTATTCCTATGGCATGCCCAAGCTCGTGGGCCAAAATGGCGATTTTTGTTTGGCGGGCTGCATTTTCCCAAACACTTCCAGACTTATTGTTAACATAAAGGTATCCCTTTGCGTTAATACAGGTTCCATTGAGGGTTGAGCAACCCAAGCTGGCAGCAGCAAAAGTATTTGTTGATGAAGCTTCAGCACAGCCTACGGCTATAAAATTGTCTGCTGCATTAAATAATGCGGTGGCATTATTGTCTGTTACATCAATATTTTCACCAACTTTTAAGTTAATAGAGCTTGTATAAACTTGGTTCCAATACTCATCAACTGCTTCTTTAAGAAGGGCCTCAATGTCTGTGTAGGTATCTGTTAAATTTGAGCAATTATCTTTATTTACTTTGATAGTTATAGACCCAGATGGAAACCTAGGAGGGTTAGCTGAAAGGAGAACAAAGGCATAGACATCTTTAAAAAGGAGGGAAAGCAAAAAAATGATACAGAAATATTTCATTACATTCTCCTTAGAAGAGACCTGAATCAGTTTTGTATTTGAGGCTTACAAGGTAGCGAAAGGTTCTTTTTTTTGTGTTTATGATATCAAAAATAAGGGCCTTTCCTAAAACTGAGAATTTTGAGCTGGCCTCAAACTCAAGACCTAGATTTGTACTTGTATTGAAGCTAAAGCTGCTTCCCTGAGGTTTATAAAAAGTAGAGTAACTTCCCCCATTGTTTCTGACGACGGCACCTCCGTTACCGTACATCCAAGTAATAAAGTTTCCTAGGCCATAAAGAACTTTAAAAGATGAAAAAATGGGCCAGGAAAAGTCATAAAGAAGATAAGAGCTGAATTTGGTATATTCATTTTGCATGTCGACTTGATGGTAAACAAAGCCTAGTTCCGGTTGAAAGGTGTGGTTCAGCCAAAAGGGTCCCATACTTATTTGGTAACCAATAAAAGGGTCGAGGGCAAAAGAGGAGGTGTTGCCATCGTCGTCAACTTGGATTTTCTTAAGAGGGGGATTAAGAGTCCCCACTGTGATTGCTCCAAAGGATTGAAAGGAAAGAAGGAAAAGGAAAATTCCAATTCTAGCTCGTTCCATGATTTCTCACTCCTTGAGAAGAAAGGATCGATAGCGCTAAAATTTATGTTAAAGAGAATTAGAAAAAAAACAACTGAGTGTATTTATCCTAGTGTGAAAGACCTTGGGAAACAGGTCCTGGAATACCAAGGAAATAGAGTATAGAAGTCATTGGCCCATAGCTCATATGGTTTTGGGCCTCTTTTTTGACGATTTCTTTTGCGTGAAAGGCGATGCCAAGTCCGGCCGTTGAAAGCATTGGTATATCGTTGGCGCCATCACCGATGGCAACGACTTGTTCAAGTGAGATACCCTCTTGTTGGGCGAGAAGGTTCAAAAGGAGGGCCTTTTGTTCAGGATTAACGACTGTGCCTTTGAGCTTACCTGTCAGCATTTGGTTCTCAATTTCAAGGTTGTTAGCAAAGGCGTAATCAAGCCCCAATTTGTCTTTAATGGCATTAGCAAAATAACTAAAACCGCCAGAGATAAGTGCTAGTTTGTAGCCGAGGGACTTCACTGTTGAGACGAAATCTTCTACTCCTTGATTAAATTGGAGATGGTTAAGAATATTTTCAAGTTGTGAAACTTCGAGGCCTTTTAATTTTTGAACCCTTGTGACGAGGGACTCATCAAAATTGACCTTTCCGTTCATGGCATCTTCTGTGATCTTTTTTACTTCTTCTTCTACGCCAGAGGCCTTGGCCATTTCGTCAATAACTTCAGTTTGAATAAGGGTTGAATCCATATCAAAAACGATGAGGCGTTTGTTTCTTCTGAAAATATTATCTTTTAAAAATGCTACATCGACCTGGTGAGCACCTCCTGTTTTCATGAGATCTTTTTTTAAAGAATTAAGATCAATTTTAGGAGGGAGCGACATAGACATCTCGAGGCTTTTAAATTCCAGAGGCGTTAGGTTATCAATCCTGTTGATATTTATATTATGGCCCGCGAGCAGCTTTGAAACATCGTGGACAAATTGCGAAGGGATTTCTTTAGGTGAAACACAATTTAAAATAAACTTTTCCCAGGAAACAAAAGGGGCCAGAATAGGAGGGTCTTGGTCTAAATATTTATAATCAAGTTCGAGTCCAAGGTTCTTGGCCTCAAAAAGGAGGTTTTTTAAAATGACTTTGGAGTCAAATGTTTTTTCGCAAGGAGAAAAAACGAGACTTAAAGAAAGAAGTCCATGAGTTACTGATTGCCCCATATTCGTTAGGTGTCCGCCTCCTTCTATAATTGTTTGAACAAGGCTTGCTGTAATACCTGGCCTATCCTGTCCGCTAACAGTGATAAGAATTTGCTGAGGTTGAGACACGTTGAGTCCTATGGTTTCGAGGGTTCTTCCTGAGGAACAATAGTTTGAGGATTTTCGACTTTCTTCTTTTTTTCTTTTCTTTTTTCTTTAAGTTTTTTAACGAGCCCCAAGGAGTACTGGAGGGCCGAATAAATTGAAATGAGGGCCGCTAAATAAACACAGATCTTCCCCGTTATAGGCATGGGAAGCCCCCAAGGACTATCGTTTGGCATAAGCATAGGAATGCCAATCATTTGAAAAGCTGTTTTCCATTTGGCAAGGTTGGCAACGGGAAGTGAAATACCCCTTTCGTTAGCAAGGAGTCTTAGGGCCGTAATATAAATTTCTCTGAGGACAAGTATGATGACAACTAAACAGTGGAGACGCTCTAGTGCCAAAAGCATTATAAGGGAGGAAACCACGAGAAATTTATCTGCAATAGGGTCTATAAAGGAACCGAAAACGGTGACAATACCTCTTTTTCGGGCAATGTAGCCGTCCAGAAAATCGGTGATTGAAGCCGCGACAAAAGTCCATCCAGCAATATATCCAAACATCACTTTTTTATCGAGCGCCCAGGACATTTCCGTTAAATTTATAAGAAGGCATCCAATGATCAACGGAATAAGGGTAACCCTAAAAATAGTCAATTTGTTTGGAAGGTTGTTGATCTCCCATTCATTATGGGAAGGCGTTGTTTTTTCCATCGTCATAGTTTTATCAAAGCTGAGAAAATAAGTCTAGGAGGAGAGACCTCTTTTTCCATCTAACAAATTTTTTTGAAGGAAGCTATCCTGTTGTAAGATAAGGACTCTTGGAGGTAACGATGGGTGGTGGATTAAGTCTTATAAAGACAGATTTTGAGCAACTAGAAAAGAGAGTTCTTCCTCGTTACCCACTGTGTTACCTTACATTCAAAGAAACTAAAGGGATGGTCTTCGAAGTTCGGGAGATTTCTCTCACAGGAATGCAGCTCTGCTTAAAAAATGGTGATATCGAATATGGGGAAGGAGCGCCGATTAAAGGGAGCCTTCATTGGATTGGCCAGAACCTAGATATCCAGGGCGTTGTAAGGTGGGTCAAGGGAAATCGTTTGGGCCTTTCATTTGAGGGAGGTGAGAGCTTTTCAAAGATTGTAGGCCTATTTATGTCCCCAGAGAATATCGCGACTCATATGAAAGCTATACCTTTCCTAGAGTTAGAGTATGAAATTCCTGCCAATTTAGACCTCTGGTTTCGAGCGGATGGCCCGGCAGACCTCTTTATTTGGAAATATAACGATGAGGCCCTTTTTAAATTTCAAATAATCCTTATGAATTATTTTGTCGAATGGGAAGATGGCATAGGCTTAATAACAGGAACTGTTCGAACTCAACGCTCACTGGATAACCCCCTTAGTGAGCAAGATGAAGTTGTTTTTAAAGTAGATGAGCAACGTGTTGAATCGAAATTACAGTTTGCTAGGGATGTTATTACGAATATCAGCGAAGAAAAATTAGACTCCACAATAAAAAATTTCTTAACAAGAAAGTTGAGAGGCTAACTTCTCTTTCTAACTTCCCTATACTTAATTTTATCCTTATAATAGGGCCAATTTAAATTTCACATGGAAGAACTATGAATAGAAATTTAGCGCTTGAATTTGTTCGTGTCACAGAAATGGCCGCTATAGCCTCTGCAAGATTTATGGGTCGAGGTGATGAAGAAGGGGCTTTTGCGAGTTCCATTGAGGCCATGAGATGTATGCTTGACTCTGTAGAATGCAATGCCATAGTTGTGATTGGAGCCGGTAGTGATATTGCTGAAAGCTCTTCTTTAAGAGTTGGTGAAACAGTTGGGTCAGGTCGTGGCCCTCAATTGGAAATAGCTTTAGATCCCCTTGAAGGCGTGAGTGTTTGTGCGATGGGTGGTCAAAACTCTTTATCTGTTATGGCCATTGCTGAAAAGGGAAGCCTTCTCCCAACTCCCTCTGGGATGTATATGGAAAAAATAGGAACGGGACCAGAAGGGAAAATGGTTATAGATATTTTAGAAACTCCACGAGAAAACCTCAAGCGATTGGCCGAGGTAAAAAATTGTCGAATTAGCGATTTAACTGCGGTTATTTTAGAGCGTGAAAGGCACCTGGATCTCATTGATGACGTCAGAGTTGCTGGAGCAAGAATCCAACTTATAAGGGATGGAGATGTGGCCGGGGCGATCAGCACTTGTGTTGCCGATTCTGGTATTGATATTCTTTTTGGAACTGGTGGTGCAACAGAAGGAGTCGTTGCTGCGTCTGCTCTTCGTTGTATGGGAGGAGGGCTCCAAGGTATCTTGAAGCCAAAAAATGATGAGCAAGAGACAAAGGCCAGACAAAGAGGAATTACAGAATTTAATAAGGTTTTTGATATTGAGGAGTTGGCCTCTGGCGATGTTATGTTTTGTGCGACAGGTGTTACCAATGGAAGTTTTTTAGAGGGAGTTAAATTTAAAAGTTGGGGTGCGATCACTCACTCAAAAGTTATGCGGAGCCGTTCTGGAACGGTTCGAGATATTAGGGCCGAACATCATTTTGATAGGAAGCCTCGCTATTGAGAGGTAAGAATGGCGCAAAAAAAAAAGAAAGTAGATAAGGATTCATCGTTCTCGGAAGCCGTTAAGAGGATTGTTTCCGTAGGTGTTGGTGCGGCCTTTATGACAGAAGATGCTATTAAAAGTTTTTTATCTGAGTTTCAATTACCGAAAGACATCGTTTCTGGTATTCAAAATAATGCAAGGGTTGCCAAGGAAGACTTCGTTGAAATGATTCGGACAGAGCTTTCGAAAAAGTTCGAAAAAATTAACTCAGCGGATTTTTTTGATGAACTTTTACAAAAATATGATGTAGAAGTGAAAGCGACCTTTTCTTTTAAGAGAAAGAATGAAAAAGAAGAATGAAATCCAAACGTGCTCAGGAACTTGCCAGCAGGCTTGATAAATTAACCCCCACTTTAGGAAAGTCCTCACTTGTGGCCGTCACAAAGTACTCCCCTGTTGAAGATATTCAATATGCTTATGAATGGGGACAGAAAGACTTTGGAGAAAATAGGGTTCAGGATCTAGAAAAAAAGGCCCAGGCATTCCAAGAGAAAAACTTGGAGCCACGTTGGCACTTTATTGGAAAACTCCAAAGTAATAAAATAAACCAACTTTTTAAGATTCCTAACCTTTTTGCTATCCACTCTGTCGACTCATTGAAACTTCTCGAAAAGCTTTATCAAAAGGAATCTCAGTTTGAGGGAGACTCCCTTTTATTTTTTCTTCAGATAAAAACATCTGATGAAGATGAAAAATCCGGGTTTGAGTCCAAAGAGGAAGTTTATGAGGCACTTTCTTTTATTGAAAAAAGGAATAGTTCCAAATTAAAATTCTTTGGCCTTATGACCATGGGAAAAATGAGGACTAATGAATTTGAAAAAGATGCAACAAAATGTTTTGAGAAGTTAAAAAACCTTCGAGATGATATAAAGAATAATTCAGCTTTTTCTCTAAAGCTTTCAATGGGCATGAGCCAAGATTACAAGATTGCTGTTTCTCTTCAAAGTGATTTTGTTAGAATTGGAAGTCTCATATTTAAATAAAAAATACTGATCAAAATAATCCCCTAATAGAAAAATAACTTTATACCGAAAGAGTGACTAAGAAAGTCTTTTTCTGGAGAAAGTAAGGTGTTAACAAAAGTAATTCGGTTCACAGGTATTTTTCTTATCATTTTTCTTGCGGTCACGGGAATCGGTTTTCAAGAGTTTGAAAACCATCTTTCTCTTATGGACCCCGAAGGGAAATGGCATAACGTTATTACTTTCCCAGGAAGTGTTGAGCAGAAGTTTTATGATATTAGAATGAAGCAAACGCTCGATCAGGGGTCCAAAGATGATAAAGTGGCCTTATTGGCCATCGATGAACAATCCTTAAAATCAGTTGGGCGATGGCCTTGGACAAGAATGGAATGGGTTAAGGTTATTAATAAACTTAAAGCTTACGGCACTAAAGTTATTGCTTTCGATGTTATTTTCTCAGAACCTGAGCGTTCAAGAAAAGAAGGAGAACCTTCTCCAGATCTCTACATGGCCCAGGCAATTGCTGAATTTCAAGCAATTCCAGGAAATAAGGTCATTATTCCTTATTATCTTACAAGTCTTGCGAAAGAAGAGGATGATATTTCCTATAAAGAGCTTCCAGGGGAGCTTTATAATTTTGTTCTCAATACAAAACAGGCGAGTCAAGATGTTAATCTTATGGACTGGAGAATTGCTAAAACGATGTTCCCTGTTCCTGACCTTCTCAAGGCCGAACCTGGGTTGGCCCATATAACAGCGGCTCCAGATCCAGATGGCATTTTTAGGAAAAACTTGGCCGCTGTAAATGTTGGCGATGGCATTTACATGCCTTCCATTGGAGTTTCAACATATCAGTATTTATCAGGTAAAAACGTGGACCTTGAAATAGATTCCAATGGTGCGGCCCTTTTAAAAACTAAAAAGGGTGCTATGGAGCTTGAATTGACTGGAGATGCCCACATAAGGTGGATTGGCACAAGGGATTCGTACGCTCTTGTCTCTATTAAAGACCTTTTTGAAAAGAAAGACGGTGACCCTGAACTCAAAAAGAAATTGGCCGGTAAGGCAGTTTTTATTGGAAGTACAGCAACTGGGGCCCACGATTTAAGGCACACTCCGATAGATGCTGCCTTGCCGGGAGTCTATACCCACATGAGTGTGACCAGTATGCTTATGCAGTCTCGATTTTTTAAGTCTACTGAAAGATCACTTTATTTTTCATGGATTATTTTAATTGTGGGAACCCTTCTTATGATAGGCATTCAGTTTTTTGAAAATGCGATTGCCGACGCCATTTTCGTCATTCTTTTTGGAGGAGGGGTAGTTTATTGGGACACTTACCATATGGTTCCTCACGGTTACAAATTGTCCCTTTTCTTTTGTCTTTTGGCCGTTGTGGGTACCTATTCCTGGAACACTCTTCTCAACTATTATTTAGGGGCCAAAGATAAAGCATTCCTAAAAAATGCTTTTGGAAACTATATTTCACCGGAACTTATCGACCAGATGTATGAAAGTGGTGAACCTCCTAAATTAGGGGGGGATTGTGGAATCATCACGGCCTATTTTACAGATATTCAGGGCTTTTCTTCTTTTTCTGAAAAGCTAACTGCCACTAGGTTAGTTGAACTTTTAAACGAATATCTTTCGGTCATGACGGATATTCTTCTAGAAGAGGGAGGGACTCTGGATAAGTATGAAGGCGATGCTATTATTGCTTTTTTTGGAGCGCCGATGCCTTTACCGGATCATGCAGTTCGGTCATGTCGGGTTGCTTTAGGAATGCAGGATGCCCTTCTCAAATTAAGAGAAAAATGGGTTTCGGAAGGAGATAAATGGCCACCGATCGTTCATGGTATGAGAATGAGAATTGGAATTAATTCGGGTGAAATTGTAACGGGTAATATGGGGTCGGCCATGAGGATGAATTACACAATGATGGGTGATTCTGTTAACTTGGCGGCAAGGCTCGAAGAGGCAGCAAAACAGTATGGTATTTTTACTCAAGTCTCTATGTTTACCAATGACATGCTTGAGAACCAATTTGTTATGAGAGAGCTCGATACAATGAGAGTTGTGGGAAAGAAATTGCCCGTTACGACCTATGATCTTTTAGGAGAAGTGGGAAAAACGGAAGATAACCTAATGAAGCTTCAAGAGATCTTTCATGCAGGATTAGCTAAATATAAGAATAAAGAATGGGATGCGGCCATTGAATTATTTAACCAGTCTCTCGAGTGTGAATATATTCGTTTTCCAGACCTTAAAGGTAAAAAAACAAATCCTTCTTTGATTTATATTGATCGTTGTAATCAATTTAAAGAAAGTCCTCCTCCAGAAGATTGGGATGGTGTCTTTACTCTTACATCTAAGTAAGAGCTCAAGGCAATTCTTTCACCGAACAGACAAGCCCTTTTGCAAGGATTATGCTAAGAATGAAATTTTGAGGGATGTAGAACTGTCTATGTTGAAGACTAGAACAACACAGTAATTTTTTGTACTCTATTACTGGTTTTTTAAAAATATCTAGAATAGAATTTGCCCCAAAATATTGAAAGTAAAATTGACTTAATTAATGAAGAATATAAATGGAGTTTAGAAATGAAAAAAATGATGGTCCTATTTATCATTTTGTTAGGAATTAGGGGACAAGCAGAGAGTAGTGATAGAGGTGTTATTGAAGTTACCGAAATTAAGAAATTTAAATCAAGGAGCCCCAAAAAGTCTCTCTACAAATTTAGTGGGAGAGTCCTTATTGGTGAAAATGACTGTCTTGCTGAGGGAGTAAAGCTCAAGCATAGAAGGTTTTTTGAAGAAGATGTTGATTATTTTTGGATCCAAAAGGAAGGCCCGCCAGATTTGGAAAATCGTTTTTGTACGAAGGAATTTAAGCCCGTTTATAGTTACTTTACTCAGAGAATCACCTCGAAAAAGCTAGTCCTTTTCAACGTTCTTAATATGGGAAAAGTCGATGCTGATACCCTATTAAAAACATTGCAAAATGGCGATAGAATAGGTTGGGAATAGTGTTTGCTTTTTAGGCATAAAATTCAATTCATACCATTAGATCCTTAAATAATGGTATCATGGCATGATAATTCTAAGACATCGTAAAAAAAGGTGATCCTATGAGTGAGGAGATCGAGGGCAGAATACTCATTGTTGATGATAACGAGAGTAATCTTGAAATCATGGCCATGTATATAGAATCAGAGTTTGATAATGATACACTCCTTGGAAGTTCTGCTGTCGATGCTATAGAACTTATAAAAGAAAACTCAAATATCATTATAGTTATCTCTGATTATTATATGCCTGGTGGTGATGGAGGGATGCTCTATACCTGGCTTAAGGAAAATAAGCCAGATGTTCCCTTTCTCCTTGTTTGTGGTGAAAACCAAGATACTGTTGAAAAACTCCCGGAGCTTCAGGGTCTTTTCAGTCGGGGTGATTTCTCCCCATTAGTTTCAAAGCCATTTAAAAAAGAAGAACTTATTGAAAAAATGAAAATGGTTATGAGTAAAGAACTCACAAAAGTGATAGAAGGTTATAAGCGGATAAGTATTGATAGGTTTTTAACTTTTAACAAGTGCTTTGTGGGTGCCCATCTTAAGGTGGGTCCCAAAAAGATGTTAAAAGTTGTTAACAAGGATGACGAAATTTCTGAAGAGCTTATTTATAATATCGTTGTAAAGGGAGTGAAGTATCTTTATATAGAAGAGGAAGAGTATGAGGCATTCATGGGCTCTGCTATGGAAGAGGTCATGGAAAAATTGGCCTGCCGGGATGCAGAGGAATCGGAAAAGGTCAGACTGCAGATGAACTCCGTTGAAAGCATACATGAAGGTCTTCGCTATGTTGGAATGGGACAAAAGGCCATTGAGCTTGCTCAGGGAGTTGTTGACTCGACTTTGAACACGATCAAGTCAAACAAAAAGATATCAACTATTTTAAAAAGTATCTTGAAAAAAGATAACTATATTTACGAATTGAGTTTGCTGACTTGTTATATTAGTACAGCAATCGCCAACGAAACTGAATGGGCCACAACTGAGACTTATAAAAAACTTTCTTATGCTTCTCTCATGCAAGATGTCAGCTTAAAAAGTAATGACCTCGCAAAGATTTGCAAAAAGAGCGATATTGGCTTTAAGAAACTTTCTTCAGAAGATCAAAAAACAGTTATTAGTCACCCTGTGAAGTCTCTTGAAATTGTAGAAAAACTGGGGGAAGTGTCTTCTGATGTGAGAAACATTATATGGGAACATCATGAGAGACCTCGAGGAGATGGTTTTCCAAGAGGACTTGATAGGAAAAGTATTGGAACCCTTTCTTGTATTTTTATTTTGGCCCATGAATTTTCTCATCGACTTCTAACTGAGTCTATCAACCATGAAACTCTTGAAAATATTCATAACGAATTTGAGAGAAATTACTCCGGTGGTAACTTTAAAAAACCTTATGATGCTTTAAGAAAAGCTTTTCAAAGATAGGGTTTTGTTAAATAAAGATCTGCTACAAACTTTTTTAACTTAGGGCCAAGTTGAGGCTTAATCACATGACTTCTATTTTCCATTCTTTTTAAAAATTTATAAGGCCAATTTTTTTGAATAAGGTTAACGAGCCACTTTGGTATGTCCCCTCGGGGGTCAATATGTATGACAATTTCGACTTTAGTTGTTTCTTTAGATAGAGGTTTCATCGTTACAGCACTGTAGGATATGTTTGCTCTTACAAATTCGGGATTTCCAGGATCTTGGGGAAGCCCATCTACGGACCACGTTCTTAGAACTAAAGACTTGTTTTGCTTGTCAAATAAGAGCTTATTGTGCAGGACGAGATCTCTGTTTTTACAGGGCCAAGGAAGTTGCCTTACTTCGTAGACAATCGCTTCACTCTCAGAAATATTTTTTAAGATGACCCTTTTTTTAAGTCGAGGGGCCCATTGAAGTGACCCTTTTACGTCCCTGAAGATGGTGAGGAGGCTTTCAATGGAAGAATTGAGCTTACCATGGGCGCGAAGGGCCAAAAGGGGGTTATCATGAAGTTTCTGCTTGTAAACTTTGATGCCATTTTTTTCAAAAATAGGGGTCCATTGTCCTTTCAATACAGAGGAGGGCGGTTGGGCAGTAGCCTGGAAAGATAGGAACAGGACGAGAAAAGAGAAAAATGGTATTTTACTGAGCATCTTTTTACTCCAACGGGTAGAACTAATGAATTTTACACACTTTTTATATACAAGATTTTTTTCTATGGAAATCGGTTTTGTTCTGCCAAAATTACTTGACTAACTAAGTCTTAATATGGGAGATAAGCCATGGTTTTTAACTCATCAGGAAAAATTCATGGCAACCAATACCCAGGTTATAGAATCTACCTCCTTTGGTCATCACCCAGTCCGTAAAGTTCCAGAACTCAGTCTTCGCTCTTATACCGACGGAACTCAATCTGAACGAATCCGTTTCATTGATAATCTGTACGAGGGACTCATTGATTATGGCTTTATTGTATTAAATGATCACCCTTTAAAGATGAGACAAGTTGAAGACTCTTATAAAAAAGTGATGAAATTCTTTTCTTTACCCAAAACTGTAAAAGAAGAATATGCTTCTGCTAATGGTGGGCAAAGAGGATATACTCCCTTTCTTTCCGAACACGCTAAAGATTCAGATTTTCCAGACCTTAAAGAGTTCTGGCATGTCGGTAGAGAGCTTGAAAAAGGTCACCGTTTTGGAAAAATCTACAATCCAAATATGTGGCCTAGTGAGATTCCTGAGTTTAAAAAAGTTCTCTTAGACCTTTTTCAAACAATGGACAAGATGAGCCATACTCTTCTAGAGGCTTTGGGAACCGCTTTAGACTTAGTGCCAGGGACCTTTAGTCGAATGATCGAAGATGGGAATTCTATTTTAAGGGCCATTCATTATCCTCCTGTAGAAGGTCAAGATACTAAAAATTCAATAAGGGCCGCGGCTCATGAAGATATTAACTTGATCACCATGCTTGTTGGCGCCACTGACTCAGGTCTAGAGCTTAAAGACAGAGACGGGCAATGGTTAAAAGTGGAGAGTCAATCAGATCAGATTGTCGTTGATTCTGGCGATATGCTTTCCCGATTGACTAATGATGTTATCCCAGCGACGACTCATAGAGTTGTCAACCCTGATGAGGCCCAGACCTCTCGCTTTTCTATGCCTTTTTTCGTTCATCCGAATCCTGAAGCTGTTTTAAAGTGCCTTCCTTCCTGTGTTGGAGCGGGTGCTAAATATCCAGATATTTTGGCGAACGATTTTCTTCTTCAAAGGCTTAAAGAAATAGGTCTTTTAAGATAATTCTTAGAATTTAAGGCCAGCAGCGGCTTTAGCATTAAGTGTACTTGTTTTTTGCTCTGTCCCGTCTCCAAAGGTTTCAGTTGCACTTACGGACTCAATAACCCCTTCAAAAAGAAGAAATTTGGACTCTGCGACCTCTGTTTGAAGTCCGACTTTGAGAGCTGGAAGAATCATGGCAAATCCTTTTGAAACAGTGCTACTGATAGAGGTGTTTGAGTAACCTATACCTAGCCCTAACCCTAAATAGGGGTTGATTTTGGATTCTCCAAGGTGAGAAAAGTGGTAATAGATGTCACCCGTCACAAAAATTTTGGCGTTAGGAATTTCAAGACCAGGGTTTTGCCTTGACGAGACCTCCCTGTCATAGCGAAACCCGACTCCCCAGTCGAGTTTGGTTGTCCAGTCTCTAACATAACCTATTTCAAAATGAGAACCTGTTCGTAAAACCTGGTCACTTGAACTGGCGCCAGAAACCGACTCTGAAAGACTAAAGGAGTAATTCCATTTACCCATCCAATAATATTTCTCTTTGTGAAAGACATCTGCTTGAAGTTTATGAAGCCGGGGAACCTCTATAAAAATAGAGTTGATCTGTTTACTAAAATTGACAAATTGATTCCTTTTAAAAGGAACGACTCCCTCTTTTTCTGAAATATTCCAGAGGGAATAATAGCGATTGACCTCCACGGCACTGGCCATTAAAGAAATTTTTCTTGTTGAAAAAAGAGAGCTTTGTCCTACCTGAATGCCATCACCTTTTCCTAAGGCCACAACAAAGCTTGACCGGTCTTTAGAAACAGTTTGAATACGAACAAGCTCGTCAGAAAGGACCTCTGTTACGAACAAAAGAAGGAAAAAGACGACTCTTTTTTGCATGACAAAAGTGTAACATGGAATAGTTAATTTTTAATGAGGGTTTATTTTTCAAGCGCCAAAGGTAATTTTCTTATGCTAGGATGTTGGGGTCATAGGAAAGGCACTTTTACAACAGGGATGATTTTATGGGACTTTTTTTTAACAAAGAATCAAAAGAAATACCTAGACCAAAAGGGAGAGTGATTTCTCTTTTGAATCAAAAAGGTGGAGTGGGTAAAACCACGATGGCCTTTAATGTGGCCCATGCTCTTTCTCATCAAGGAAAGAAAGTTCTCTGTTTGGATATGGATCCCCAGGCCAATTTAAGTTTATTGTGCTCTCAAGGTGTCTCGCTCGAGAGTGATAAAAATATTTTCCACCTTCTTTTGAATTCAGTAAGAGAATTGAAGCCCCTCCATACACCTGTGGTTTTTACAGAGGTCGTTGTTCGTAATGAAAAAATCGACCTCTTGCCTTCTGGAGAAGAGCTTTCAGGCTTTGAGCTTTCGGTCGCAGGAGTTTCATCACCCCGTCAGCTAATTTTAAAGCGCTTTTTGGAAAAAAGTAATATTCTCAATTTTTATGATTATGTTGTGATCGATGGGCCTCCAACTTTGGGCCTTTTGGTTGTAAATATTCTTTGTGCGACAGATGGTCTTTTAGTCCCTTTTAGGCCTGATGAATTTTCAAGAAAAGGTGTGGATCACCTTTATGAAGTCTTGGAAAATATAGAAGACATGGGAATTACACAAACTCCTAAAGTTTTGGCCCATATTCCGAATCTTGTTGATTACAGGAGAAAACAGGAAGGGGTTGATTTAGAAAAAATAGTTAATGGTTTACAGGAGAGATTTGGTGAGCCTAAAGTTGTAGACCCCTTTTACAATAGGGCCTCGATTGTAAGGTCTCAGGCCGAAAAAAAGTCTGTTTTTGAATTTAAGGGTAAAGAGTTTAATAAGCTCCAAGGTCAGTTTGAGCATATTGCTGGTCTGATAGAAGATTGGAGACAGGAAGGATTACAACAATGACCGAAAAAAAGAAAAACCCCCTATTTGTTGTCTCAACTGATGGACAAGATGTTGAAGAAGTAGCTGGGCCATGGGAGTTCATAATGTCTAAATTGGGCCTTCGGCCCTATTTTGCTTTTTTAGAACAATTTTTTGAATATCTTGTTTCTCAAGTCGACAACTTTGGCTCTTTGGAGCTTCTTAAGTCTTGGGTCGATGCCTTGGTTGAGTCTTTAGAAAAAGTTGTTGAAAAGAGTGAAAAGGTTTTGAAACCTCTTCTTCCCTCTTTATTCTCCTAATTGCTATCGTGCCCTGCGCCATTCTGCGATAGGTCTTTTTATAGGTTTTAAAGGCCTGAGGTTCTTTTTTGCGACCTTTTCTTCCTCTATTTTGTGCATTGTGGAAGATTGATCTTGAATTTCTTCTTCTTTAGAGGCAATATTCGGGGCTTTGGGTTCCCAATAGAGTACCTCTGACTCAAGAAATTGGAGCTCTTGCGAGAGTCTTTCGCCTGCCTGATTTGGGGGAGGTAAATTGGCCCAAACAACAGTGGTAAAAAAGAAAGAAAACAGAATTAGATTCTTCATAGAAAAATGGTGGCATAAAAGGTGGAAATTTCAAGAGAAAATTTGGACTTAAAATTAAGTTCTTACAATTATGAATTGCCAGAAAACCTTATTGCCTCGAGACCGATGGCCCAAAGGGACTGTTCAAGGCTTATGGTCTACAGAATAAGTGATAACTCCATAAGTCACACCCTTTTTTCTGAACTCCCCAATTTTTTACCAGAGGATTCCCTTCTCCTTTTAAATCAAACCAAAGTTTTTTCCTGTCGTCTATTTGGCAAAAAACCAAGCGGAGGAAAAGTAGAGCTCTTTATCCTTTCTTACGATGCCCGGGAAGATGGGACCTATCCATGCTTGATCAAGTCTTCTGGTAAAAAAAGAAAAGGTGATAAGTATCTTGTGGGGGATGAGGTTTTTGTCGAGATCAAAGAGGTTACTGAAGAGGGACATTTTTGGATCACTCTAAGCTCCCCTATAGACGATGTTCTAGGTCGTTGGGGAAAAATTCCTATTCCTCCCTATATTAGAAAAGGGGAGTCTGACGAGAGAGATGAATCGGATTATCAAACCGTTTTTGCTAAGGATATGGGTTCTGTTGCAGCACCGACGGCCGGCCTCCATTTTACTGAAGAAGTGTTTTCTAAACTGGAATCTAAAAAAGTTGAAAAGGCCTTCGTTACTTTACATGTAGGAAGAGGGACTTTTGCCCCTGTTAAAACAGAGGATCTTGAAGACCATAAGATGCATACTGAACATTATTTTTATTCCCCAGAAAATAGGGACAAGATACTTCAAGCACAAAAAGAGGGAAGAAAAGTTTTCTGTGTGGGAACCACATCTTTACGTGCTTTGGAGTCTTCAGTTAATGAATCAGGAAAATTTATGGCCAAGGCCCACGTAGATTATAAAACTGATATTTTTCTTCATCCTGGTAAAGATGTGAAATCAGTTTCAGGCCTTATAACTAACTTTCACCTCCCCAAGTCGACTTTACTTATGCTGGTTAGCTCCTTGGTTGGAAGAGAAAAAACCATGGAGCTTTACCGAGAGGCGGTGAATCTAGATTATCGCTTTTTTTCTTATGGCGATGCCATGTTGATTTTAAAATAAGAGAGAAGAATATGTTTTTTAAAAAATTGGCCCAATCAGGGAAGGCAAGAGCAGGAATCATTAAAACCGCTCATGGGGAGATTGAAACTCCCATTTTTATGCCTGTAGGTACCAGGGGAACGGTTAAGGCCACCACTCAAGAAGACCTTGAAGAAATGCAGGCCCAAATTATTTTAGGAAACACCTATCATCTTTATTTAAGGCCAGGCCATGATCTCATTGAAAAAGTAAGTGGCGGGCTTCACGAATTTATGTCATGGGACAAACCAATTTTAACGGACTCTGGAGGTTTTCAGGTCTTCTCTCTTTCCCAGCTTAACAAGGTAACGGAAGATGGAGTTACTTTTAAAAGCCATATCGATGGATCATCTCATTTTATCGGACCTGAAAAATCAATGGAAATTCAAAGGGCCCTTGGTAGTGATATTGTTATGGTCTTTGATGAGTGTCCGGCCCTTCCCGCTTCTAAGGCGCGCTTAAGAGAAAGTATGGAGCTTACTCTTCGCTGGGCCAAAAGATGCCGCGATTATCAATTAAAGGATCACCAGTTTCTCTTTGGTATTATTCAAGGGGGATTGGATATTGAGCTTCGAACTGAATGTATGCAAAGGTTAGAAGAACTCGACTTTCCAGGGCTTGCTATTGGGGGACTTTCAGTAGGCGAAAAAAACCAGGAAATGGTTGATTTCTGTGATTCCTTTGTTTGCACAATGCCTGAACATAAGCCCCGTTACCTCATGGGAGTTGGAAAGCCTCTTGATGTTTTAACTGGAATCAAAAATGGCCTAGATATGTTTGACTGTGTTCTTCCTACAAGGAATGCCCGTAATGGACAATTTCTAACCTCGAAGGGGCCTCTCAATATTAAGAAAGAAAGGTTTAAGGAAGACCCACTGCCTCCGGACCCTGAGTGTGAATGTAAGGTCTGTCGTCGTTATTCAAGGGCCTATGTCCGCCATCTTTATAATGTCGGAGAATATCTTGCGGGGCAGCTAATCACTTACCATAACCTTCATTTTTATTTGCAAATGGTAAAAACAGCACGTTCAGCAATTTTTGAAGACCGATTTGACGAATTTTATTCCAACTTCTATAACAAGTATTCATCTAACGAATACGTTGACTAGTTGCGTATCATCGTACATTCTTAGTTGAAAATAATCACTGTTTAATTAAAAGGATATGTTTGATGGATTTCTTATTTAGTTCTGCTTACGCTCAAGCTGCTGGTGGGGCACAACCTAACCCTCTTGTTCAATTTGCTCCCTTTATTATCATTTTTTTCATTTTCTATTTTTTGATGATTCGTCCTCAAAAGAAAAAAATGGAAGAGGAACAGGCCCTTCTTAAGAACCTTAAAAAGGGTGATGATATCTATACAAAATCAGGCGTTCTCGGAAAAATCGTTGGTTTGACTGAAAAAGTTGTGACTATGGATATTGATGAAGGTAACAAACTCAAAGTTTTAAGAAGTCAGATTGGTGGACTTTCTGAAAAGATTTTTGAGGTTGTTAAAAAAGATAAATAGCAGGAGCGTCTAAATGTTTGGACTAGGTGGAGGAGAGCTTCTCCTTGTTGCTTTTATGGCCCTTATTTTTATAGGACCTAAAAAACTTCCTGAGTTGGCCAGAGGCCTAGGGAAGGGAATTAGGGAATTTCAGAAGGCCAAAGATGATTTGGTTGACGAGGTGCAAAGCCAAAACGAGGCAACCCCAGAAATAAAGGAGCCTAGTCAAACGAAAGGTCCTCCTTCCTAGTTGCCTAAGTGACTAGAAATCTTCTATATTAGCATATGTGCCGGGTAGTATCCGGTTTTATTTCTTACTTGAGGAGTCTTTAATGAAGAGAAGTTGGTGGTACCGCTTCACTTTCTTACTAGTAGTAAGTGTGATTTCGATTATGGCCGTTATTCCAACGGTTTTTAATTTTGATGATGAGGCGAAGTTTCCTGTTAAGTCTAAAATTAGTCTTGGGTTGGACCTCCAGGGTGGTCTCTATATGATTCTGGGGATTGACTTTAATAAGGTCTACCGGGATGAAATCAAAGGTTATGCGAGAAAATTCGAGTATCTCCTCAAAGAAGAAGAAATTAAAATTTCAGTAGGGGCCTTGGATGATTCCAGAGTGGAAGATCCAAAGCAAAGTATTATCGTTACTAACGATGCCGATGTTCTAAAGGCCAAAGAAACGATTAAAAAATATTTCCCGGCTTCTTATGTCCGTTTAACAAAAGAGGATGGACGTACTCTTCAGTATGGACTGGCCGCAGTTCAGAAAACAACTTTGGAAGAGCAATCAGTGACCAAGTCCATTGAAGTTATTCGTAACAGAATTGATGAATTTGGGGTTACTGAACCTGAAATTCTTTCTCAGGGGAAGGACAGAATCATTGTTCAGCTTCCTGGGGTTAAAGACATTAAAAGAGCGAAGGAGCTTATCGGAAAGACCGCCAAGCTTGAGTTCAGAATTGTCAATGATGAGACCCCTCTGTCCGTTATGAACGAGTGGGTGACAAAAGGTGAGGACGCTGGAATTGTTTATAAAAAGGGCGAGCGCTTCAGTATTTATGTCGAGAAGCTTAATAGGCATATCGCTAAGGACCTTCCTGAAGGTTATGAGCTTGCTTTTGAAAAGAAAATGAACAAGTTCAAAAATGAACTGGAATCAAAAATACCTTACCTTGTTGAGGCCAATGCTCGTCTTACTGGAGACTCTCTCGAAGATGCAAGAGTCAGTATTGACCAGAGAAAAAATGAGCCTTATGTCTCTCTTGACTTTAAATCTAGTGGAGCAAAAGTTTTTGAAGAAACTACAGGTTCCAGTATTGGTAAAAGAATGGCCATCATCCTTGATGGAAACGTTTATAGTGCCCCCGTTATTCAGGCCAGAATTGGTGGTGGAAGGGCGCAAATTACTTTGGGCTCTGCCGGTTACAACGCTCTTTTAAAAGAGGCCAGAGATTTAGCTCTTGTTCTAAGGGCCGGTGCTCTTCCCGTTCAGCTTGATTTTCTTGAGCAAAGAACTGTGGGGCCAAGCTTAGGTGAAGACTCTATCAAATACGCTCGCTTTGCTGGGTTAGTTGGTTGTGCTCTCGTCTTCCTTTTTATCATTTACTATTACAGGGCCTCCGGAATGATCGCTGTTGTTTGTCTGGGGCTGAATATTCTTTTTGTTTTGGCCTGTCTTGTGGGCTTTGAAGCGACTCTGACATTACCGGGTATTGCAGGTATTGCCTTAACCATTGGTATGGCGGTCGATGCTAGTATCATTATTTATGAAAGGATCAGAGAAGAAAAACGAAAAGGTGTTGGAAACTATAAAGCGGTTGATAATGGTTTCGGCCATGCTTTTTGGACGATTATTGATGCGAACATAACAACAGCTCTTGCTGGGTTTTGTTTGCTTAACTTTGGAACTGGACCAATTAAAGGGTTTGCCGTAACTCTTCTCATTGGAATCGTGGCCACTGTCTATACTTCTTATTTTGTTGGTAAGCTCTTTTTTGAGTTCTATATGAACAAAGTTGAAGGACAGGATTTAAGTATTTAATTTAGGTGAGGACATAAAAAATGGTTGAATTTATTAAAAATGCCAATTTCGATTTTGTCAGTAAGTTTAAATTTACTAGTATTTTATCTGTTGGGCTTGTTGTGATTTCTCTTGTTGGTCTTTTCTCCAATATGAATTATGGGGTCGACTTTAGAGGGGGAGCTGAAATTCAGGTAAAGTTTGAAGAAGCGCTGCCTCTTGAAGCTTTAAGAAAGTCCTTGAAAAGCGGTGGGTTCAAAAATGTGAGTGTTCAGACCATTGGGGAAAAAGGGGACAACGAATTCCTCGTTAAAGTTCCTGGAGATGAAAAAAACCTTAATGCTCTTACGGAATCAGTCGGAACAGCACTTAAAACAGGGCTTGTTGGTAACGCTCCTAAGATAAGAAAAGTTGATATTGTTGGGCCAAAGGCCGGAGCAAGTTTAAGAGTTGCAGGTTTCCAGGCCATGGGTTGGGCCTTGATTGTTATTATGGTTTATATTGGACTTCGGTTTGATTTCAAATATTCACCAGGGGCCATTTTTGCTCTTTTCCATGATGTCTCAATTATCTTGGGTATTTTTGCCTTCACAGGAACTGAGTTTACGCTCCAGACAGTGGCGGCCCTTTTGGCGGTTATCGGATATTCTGTCAACGATACTGTTGTTATTTACGACCGTGTTCGTGAACATGAAGAGCGTGAGCCGGATGTTGGTGACCTTTCAGTTCTTATTAATAGAGCTGCCAATGAAACTCTCTCTCGTACCATATTGACTTCGGGAACAACTCTCTTTGTTGGTCTTAGTATGTATTTTTATGGTGGGCTTGCCATCAGAGATTTCTTTTTTGCGATCTCTTTAGGGGTTATTGTCGGGACATATAGCTCTATTTTTGTAGCTGCTCCTGTGACACTTCTTTTTGACACTCTAAAAAAAAAGAATGAATTCTCTGTAAAGGCCAGTGCTTAAAAAAAAATATAAAAAAGGACTTAAGGATGAGGACCTTTTTCTTTATTTATCTCTTTTTTATTGTTCCTTCTTTTTCTCAAGTGGATTCTCTTTCTAAAGAAAGGAAAAAGAGGCCTATACGTCTTTCTGAACAGGTTGAAGTTTTTAACTTTAAAGACCTTAAGAATAAGGATGAGAAGGCTCTTCTGGAAAAAGCTGAAAGGGTTGTCACCTATTTAAGAAGCTTGGACAAAAAAGAAGTCGTTCCCTTTTTAAAAAAAAGACTGGAAAAATCTCCCTTTCGAGGAATTTTTGAGCGTTACCCCATTCTTTACAAATTCTTGGCCGAAGAGTTTACTCATGAAAAGGCACTCCCCCAGCTGTTTAAATTAGTTTTCAAAAAGAAGTTACTTGTTCTTTATGCCGTCTTTTTTATTTTGACTATTCTTTTAGGAGTCTACTTAAAAAACTCCCAGGATGAGGAGGAATCTTTTATCCTAGGTTTAATGAAGCGAGTACTCATACTTTTTACACTGAGAGTTGCTGTCTTTTTGGCCTTTTTTTACCAGGAAGTTGTTCCAACTTTGGGTGTTATTTATAAGGTCTTCATATGATATTTAGGGCCCTAAACTATTGATTTTTCAATATCCGATAAAATTTATTTACCCTCAGACCAAAAAAAGCAGTTTGAACCACCTTTGGACTTTTTTGAAGAACTCAAATTTATTATAGAATAAGGATATAGGAGTAACCTTTGAGCTTTGTAAATATTGGCAAAGAATTTTTACCTCTTCCCACGGCCGTCTGTAGGTTTAATGATGGTAAGTTGTCAAAAAATGAAGTCGTTGAGCTTTTTCAGCAAATTATTGATCTTAGACTTAAGGGTGAGGTAACAGCTTCTATGGCCAATGCTGCTGATGTTTATTTAAGGCATGGACTATTTGGCATTAAAAAGAAATAAAGAATCAAATCAAGTTTTTAATCTCTTTTCCAAAGTCTTCCCATGATTTAATAAGGTCTTCCATAAGTTCTGAATCGATGTTTTTTAAATCGGACTTTTGCAATTTCTTAAGGATACATTCCATTCTTATGTGGGAGGCAGTCAGGTTATGGAAGGTTTTATCTAGTTGCTTTTCCATTTGATAATTTCCTTTTGATTGATATTTTCCATGATCCTGTAACAGGCCGTTGAAGAGATTTGAAGGGCCTTTTGAACTTTTGTTATCTTACCCTTAAATTCCTTAAAGGCCTCTTTGAACGCTTCTTCTTCTAATTGTGAGATGAGATCTCTTAGACCGTTTTTCTTTATATATTTTGAAAGCGTTTTACTATAAAGAGTCGTGTCCTCTTTTTTTCTAAAGGGGTTTTTATTTTTTTGAATATGGAAAGGGAGTTGCTCTTTATGTATAAGTCCCGATTCATTCTCTGAGAGCTCTCTTATAAGGTTTTCCAGCTCTCGAACGTTTCCATGCCAGTCATAATTTTGAAGGCATTCAAGGGCCTCTGGGGAGAAGACAATTTTTCGAAGAGTATTCTTTAAAAAATAATTGATAAGAAGAGGAATATCTTCAACCCTTTCCTGCAAGGGGGTGATGTCTATCTCTATTCCTTTAATTCTAAAATAAAAATCGAGCCTGAATTCCTTTTTCTCTATTTTGGTACTTAAACAGTCACAAGTGGCACTGATAAGTCTGAAGTTTGATTTAACAGACCTTTTTGAACCTAAGGGTGTGAACTCTTTTGTTTCAATGGCCTTCAAAAGCTTTTTCTGGAGGTGTAGGGGTATGGTACCGATTTCATCGAGGAAAAGGGTTCCTCCATCGGCCTTTTTTAAAAGCCCTTCCTGGTCATTAAGTGCACCCGTAAATGATCCTTTTTGATGTCCAAAAAGAAGTCCTTCAGCAAGTGTTTCGGGAATTTCAGAAACATTAACATGAACGAACTCACCTTTATCCTGGGAAAGTTCATGAATGAGTTTTGCAATTCTTGTCTTACCAACACCTGTAGGACCTAAAAGGAGGACTTTTTGATCTGAGTTTAAATTCTGATATTTTAAAAGTTCTATTTTCTTAATAAGTTTTTTATCTTGGGTAATAAAATCTTTGGTAAAAAAGTCTTTAAAGTTTTCTTCACCAAGTGCCTTAAGGTAAGGGCCTAATTTTTTTTGAATATCACTTTTGATGTCGAGCTTATTAAAGTAATGCCGGCATCCCAAAGAGTAGGCCTTGGAAATGATTTCATTTTGCTGATGCCCAGTTAAAACTATCGGGACAGAGCCTTTTTTAGAGGCCATTCCGATGAGATCCAAACCTTCATTTTGCCCAGAAAGATTAAGGTCAATAAGAACAACGTGGTAGAAGTTGTTTAAAAGGAGGTCTTGGGCATTGAGAAAGGTTTCTGCTTCATCAATGGGACCAAAGCTTCTAAGCCCTTCAGAAAGCTCTTCTCTGAAGTATTTATCGTCTTCAACAATTAAAATACGGATAGAATTTTTCATAAAGTGTTCATATCCAGAATTTTAAATTTATGTCAAATCAGAATGTAAAATATTCGGTTTCCAAATCAATAGAATCTATTTACCTTCCAGAAAATTATCGATGGCCGCAATGGCATCTTTAAGAATTCGGTTAATATAATCTATTTCGAAGATATTTGCTTTGAGGATAATTTGGTCGAGCCACTGGTTAAGGTATTCTAATTTTGTGTTTTTAATTTCATTTTTGAGCTGAGAACAATAGGTTTCTATATTTGTTATGTCCTGGAGCTCTAAGTCCTTTTTAAAATGTTTTCTCATTTGGATAAGGATATCATTTTCTTTAGATTCAAGATCAGATTTCAACGCGAATAGGGCCGCTGGTTTTTTATCAAGAGAACTTGCTTCAAATTCTTTATAACCAAGGTATTTTTTAAGAGTTTTAATAATAGTCTCTTTCGAAACTGGTTTGTTTAAAAAGTCACTGAATTCCTTTTTTACGTCTTCATGGAGGCTGATGGCCGAAATTCCGACGATGGGAATATTTTTTGTTTCATCTTTTTTTCTTAAACCTTTTAGGGCCTCATGACCGCCATAAATAGGCATCTTTACATCTGTTAAGATTAATTTTGGGCGTAGCTTTGTTGCTTTTTCTACGAGTTCAGGACCATTGGTCGCTACTTCAATAATTAAATTACTTTCTGAGAGATAGGCCTTAAGAAGTTTAATATTTTGTTCGTGGTCATCAGCAATAAGGATTTGGTTGGATAAAAAGTCATATGAAAGTTTTATTTTGCCCTCTTCTACTTCTTTTGTATCAGGTTTAACATCTTTCAATATTATTTCAAAAGTAGCTCCTTTTTTAAGCTTGCTTTTAACAAATATTTGACCGTCCATTTTTTCAACTAATTTCTTAGTAATGTAAAGGCCAATACCGCTACTAAAAGTTGCTTTATCACTTTTTTCCTTTTCAAGGGAGTTTGAATAAAATTCGTCAAAAATAAGGCCGATTTCTTTATCATTGATGCCAGGCCCAGAGTCCTCAATAACAAATTTAAGATCAACTTTATCACCAGAATTTTGAGAGGAGACCTTTAGAGATATAAAACCATCGTCGGTAAATTTGAGGGCATTTTCCAGAAGGTTCGAAAGGACTTGTTTTAGGCGAAGCTCATCTAAAATAATATTTGTGGGGAGAGTTTCATCCATTTTAAAATAAAAAAGAAGGCCTTTTTTCTCACACTCGCTAATAAGATAGGTGGAAATGTTGTTTAGTAGGTTCTTAAGTGAAAAAGAGTTATAGTTTAGCTTTAATTTACCTAGATCTAGCTTTGTAATATCATGAACCTCATTAATAAGACCTAGAAGAGTATTACCACTAGAAATAACACAGTTTAGATATTCATCTTTATTGAATTTATTGACCTCTGAACCTTTACTGTTTTCCTCTAAAAGAATATTGGAAAATCCCAGAATTGAGTTTAAAGGGGTTCTTAACTCATGACTGAGTTTTGCAAAAAAATTGGATCTTTCTTCTGTGAAGCTTTTTAACTGATTTAAAGATTTATTGAGTTCAATTGTTCTCTTTTCTACTTTGGTTTCAAGGTCTTCATTGGCGACAAGGAGTTGATTGTGAACTATCTGCAATTGCCGATAGGTCTCTTTTTCTTTTAAGGAGCTAATTTTTAGCTTTCTTGTGTATTCAATTTCTTTTTGTAGGGATTCTTTCTGAATAAGGTTGAATTTATCAGCAAGACCCATGGAGAGAAAAATAAGCTCTAAGGCATTTCCTAAAAGTCCGGCCTTATTCGTGAAAGCATTTGAGGGAATTATATCGAAAGGAATAAGGGTCATGGTAAATGTTCCAATGATCATTAAAGAAAAAGCGAACAGATAATACTTTGCCGGACGGTAATTCATTTTAACTCTGTAAATTGCTGTATAAAAGATGATGGGTAAAGCAAGTAAAGAGTGGATGGTATAAATTCTTATATTGATGTAGAAAGGAAATATAATTGAAGAAATCATAACCAAAAAGCTTGTAAAAGAGAGAAAGACAAAGATTTTGTATATTTTTGGTGTTGAATCTCTAAGACCTAAAAAGTTAATAGTAAAAAAAGAAAGAAAGAGACTTGTTCCTCCTACCCAGAGAAGCGTTCCATTATTATTCATCCAGGGGAGATCCCTAAAAAGATGAATCTGGGTGAAACCATTAAAATGGGCCAAAAAAAGGCCGTAGAAAAAAACATAAAGAACATAATAGATGTAGCTTGAACTTCCTGTGGAGAAGAAAATAAAGGCATTATACGCCACCATCGAGAGAACGAGACCAAAAAAGAGGCCCAAAGCATATGTTTCTCTATTTTCATCTATAGAAAATTTTGTAGGTGTGGCCAGACTCAGTTGGAGCTGGTTGATTGAACCCTGAACCCGAAGAAAATAAAGGTCTTCTTCTCCGGGGGCGATGCTAAACGTGATTGGGCGAACATCTACTTCGCGTGTTGAAAAGGGATACATATCTCCAGTTTTTTTGCTCTTCCAATGACCTTGTACTTTTCTAAATAATATAACTTCGTCATGATAATAATAGTTTTGGGAAAGAAACCATTTTTTATGCTGAGTTTTATTCTTTATTTTAAAACGTACCCAAAATGCAGATTTTGAAAAACCAAAGTTTGGAACCTCTTCTTTGCTTGTGACAAACTTCTTTGCCCACTTCTTAGTGTTAACATCATGAATGGTCAGCTCTTTTGTAGGGTCTTCCAAAATATCTAAATGAAGACCCAGCTTGTAGTACTCTTTTCCATTTTCCAAAAATAAAGGAGCGGCCTTAGAATAATCTAAAGAAATACAGAACCCTATAATCAAGATGGTGATAGCTACTTTTCCCATAAGTCTTAGGGCTTTTCGGTCAAAAACGAGATTTATCAATAGTTTAGGTGTGGTCAATAAAAATAATTGACAACCATCTATCCTAAATTGAGCTTAAGGTTAAATATATAACCACCTGAAATGACAACCCTTGGTAAGTTACTGTTTTTTGACTCTGGAAAGATTCTCTTTTTATTTTCCATCTGAACCTAAAATAAAAAAAGTAGAAAAAGTAGGTGTCGAAATGGAAGAAAAAATTGTAGTAGGAATAAGCGACGAGGCCATTCGCATATTCAAGAAAAAGCTAGAGGTCATTTTGGAAACAAGAGACATGTCTTTGTCCGCTTTGGCCAAAGAATGTGGGATACCCTCAAGCACACTTCACGATATTATTGCTGCCGGATCAAAAGTTGGAAATAAAAGCATTAATTATTTAGAGGCCATTTGTGAGTACTTAAACACAGACCTTGAATCAATGATAAGAACTTACCCAGCTAATGAAAAGGCCGTACTTCATTACAGTGAACTAGAAAATTCTTCGTTTAATAAGCTACCTGAAAAAATTCAAAATTTGAAAAAGGCATGTCGGGAAATTAGTCTTGAAAGGATGAAATACCACTTTGATTCAGAAGAGGTGGAAGATAAGGAAGTCCTTTTTCAAGAGGACACAAAAAACCCAGGAAAGCTTTTTAGCTTCATTTTGGGCGACCTGAACTATGCTAAATTAAATTTAAAAACAATTTTTGATAGAAAAGAAGTTTCTTCTTTAATCAACTCGGATAAAAATATTGATGATTTTATGAAAGAATGCTCAAACGTTGCCATGGGTGGGATAAAAAAGATTTTTGAAACAGATGGCCCATTAATAAATACGAGCCTTCCTCTCATTATGAGAGAAAAAGATTCTGTCTTTTTGGAGGTTGAATCTTCAGATGAAACGAGAATTGTGAAAGACCGTTGGAGCATCGAAGTTAATGGAATAAAAATTATTTGTGAACTCTTTTTTGAAGTCTATAACCCTCAGCGTTTCTTTTCGGCCATCGGTCGAGATATCAAGATAGATGAAGTTGTTGATCAAGTCTTCATTTTCTAAAAAGACGAGGTCCCTTTCAGGACCTCAAAAGATAGGAATTTTAGGCAATATTTAAATAGTGAAAATCTAGGCGGGTTTTCTTTTTGACGTGTTTTTTCTGTTGTCTCATTTTTTTCAAAATTGACTTATATGTTGAAAAAAGGGCCTTTTTCCAAAGAACATCCTTTTTTTCACATATAAAATGAAACGCTTTTTCTCTCATTTCAATTTTTACTTTGTAGAAATAAGAGTCTTTTTTTAAATCCACTTTAATCAAATTGATTTTTGGATTACTTTTTTTAAGCTTCTCCTTTATGTTGTTTACAAGCTCCAAAACATCTTTTTTGGAAATAGAATTCCTTTCAACTTTCATCGTCTCTCCTTATTAAATAAAAAAAAAAGAATTAAGCGAGGAAAGGGGGCGAAAGGCCAGTTTGTTTTTTGGAGTATTTTTCAACAGGAAAAAAATCAACAGATGGAATAAAAATAGTTTTTAGAAGATAAGTCCCTTTTATAAGGGAAATCTCCATAGAAGGTTGACTTAAATCAAGTTCTTTTTCTTCTAAGGAGCATTCGTTTGTTTTTTTTAAGGCCTTTATGAAGGATTTTGAATGTTTTTTTTGGAGGCCCTGGGCACTTGCTAGGAACCAAGGGGAGGCCCAGAGTCCAAGAAGTGTGATTAAAGCGCGATGATTTTTAAGTATCATTTCCATGGGGGAAAGATAGTTTCAAAAAAAATATTGTCAAGGATAGAAAATAATTTTTTTTAGGAAGCGCCTCGTAAGAGGCGCTCATGATTTTTAGTATTCGTCTAAATCTTTTTTCCAGTGATCATCACTTACTTTTTCAAGAAGCTTATTAAATTGAGAGGCAATAAGCTCATCTTCAGCTTCCATAAGGATGACTTTCATTTTTTTCTCATATCCTTTTCTTAATTTATCCTGCTTTTTAGAGGCCACTCTTCTCCAGTGTTGAGCATAACCTGCAGCACTTGTTGAAATTTCCTTTTTTTCTTTAAGGAAGTTTACATAGAGTCTTAGTTCTTCAAACTTTTTTGCGGCCGCCATAAACTTACGACTTTTCATAGGTCCTGTTTGAAAAATTCCTACAAGAGCATTTTTTTTCAGAATTTTAACTTTGTTAAAACGAACAGAATTATCACTCATACGCAAAAAATCAAAAGTACAAAAGAACCCTGCAGCATCACCTAAGAGAAGATTTGAGGCAATGTGAAGTCGATTACTCTTTTTAAGAGTAATCTCTTTATTTTGTCCATTCGGAATATATCTGTAGGTTCCATTTGAGGTGAGCTCGACACTTTTCAGTTTGACTGTGTCTTCCAGGCCTTTTTTCATAACTTTTTTGGCAAAATGATCAAATCTTTTTGTTTTAACAATATGATCTTTTCCAGCAATAACAACTGATGCTTCTTCAACCAGTTCCTTGTATTTTTCAAACCCTCGTTGTTTTGTGTAATAGATAAAACCTGATTTTATATAATTAAAAATAGGTGAAACGACATTGTACCAGTGTTTTGCTTTTTTTCCCTTTATCGCAGCTCTTTCGGCCGTGAGACCCTGGATCATACCATTTGCAACGGTTGAACACGCAGGTGAGTTAAACGTTTTAGATCCAGCTTTAATTTTATATTCTTTCCAGTTTGGAATTTTTTTCTTCCAATAAGTGTCATTAATAAAGACTTTCGTGGCATCAGAATAGGCATTGAAAGATAAAACTGCTAAAAAAATAAAAAGTATTTTCATAATTTCTCCTTAATCAAACCATTTCCAGTTAGATGTTTTTTTAAAATATTTGAAATGATTTATTTTATAAACTTCATCTGATCCTCTTTTAATGGCAGAAACAAGCCCTGACCATCTTCTTGTTCTGGCCGCGGCATACTTAAAGCCAGGGCCTGATCTATATTCATCACAAGCAATGCAAGGTTTGAGGTTGCCATCCTTATCGACATTTGAACCTTGCATATTATTCGTGAGAATATTAATGAGCCCATAGTCTTTCATACAAATTCCCATGCATCTTTTTTTCGTATGGTCAGCATTATAGGTCCAGCTTTCAGAACATCTTTCGGTAAATCCAACTTTATTCATAAGGCAGGATTTAATCATTTTTAAAGTAGGTTTTTTTGTACAAAACCTAACTGGGTCTGTGAGGTCAGGTTTTGCCATATAAACAGCGAGGTCTTTTAAAGAAGAGCATGTTCCGCACTTATACTTATGAGTGATAAACCATCCCTCTTTTTGGGCGGCCTTTGAGCTTGGAAATGTTTTCAATTGATACTTTGTTTCGGATGAATCTTTAAATTTGATGGCGCAAACTTCTAAAGATTCTGAACTTCCCCGTTTCTCAAGGTTTAAAAACCAACTTGTTATTTGGCCCTGATTATAAAATTTTATCTTTTTATGTTTGACTTCAAATTCGATTTTTCTTTTTTTTATGGGATCTTTTAAACCGGGAAAAGCTTTCATTCCTTTTTGATGACCTAAACTATACCTTGGGAAGTAGGGGTTTCTTGTTTTAAATCCTATTCCATTACGTAAGGTTAACCTTCCTCTCAGTTTTAAATTTCCCTTATTTTCTTTTTCAAGTCCGAGCTTTTTATATATTTTGTCTTCATTAACAGGACTTGTTTTCCAAAAGAGTTTGGCCAGTTCCATTTTTTTAGGGTTCTTTTTAAGAAACTTTATACTTGTAATAGGATGTTCTCCAATCTTTTGGGCCTGTATCGTACCCACAGATAAAAAAAAGACAATTAATAAAAAGGCCTTCATTTTTTCTCCTATTCAGGGTCATTTAATTTGGGGACGCATCCATATCTTTTATCCCTAGAAGAAGATGCAACGGGAGTTTGACTGGAAGCACTCTTTCCAATATTTTGAGGTAATTTTACCGTATAGACTCTTTGATAGGCCTTCTTCATGAGAGGGTAGTTGTAATCTGGCGGCCAGAAAAAGTTGATGCTTCTATTAAAGGAAGCTGTTTCATCTGCTGTAATGGGAAGCCCGTTTTCATAAAAAAACCAAATCTTTTTAAGCTGACTTTCTCTGATGAGAAGGACATCAGTTGGAGTGTCCTTTAATGTATATTTACCCTCTTCTTGGACAAGGTAACGAACAGGTTCTCTTTCAGCAAAGTAGATGGCCTCAGTATCTGCTCCTATATAGTCTCCTAGAATTTTAAAAAGGGGAGTATCACTTGTATATTCTGCTCTTGTGGGACATAAGGGACTGTTTGTTTTTGAATTAATAAAAGGCTGCATAATATAGCCTAAAGTTGCGGTTGGGTTTTCGTCATTGGCCGAGGCAGGTTTGACTGCATAGTCAAATTTTGAAAAGAGATTGATTTCATTACCAGTTGACCCAGTTAATTCATTAAGGTCATTTTGGATAAGAGAATTTATTTTAGGACTTTCGCTTCCTTCTAACGACTGGAAACGAGGGTCTTGAGCGTTCCATAAAGAAAAGTGGTGGCTCATCAATTCAAATCTTGGAAGTCCCGGCCCATCATTTTCGCCATAAAGTTGGAAATCGTGGCAGGTATAAGTTGTTTCCCCTGGAGAGAGGTTTGAAGGTCTTCTGTTGGCCGAATAATAAAAGTGAACTCTTGCCGCATTTTGATAATAAAACTCGTTGGTTGTGTTTGAATACTGCCCACTTCGAACCAAACAGCTATACTGAGCAATAGGCATGACCTTGAGGGGACCCATAACCAGGTCATTTTGAGCATATTTTTTTCTGATAAAATTAAGGCTTGTACTTACAGGAGACTTAAGCCCAGTAGGGGGAGGGATGACCTCCAGTCTCATAATATACTGTTTTCCATAACTGATACTATCGTTTAAAAGGACTTTAAAACTTGAGCCACTTATACTGTCCTTGTTTAATGAGACAGATATGGGCGCTTCTCCTGAAGCGTAAAAAACAGCTGAACAAGAAGGAGAGGTTACTCCATCCGCTAGTTCGGCCGTACACCACCCAAAGAGATCAATCATTTTTTCATTAAGCTGGATGCTTGGCCCAACCTTTGTTTTGACATAGATCATAGGGTTTTGTTCGCTTTTTGAATTACAATAGCTTTTGCAATAGGAGGTTATTGTGACATTTGAAGAAGTGTTATTATTACTTCCGGCCACATTTTTGACGTACCATCCTCCGACCATATCAGGTTCGACTCTTCCGGTATCCGTGCTTCCTCTACAAAGACAAAATCCAGGTTGAAAATAAACCTGTCCTGTGGGCCTCACTTCTTTAACCAGGCAGACACCTCGAGATGCTTCAAAGGTTTTAATTCTAAAGTCCTGATCTTCCTCGGGAAGTTCCTGTATCTGTTTTTTTAGATCCAAAAGGAGATTTTCTTTTTCTTTGACTGTGGAAACAACCTGTCCTTCAGGGCATTCCAGGTAGCACATAGTCGCAAGGGGATCAATGAGCTCCTTACAGTATTTACTGGACTTTTTTATAATGGAGTAATCTTTAATCATAGGCCTATTTTTAAGGGCCTCGTCACTGAATAATTTAATACAGGAGGAAAAAAGACAAACCAGTGACAATATAAAGACTCTATTAAACATGAATTTTCCTTTGAAACCTTTAATCGGTTGAAAAAGAAGGAGGCCTTAGAATAGAAGGCAATTAGTCAACTAATACGGGAATGCATCCAAAACGTTTATCGGCAGGAGAGAGGCCCATTGAAGATTGGATACTTTTTCCAATATCACCCGGAGATCGAACAATATAAATATTTTGATTGGCCTTTTTTGTGTAGGGATAATTTATGTCCGCAGGCCAGTAGTACATGATGGTTCTTTGAGTTGCGGTGAGATCGTCTGGTGTGACGGGGCTTCCATTTTCAAAATAAAACCAAATCTTTTTCAAGAGACTTTCTCTAATAAGCTGAACATCACTGGGCGCTCCCACATATTTTCCTTCATGGTTTAAAAGAGCGAGGGGCTCCCTTTCCGCCATATAAATGGCCTCTGTATCGACACCTACAACTTCATGTAAAAGTGAAAGTAGGGGATCCCCACTTTGGTAGTCATCTCTTTTAGGACAAAAGGTCCTTCCAGTTGCCCCATTTATCCAGGGTTGCATGACCATGCCTAACTTCGGAGCGACGTCACCCTCCTGTGAGGGCCTATTTGGCCAGGTCAGCGTTGTGAAAAGGTTGACCTCACTCGTGACGTTATGGTCTTCAGCAAGGCGCCTTTGGAGAATATCGTTAATATCTGGTTTTTGATTATTGTCTTGGTCAAAAAAGCGGACGTCGTTATAGCTCCAAAGGGTAAGGTGGTGAGTGATCTTTTCCAAGCGGGGATAAGCTGAACTGTCATTGTTTCCATAAGTCTGGGTATCATGACAGATCAAAAAGTTATTTCCCTGGGGAAGAGGGTTAGGCACATTGATACTTGGAAAATAGTAATGAACTCTCACTGCATTTAAATAATACTCCCCAGCCTCGGTTGTACTTCCCGATCTGGTGATGCAGCTATACTGGGAAACAGGCCACATCTGCAAAGGCCCTAAAACCACTTCCTCTGTTGAGGGCGTGATTCTCCTAATCTGAAAGCTCGTGGATTTAGCACCTGAAGTTGTCTCCTCAAGATGCATGACATAGGTCTTGTTTTTTACCAGCGGAGATAAGTTAGCTGTAAAGGAATTCCCACTTATCGTCACAGGGATATTCATCGTGTTTTCACCATCCCATGCTTTAAGACTACAACTGGGAGAGACGTTTCCATCGCTGATCTCCTGGTTACACCAGTTATAAAGGTTTCCCAAAATTTGATTGAGGGTAATATTTGGTCCTAAGGCGACATCCACATACAAAGTGGGTTGGTCCACATCCTTACTCGCACAAAAAGCATTACAGTTACTGAGAATGTCGCTTTTGCCATTCAAACAAGAGCAAAATGTCCTTTGAACATAGACTTCGCTGGGTCTCTTAATTTCGGCGCCTGGAAGGCAAACGCCCACAGACGCCTCAATACTTTCCGTTCGAAACTGCCTTTCTTTTGAAGGAAGCCCTTCCAAAGAAGACCTCAACTGAGCATAAGCGGCTTCCTTTTCTGCGCCCTCAGCAATATGGGTATCATCTGGGCAGCTGTCATAGCACAAAGTGCCATCAGGACTTAAATAATCCCTACAGATATGGGAATCCGAAGGGCCGTAAAGAGAATAGTCTCTTATAAGAGGGCGTCCTCCCGAATCTATCTGGTTCATGCATCCCCAAACAGATAAAAGGACGATAAATAGGGTCGATCCTTTCATGCATTGATTTTAATACCTGACAGGAATATTCCGTAAAAAGTGACAAAAAGTTCAATAATTACGATATGTTGCCCAAAAGAAAGGAGGGCCTTATAATTAAGATGCCGCCAAAAATATAGGCCGTTTTAGACAATAAATTCTTTGGAATTTTAGATACTTAGAACGGTTTTTGTCCTCTAGGAATGAGTACTTTTGGCGACACTTTTAAAATGGACGTTTACAGGGGAGTAGTCAATGACCAAAGCAGACCTTGTTGCGGCGCTTGAAAAACAGGCGAAACTTACGCACAAGCAATCAGAAACAGTGATCAACATCACTTTCGACTCATGCATCCGTGCCCTTTACGACGACGACAGAATAGAAATAAGAGGCTTTGGCTCTTTTGCAAACAGAAACTATAAGGCCTATACGGGAAGGAATCCCAAAACAGGACTTGAAGTAACTGTACCCCCAAAAAAGGTTCCTTTCTTCAAAGTAGGAAAAGAACTTAAAGACATGGTTGATAAAGGTAAAGAGAAGTATCATATCCGCGAAGCGTGATATTGAGCATAACCGTTTTATTAATCATCAGTTTGACATTTAAATAATTCTAATACATTATCACCCCACTCTGCGCTCTAAGGTGACATGCTAGAGGGGTCCAATAGAACGGTTTGCAAAACCGTACCGCCGGCGGTTCAAATCCGCCTGTCACCTCCAAATAAAATTTATTTAGTCTAAATCTAATCCTAACATATTGATATTATTGCACTCACCTGCTGGGGAATTGCAGTTTTGTCGCAAGAGTTAGTTTCTATTTAAGTTCGATGCTCGCTAATCGGCAGCTCCCAAGTACGGGAGTGAGGAATCAAATTATTTATTTTTTAAAGGTCTTAGTAAAAATATGCTTAATGGAAGGTTAAGGACAATCTATAAAAAGTTGGGCCTTCACTTCAAGCCGCCTCATTGTTTGAGGTATACACGATCAATATTACTAATAAGCAAAAATGTGAATTTCATACTAGCAAATTTGATTTAGGGCTATAACTCTAAATTATATTTAAGGTATTACCACATCTTTGAAGAGACAGTGCGGTTAGGGATTTGTTGATGAGGATTGAAAAATTATTAAGAATTTTAAGTATAAAATATAAATTTATTTTAGGAAAAATGAAATGAAAAATTACAGCTAGAGAAATAAATTAAAA
>JAOMEV010000024.1 GCA_028346125.1 Bacteriovoracales bacterium | reverse complement strand
CTCATTGATCAGGATAACTATCTTTTGGCAGGGGGTCGAAGATATACAGCACTCAAAAATTTGGGACGAGAAGAAGTATGGATCAAGCGCGTTGATGGTGACTCTCTCCAAAAAGAACTTATTTCCATAGACGAAAACCTCGTCCGCAAAGACTTGGACAAACTTGAACTTGAGGCCAACTTAAGGAGAGCAAAAGAACTCTATACAGCTCTTTTAAATAACAATTCAGAACAAGTCGAAAAGATAGAGAAAGAACTCCAAGAATATGAAGAAGAAATTCCTGCAGAGGAATCTGGAAATAAAATTGAAATCCTTGCCTCTCAAAAATTTGTCAAAGATGTAAGTGAAAAAACTGGTATGAGTCATCGACAAGTATTTCAGGCCATTGAAAGAGATGAAAAGGCTTCAGCTGAAACTAAAAAGGCCAGAAGTGAAGGCGATCTCTCTATAGGACAAACAAATGAGGTTATAAAGCTTTCTAAAAGTGAACAAAAAAAGATTCTCCCAGTAATTAAAGATAAAACCGTAAGAGAAGTCAGAAAGATTATTAAAGAGGCCAAGGCAAACGGTATAGACACGGCCGTTAACAATTGCCTGGAAGAAGATCAACAGGCCAAGGAAGTAAAGCAACTAAAACAACTTATGAAAAGAATGTCACAATTGGCCTCAACTCTAGAGCTAGAAAATATCCCCCTTAATTATGAATCCACCTTTGACCTCAAAAAAGACTGGGACAAACTTACTTCCGTCATGGATAATATACTTACAAAATCTCCTCATTATCCTTCAGTAGAAAGTGAGGTTCACCAATTGCAATAGAATTGAAGGAGGCAACATGAAAATCCTTATCTTTATAACCCTAATCCTTTTTTCATGTAAAAAAGAATATAACAAAGCTACCTGCCAAGACTTATTGTTCAAATACTTTAAAGGTGTTGCTGTGACCTCTCTAACAAAGGCCAATGAATTTGAAAAAAATTGCAAAACAATAAAAATAGAATATACAAAAGACACCTGCCAAAGTGCACTAAACCATCTCCTGTTGAGTCGAAGACCCGTAACAGAAAAAATGATCAAAAACAAATTCGGTGATAAAATTTTGAATTGCTTTAATAAATCGGAATTAAAAAAGTACCTAAGGTGATTTTTCTTTGGGCCTCTGGGGAAGAAATTTAAAGGCCAAAAACAAAGGTATTCCCCAGTGAGGCGAACGCAAAAGCATGGGAAAAATACCCATGCTTAATCCATGATAAAAAGGACGAAGAGCTGCAGTAAAAAGGCCCCAAAAAGCAATATAGAAAAAAAGAAAAGAATAATTGAAAAAGACGCAAAGTAACCCGACAATGATATCGACTACTCCTACAATCTTAAGAAGAAGAGCTGCATCTTTCTCCTCTATTTTATATGATCCAAAAAAATCTAATACATAATCAATAAAAAGAGGATTCCCATCTAACGCCTCAATTCCGTGAAAAATAAAGGTAAAACTAAGACCGACTTTAAAGATGTAAATGGGAATAGGAGATTTTTCTCTTTTTGAATCAAATAAAAATATAAGAGCAATAGGAAAAAGATATCTGGCCATATGAGCTAATAATGCTATTTCATAAAACCTTTTGGAACCTCTAAGAAAGATCGCCAATGAAATTAAAAAAAGAAGTGCCCCCATAAGACCTAAGAAAAGCTTCTTTTTGGTCCATAAAAAAAGAAAAGGCAAGGTTATTAAAAGAAGGGAAAATGTTCTATCTACAAAGTCAGTTACAGGCTGAGGAACACCTAACTCAAAAAGAAGAAAGTTTCCAAATGGTCCCGGATAGAAAAAAAGCTCCCCACCCTGGCCAATTCCTTGAAGGATAAGGATAAAAACTAAAAGGCTTTTTCCTTGAAACGACACTTATCTTTTTCTATGCTTTAATACAAAAGAGTCTATTGTTTTGGCTTTAGAACAGCTCCAACCTTTAATTAGAAAGTACTTGCATTGGGGGCTTATAATACTAATTTTAGCATTTTCTTTGGTCATCTCAGTTAGGAAAAGGTGATCAGCAGGCATTGTAAAGCCAGGCTTTTTCAAAAACCACGATGATTTATTTTTTGGATTTCTTTGACCAACACCAAGTCCGCCTTCACCAAGGTAGATAATTCCCTTCTTCATATCTTTTTTTCCACCATAGATAGGTACAGTTTTTTTAAGAGTGTGCCCATCTGACTCAAAAACTAGATCCACCTGAAACTCATCAAAAAGAGGGACAAAATGTTTTAGAGCGCCACTTGGTTTTTTCACTGCTGGCCAGGCAGGTTCATGATAATTAGGAAAAACCCAATTTCCATTAACTGCATATTTTTTAAGATTTGTTCGGAGCCATTTTCTTTGATCTCCTCCCATGCTTATGTTTGTATTAAGGTTAAAAATATGAAGATTATTGATTTTTGTCACATAGTAGCTATTTTTTAATCGAGGTCCATGCATTATAAAAAGGTCATTAAAGAGAGGTAAGTTTTTTTCATGATTTCCACGCGATGGTATAACAGGTAAGAAGCGGCCATTTTTGGTTATGGTTAGAAGGTGATCCTTAAACCACTTTCTGAAGTCTCGAAAAATTTTTCCAAAAAAAACGTAATCCCCTCCATGAACAAGGGCCAAAATACTGGGGTCCTTTTCAATCATTTTGGACATAAAGCGATTAATTCCAGGTCTTCGAGGCTGCTTAATACTTGGAATATTGTCTCGAGAATCACCTCCAAAAATAAGTTTAAAGGATCTTCCATCATCAGGTGCGGTTATAAAATAAAGTTCTTTTGAGACATGTTGTCCAGACTTGATAACAAAATAATATTTGGTAGAAGGTTTCAGGTTTTCAAGTTTACAAGCATGAACAAAATAATTAAGGCCTGTATCTAATTTGCTATCTGAAGAAAGTGAACCCTCAAAATTAGTTTTTTGAAATTTTTTATAGGCCTTCAGCCTTCCCCTTCTTGAAACTGTATCGACGTAACAAGAACTTTTACGATTATAAGCACTACCCTTTGTATGCCAAGCGAGGGTTGCCTCATGAGCTGGGTCTTCATGCCAAACAAGGCGGAAATGTTTTAACTCATCTGGAAAGTATCCTTTTGCAAAAACTTGTACCGATAAAACGCACATCGTCAAACAAAGTAAAACTTTCACCAAAACCTCTCATTTTTTAAAAGAACTACTAGTTATTGTAAGGCCTCAGAGAAAAATAAACACTCTTTTTTAAGAACAAATTTTGAAACTTAATTGGATATTGTAAACCTTATTTGTCCAATGATAGAGAGTTCCAATAAAACAAGCTATTTTAATTTAGCAAAGTATTTCGCACCTCTCATAAAATTTGTTCAAGATTTTCTTTCATAACTGTAAAATAATTTTTCTCACTTCTTATATGCAACGGTTTAAAAACAATACTTTTTAACCCAAATTTTCTTTTTAAAAGCTGAATATTTTTTTTCAGAGGCCTTGAGCTCCACCAGATTTGGTTTGCTGAGTTATTCTTTAAAAATGTAGCTATTTTAAACTGATCAGAAAGATTTATTTCAACGGATGGGTCGAAGTTAAAACTTTTAATCTTAATCCCATAATCCTTTTGCAAATAATTATAATATGAGTGATTTGCTAAAACATTGACTCCGCGCATGGCAGCATAAAATCTCTTATCAAGACTTTGAAGATCTTCTTTAATGACCACAAACTCTTTTTTCAGCCTTCCTTGATTTACCCAATCTCTGCTGAGTAGGTTTTTGTAAAGAAATGAAATTTGCTTTAAAAACATTCGGGGACTTACCCAGGTATTTCCATCATGACCGCTATGTGAGTGAATTTTATCACCATGGGAATGAATTATACCTCGCCTATTTTTCAACCAATCCCTTTTTAAGTTTTTTGAAGTATTTACTATTTTTTTTCGCGGCAAACTAAATAACGAAACCCATTTCTCGTTATTCGCTCCATTAATGATAATTAAATCTGAACTTTTTATTTTCTCTATAACTTTACGATTAGGTATCCAAAAGTTGCCTTCTACAGGGTTCCAAATCTCAATATTTTTCTGATTTTTTAATAGAGTCTTTGTAATCGATTCTAGAGGATAAGTGCTAACAAAAAGCTTTTTCTTTGCTTTTAGAGAGACAGGTATTAAAAAAAAAATTAGCATCAAAAACTTCACAATGCCATCCTAATAAAAATAATTAAAGGTTTAAAAAATATTAAGGAAAAAAAGAGGGCCATTACAAAATAAGAAATAAATAAAAGACCTAAATTTTTAAAAATAATAAAAGGTCCGCCACCAATAACAAATAGGGTTTTAAATTCTTCTTTTCTAATTTGATAAATGAAAGTAAAAATCATAAAAATCAATATAAGAGCGGAAAGACTCCAAAAAATATGATAGCGATGAAAGACTTCTTTGATATTAAAAAAAACCTTAATGAGCTCGTCCACGCTTTCAATAGGCCTATAGGCCATTTTTGGAATACTACTATTTATTTTGTACTTTAATAAAGTTTCATCTTTATGCTGCTTTCCACGAAAAAGAATATGCGTAATAGGAAGTTGGGATTGATCTCCATGATAATGATAAGTTGAAAAATCCTGGGAAAGTTTAAGAGATTTTGAAAAGACTGTTTCCCCATCTATTTTTTCAACAAATGGATCATCTTTCTCATGGCCATGAAGTAAACCCTCCATGGCCCATATCGTTTGAAGACCTGTAAAAAAAGTCGAATCATCTGAATTATTTTTTTTATTCAGAATGCCCTTAATAACTAGACTTAAGGTTTTCAATCTAGTTAGGTCATAAGGATTTGAAACATCCAGTTTAATTTTATCACCGATCTTAAGATTTTTACTTTTGGCAACGTCAAACCCAGTGACAACATCACCTGGGTAACTGAAGGAATGACCTTTGAAAAATGTCAAATTCCTAAATTCAAAATACTCTAGGTGGGTTCCAACGACTGGAGATTTATTGGAGTAATATTTAACAAAAAGTGGGACACTTGATCCTCTATAATCACTCTCTTCTATTTCAAGAAAATCTTTATAAAGGAGATACTGTCCACTTTCCCTTTTAAGAAAAAATAAGGCACTTAGTGTTTCCTTGATTTTTCCACCACGTCTAGTGATAAGAAGTGGAGTTTTTAGAGCTCTTTCAGATACTTTTTCTAAAAGACCCGTACCTAAACTAGAACTCACAAGAGGGGTCGTTATAATCGCAACCAAAGTAAAAATAATTATGACGGATCTAATTTTGTAAAAAGTAATATAGTGCCAAACTAATCTCATAATTTACCTTGTTAATGAATAATTTGATCATGAATAATTCGTCTAGGTCAAGTATTTGAAATGAATAAAATTTATCCTTTTATTCATTTTAGTCTTTATATTAATAGTTCCCCCATTTTCTCGATAACAAATTTTATTGTATCCATTCCCACACCTCTTCCACTTAAATCAGTTATATTTTCTCAAGAGCTCATTCAGAAGGTTATATTAAGTTAATTGAAACTCAACGTACATTTAGACTATTGTGATAAAGAAAGTTTGAATAAAATAAAAATCACCTTAATAAAGTTAGAGGATAAGCTTTCATTTCATTTTAATTTTTTTGACAAAAACAATCTTCCCAAAAAATTATCTCTCTGGAGATAATAAAAAAACTTGAACATTTCTATCGGAATTAGAGATGATATGACTGGGATCAACTAAGAAACTCATTTACTGACCAAAAGTTCCTAAATTATGAAAACTACATACCGTATTTTTTCCAAAGTCTTTCATAAGTACCATTTTCTATAATCGTTTTGAGACCTTTGTTAAAGTCTTCAGAGATCTTTTGTGTACCATCTTTTTTTCTTGACCAACATATATAAAGAAAGCCGTCTATAAAGCTCGAACCCACTTTTTTCAAGTTGAAAGCTTTAGATGGCCATTTCTTTTTAAGTTTTGCCTTCATAACTGTAGAGTTCTCCAAGACAAGATCAATTCTTTTCACCTTAAGAAGTTTGAAAAGTGCTTCATGGCTTGATGCTTCTAGTTTTCTTACCTTTTTTGTCGAAATTGCTTCTTTAAGTTGAGGACTTAGTGCATAACCCCTAATTAAGCCGATCGTATATCCATAGAGGTTATCAAATTTTTCTATCTTAATGGTCGAATCAGGACGCGCTAAAAAGTGAGGTGTGGAATCCACATTTGTTTTACTAAATATAAAATGTTTCTCTCTTTCTTTAGTATACCAACACCCGAGAAGAGCATGATACTTCCCTCGCTTTCCCTGACTTACGGCCCTTGCCCATGGAAGAAAATCAACTTTTAGAGAATGGTTCTGGAGCTTAAGTACCTCATTAGTTAATGCAGTAAAAAACCCTCCGTCCTTAAGATTTTTTCCATAAAAGGGAGGCCAATCGAGAGTTGTCATTTTTATAAGTTCTGCTTTAACTCCTGTGAAGGATAAAGAAATAAAAATCGTTATTATAAACTTTGACATAAAAACTCCCTTTTATATTATTCGCTTCTTTATCGGAAGAAATGAAACTTATTTTAGAAGGAGGGTTTGTCTAAAATATTAAGGTAAGTATCAAATTGATTTTAATTATTTTATTGATCACATTTTGCGTAAAAAAAGGATTAAAAATGCATAAAAAATACCGACTAGTTAACTACAAAATACAACAGAGTAAGAAAGTTATATAAAAGGAAATTTATTTTATAACTAACATATACAGGTACTTTTTGAAATTATTACTTGCTATTTTTTTAGCAATGTCCTTCTACAACATCGCAATTGCAGCGAGAAATACAATTATCTTAACAGATAAACAAGAGTCCTACGAATTAGGCTATCACTTTAGTATTTTGGAGGACGCTACAGGAAAATTTAAAAGACCTTTTCAAGGCCTTTAGTCAAGTCCACGAGGTAGGAAGCTTTCAGGATAGAGGAGCAGGCCTCGGACTTTATATTTCCAAACAAATTTTAATAAGGTTAGGTGGTGAAATTGAAGTAACTTCCAAAGAAGGGAAAGGAACACTCACTGATATCTCTATATCTAATATAAAAAAGGCGGCCACTAAAGACCGCCTTGAAAATCCAGAGTCATCTTAACACCTCTTTTTCCAACTTCACGAATGAAGGCTTCAAAAAAAACGACTTTTTATCATTTGTCTACCCAATTTGCGAAGGCCTTAGAGAACTCCTTTCTTTCCAAACCACTTTCATTAGTTGGCAAAGCACCCTCGCCAAAAGCTTTACCTTATTTACTCAATGGCTCAAATAACCTTTTATGAAAATAAAAAACATGGGACGGTGAAGACCACATCTTTACTGCCGCCAAAAGAGCTAGGTCAATAAAAGGTTCCAATAGAACTACACTCATATAGCTTGCTCCAAATGAAGCGACAGACGCTAAGTTTTCTGCTCCAAAACCCTGGCCATAAAACGCCCAGAAGGCGACCCAAGCAACTACGCCACCCTGGTAGGTTAAAGAAAGCTTTAGAGCATCACCATATTTAATATCTTTATAGGCCGTATTCTTTGGAATAACTTTTTTAGCAAGTGCCGACATTGCAAAAAGCGGTATAAGTAAAGTTGTCAAATTAACACCATATTGAGGAATATCTGTTGGTGCAAAAAAGAGACCTTGGATTAGAAGTCCAAAAGCAAGACCAAAAGCTGCGGGTGCTGTTCCAAACAGAAGAAATAATGTGGACCCTAAAATGAAGTGAACTTCTGAAACTCCAACAGGGTAATGAGGAAGAGCTTCAAAAAAAGTAAAAACAAGTAATGTGGTCATAAAAGTTTTAAAAATAAAAGAAAGCGGCCCATCTTCTTGAAAACAAAGCTTTGTCGCCTTGAGTGCCAAAATAATAGAAGTAAAAGCTGTCCCGTAACTGAGTCCAATTTTTGAGGCCTGAACAATACCTGGCTCAACGTGCATAATTTCTCCTTTTTCAATTATTACCTAACAAAACTAAATTTATTAAAAGTTTCCACCGCAAAAACAACAAAACCCAAGAAAGTTAAGGATACGAGGAAACAGATGTTAAATGTCTTACTAATATCAGAAAGCATAAGGGGGCGCTCCCAATTTCCAACAAAGGGCCTCTCTGAAATATATCCTGCATATTGATTAGGCCCACCAAGCCTTACACCTAATATTCCGGCCATGGCCGCTTCACTTAATCCACTATTAGGTGATGGATGTTTTCTCCCATCTCTAAAAAGAATTCTCATCCCTTTTTTAAACCTAAAAGAAAAGAAGGATCCTACAAAAATGATCAAAGGTGACGTAAGACGGGCCGGGAGATAATTAGCAATATCATCAACTTTCGCAGCAGTATATCCAAAATTTATAAAACGTTCATTTTTATGTCCCCAAAGGGAATCTAGAGTGTTGATCATTTTATAAACAAAGGCCCCTGGTAAACCGAAGAGAACAGCATAGAAGAGGGGGGCAGTGACACCATCAACAAGGTTTTCACTTAAAGATTCTATAAGCGCCCTCATCATTTCTTTTTCATCAAGATCATCAGTCTTTCTGCCAACCATATAAGAGAGTTCGACTCTTGCCTTTTCAAGAGAGCCTCTTTTTAAAAGTCTATACACACGATAACCGTGTTTTAAAAGGTCATGAAGAGCTATAGTTGTGTAAATGAGGATAACCTCTAAAATAAGACCGAAAGAAAATTTTTCAAGCTGAGATACAAGAGCAAAACAAACAGTGCCTGTCATACCGTATAAAAAAAAGGCACAAAAAAATCCTTTAAGTTTTTGTTTCCCTGTAGTGTTGAAACGAGACTCAATTTTTCTCGCTAATTTTCCCATTATCCTTATTGGATGAAAGGGGTACCTTGGATCACCTATAAAAAGGTCTAGTAGGAAGGCCAAAGCTACTTTCATAATCTTAGGTCCTCATAAATCTTTTTGAGATCAACAGATTCCCTAACGATTTGAGCAAGATTAGTTATTGCCTTATCCACATCATATTCAAAAACTACTTTTTTAATTGGTTGTTTTCCTCTTTTAACACGATGATCATCTAAAAACTGTCTCCGAAAAGAGTTGTCATCAAAAATTCCATGAAGGTATGACCCCCAAGCACGACTATCAAGAGTACTATGGCCAATGACTTGGGAGTTGTTGGAATTGGTAACGATGTCTTTAAGGTTTGACCCTATAACTTTAGTTTGTCCATGATGTATTTCATATCCCTTAATTTTCGACTTCCAAGGAAGAAAAGTCGCTTCTACCTGAGAAAGGTGTTTTTCTTTTTTCATTTCAACGCTCAACTCTAGGATCCCCAAACCTTTAAAATGCCTCACGCCACTTTCCACTTCATCTGGATCAAAAATATCACGACTTAAAAACTGATATCCTCCACATATTCCTACAATATGAGAAGTGCCTGAGGAATAAAGGTTTAAAATCTCCTTATCCAGACCCGACTTTTTGATAAAGGCCAAATCTCTATAAACTGATTTTGAGCCACAAAGGAGAATGATATGAGGTTTCCCTAATTCCGAAGGAGTTTTTACCATCCGAACTCTTGTATCTGGTTCCCCTCGAAGTGCATCTATATCAGTAAAGTTTGAAATACGGGGAGTATCAATAACAGCAATATCAAGACGATCATTCAGAATCGACTGGTCATTAAAAGCGCCTGACTTAAACTCGATACAATCTTCTTCAGGAATCATATGATTATGTATATGGGGTATACAACCTACCACTGGAACATCTGTGGAATCTTCTAAAAACGTTATCCCAGGATCTAAAAGAGATTTATCCCCTCTAAACCTATTGATAATCAAACCTTTTACAAGTTTATGTTCCCAACTTTTAAAAGTATCAAAAGTTCCAAGAAAAGAGGCAAACATTCCACCTCTGTCAATATCAGACGCCAAATAGACATTTGCATTCGCATACTTTGCTACATTCATATTAACAATGTCATTTTTTTTTAAATTAATTTCAGAGGGGCTTCCCGCACCTTCAATAACCATGACATCTGAAAGATCTGCAATCTCATCATAGGCCTTCTTAACCTCTTCAAAATAGTCGAGCTTAACTTTAAAATACTCTTTAAAGTGCATATGCTTGACGGGTTTTCCATGAAGGATTACTTGAGAACCAATATCGCTATTAGGTTTTAAAAGAATAGGATTCATTAAAACCGAAGCATCTTTTTTTGAGGCCATGGCCTGAACAGCTTGGGCCCTTCCTATTTCGCAACCTTCCTTTGTCACAAAGGAGTTGAGCGCCATATTTTGAGATTTAAAGGGAGAAACATTGAGACCGTCCTCATGAAAAATTCTGCAAAAGGCCGTTGCCAAAAGAGATTTACCAGCATTCGAGGTCGTTCCCTGAAGCATTATCGCAGGGGTTTTCCTACCAATACTTTTTTTCTCTTTTTTGAAATAATTGCTCAGGGAAGCTATTAAAGAATCTTGTTCATCACTGGGTCGAACGGCCAATCTTAAAAACTTTTTTGAAGATAGAGGCGAAAAGCCTTCGCAAGTTCTTGTTGCAATTCCATCTTCTTTTAAAAGGTATTCATAAACCTTAAGCGCATCTTCGTTTGAAAATTCAAGAAGAAAAAAATTAACCTCTGATTCCCAAACTTTTAATGACGAAAAGGAATTTAAAAGGCTTCTAAACCTCTTTTTTAAAGAGGAGACTTCCTGTCGAGTTCGAGTTACCAAAGGTATGATTTCATTCTTATAATAGTGACACAAAATTTCAGAAGAAAGGTGGTTTACATTCCATGTCGGAAGTCTATTTTTAAATTTTGCAATGATCTTAGGACAACTATAAATTGCGCCCATTCGAAGACCCGGAAGGGACAATAGTTTTGTATAACTTTTTAACACAATAAGGTTAGCAAACGTCCCAACTTCAAAGGCCAAACTCTTCTGATCTGTAAACTCAAGAAAGGCCTCATCAATAATAAAAATGTTTTGAGGATATTTTTTGATAAGGGATAAGATCTTTTCCCTAGGATAAAGCCTTCCTGAAGGGTTTTGAGGATTATTAAAAATAATCGAGGTAGGCCCACTATCAAATGTCTCTTCTATTTTGGCAAAAAGAACGCTATCTGAAACTAAAGAATTGACCTTTTCCTCTTCAATCGACTGATTAAATATTTTTTGATACCCACCAAAAGAGGGGTCAAGAGTTATAACTCTTTTTACATCAATGATATCTTTTAAACAGGAAAGGGCCTCGGCCACTCCGTTGACTAAGAGGATATTCTCCTTTGAAATTTTATAGTAATCGCTCATCGCCAATCTTGGAGCGATGTAATCAATATCTGGATAATGCGATAAAGAATGAAAGTGACGCCCGACAATTGGCCTTACCCAATCAGGAATTCCCAATGGGTTGATATTGGCCGAAAAATCGATTATATCATTCCGCTTGGCCACATCTTTAAAATATCTGAGGTTACCGCCATGATCCACTACTGTACCTCATTTTCACGACTTACTTGAGCACTTTCAAAAGTGGCCATTTCAGAAAGGATTTTACAGCTTGCTTCTAAAAGATTCATTGCAAGAGGAGTCCCACTTCCCTCTCCTAGTCTCATGTTTAAATCAAGAAGAGGTGATAGGCCGAGCTCTTCAATAATGACCTTATGTCCTGGCTCCATCGATCTATGCCCAAGAAACATAAAGTCTATAACTTTAGGGTTAATTTTAAATGCCAGAAGTGCAGCGGTAGAAGAAATAAACCCATCTATAACGACAGGACGACCAAAAGAAGCGCATCCCAAAATCATACCCGTCATAGCACCAATTTCGTAACTTCCAACCTTCTGGAGAACTGAAAGGGGTGATTCATCCCTTTCAATTTTTCTTTTTTGAAGAGATTCTTTTATAACATCGACTTTATGGAGTCTGGCCTTTTCATCAATTCCAGTCCCCCGACCTGTAATAAGATCAACTTCGGAACCTAAGAGACCTGAAACAACAGCAGTACTTGTCGTCGTGTTTCCAATTCCCATTTCACCTATCGCATAAATATCATTTTCATTGTAGGACTCTTTGACAAGCTCAAAACCTATCTTTAGTGATTTCTCTGCTTGGTCCAAAGTCATAGAAGGGCCCTTAGAAAAATTCTCAGTCCCCATAGAAATTTTTCTATCTAAAATATCTCCCCTTTTTACAAGGTCAGAAAGGTCCGCATCGACCCCCATATCAACAATAACAGTCCCAGCGCCTGCATGACGAGACAAAACACTAATGGCCGCACCACCTGAGACAAAGTTTCGGACCATTTGTTCTGTAACCTCTTTGCGAAAGAGAGACACATTCTCTTCTACTATTCCATGGTCACAAGCAAAAATATAAATTCTTTTTTCTTCTATTTTTGGAGGAAAAACGCCCTGAATTCCAGAAAGCTTTACTCCTATATCAAGAAGATCTCCAAGTGCCCAAGAAGGCATTGTTAAATTATTAATGTGCTTATTTGCCATTTCAATAGAGTTTTGGTTCAAATTTTTTGTTTCATACATCATGGTTTCCACCTCCGAGGAATTCCACAAAGAACTACCCAAGCCTCATCACAAAGGTCTCCCATAAATTGATTGAGAAGTCCTAATAAGGCATTGGCCTTTCGTCCTTCCTTGTTTAAGTTAATGCCACCCATTCCTATTTCGTTGGTGACAACTATAAGCTCTTTAAAATTCATATCATCTTTTTCAAAATGTATTTGTGCCTCTTCCTTAATGTTTTTTCCACTATAAAAAACATTTGTTCCCCACATAGTTAAACAATCAAGAAGAACCACAGAATCCTTATCTATTTCCTTCCAAACATTTTTTAAGGTAAGGGGTTCCTCAATAGTTGTAATATCCATTCCAAGGCGCTCTTCCTTATGCTTTTTTATTTTTAATTTCATTTCATCATCAAAAGCTTGACCCGTGGCCAGGTAAAATTTTTTGGAATGCTCGTTAAGAAGCTTCAGTGAGAACCCCGTTTTACCCGAGTTCGCTCCACCAATAACGAGAGTTATTTTTGCTTTCTTCATCACTTTTCTCTTTTCTTTTTATCCATTTTTGTATTCCTTCAAAAACGGCTTCATAAGTGGCCTTACCAATAAGTTCTCCGACTTTCGTATGTTTTCCACAATACATTAAAGGAGCTTGACCTTTATGAGAAGCGACTGCCATACAGTCTGTCCCAGTACCTGTTGCTTTTTCACCACTCATATTCGAAGAAATATTTAAGTCCATGACAGCAGCAGTTTTTGCTTCAGTCCCCAACGATATCGCCTCTATAAGGGCCCCACTTGAAAATGTTTTATTAATTTCTATTAAAATATTAATTGTTCCCAAGCTAAGATGATAACCACCTGGATCTCCGGCCCTTAAAGCATTCCCCATCCCTACAGTACTTAAAACACTAACTTCAAAATCTTTAAAAGTTTCCTTTTTACAAACGAAATCATTAATTTCCGCAGAGGTCATAAAGGCTATATCAGGAGTTAGGTCTTCATCTTTCCATCTTTTTTTAAGGTAGGATAAAGGGTCCACTCCTCGAGTAAGTTCCTTTGATTCAACCTGCGCCCAAAAAATCTCTTTTCCTTCACTTATGCCACCACCATGGAGGCACCAACTTAAAAGAGCCGAAGGTTGTTCCAGAGTAACGGCAAGGTGTTTTTTCTTTTGGTCAATCCTCATCTATTTACCCATTCTATAATATTTTTGGGGATAGCTAAGTTTGAAGCGAAATGAGAATGAACATAAGTCCCAATGACATTTCGTGCTCTAAATCCTTCCAAAGAATTTAAATTGTTTCTTTTCTTTGTCAGACTCATCATTTTTTGGCCATTTTCTTCCTTATAATCTGAATAGCGAAATTGATGCCCTTTTATTTTTGTCCCTTTAGGGCCAAGAAAACTATCTTCAAGACACTCAACAGTTGTGTAACCAAGACTCTTCAGTTTATCACCCATTTCAATATCGAGGTCTAACAATCCAAGAAGAGGAAATGTCTTTCCATTTTTAAGAGTACATCCCTTTGAAAGATAAATGAGCCCTCCGCACTCCCCATAGATGGCCCCTCCTTTATCGGCAAAACTCCTGAGAGAATCCATCATTGAATTATTTTTAGAGAGTTTTTCAGCAAAAAGCTCTGGGTAGCCGCCTCCCAGATAAACAAACTGGGTCCCCTCTGGAATTTTTTTATCGTTGATAGGAGAAAAAGGTGTAAGTTCACCACCAAAGGCCCTAAAAGCATTTAAGTTTTCAGGATAATAAAAATGAAAAGCTTCATCTAAAGCATAAGAGATCTTAACAGGACTAGATGGTTTCACAGAAGAGACACCATTGTAACTTAAAGCATCCACATCCTTAGCGGTTTCAATAATTTTTTCAAGGTTAATATTCTTGGCCGCATGGTCTTTCCAATAATTTAATTTCTCATGAGAAACATTTTTTCCTGACGCCGTTTCAAGACCTAAATGCCTTCCATGAAAAGCAAAATTTTGATCCCCTTTAGTCATCCCTCCAAAAGATTCCTCTTTTCCAAGTGCTTCTTCCAAAATGTCCAAATGTTTTTGACTTCCCAATCGATTAAATAGGGCCCCTTTTAAATTGAGATCTCTATCAAAGTTTCGAAACCCTTGATAAACGGCGGATCCAGATCTGGCCATTCCACTTCCATCAATAATCAACAGGACTGGTGCTTTTAAAGTTTTAGCAATTTCAGAAGTTGATCCTTCATCAGTTTTAGGGTTCGCACCATCAAAAAGCCCCATAACGCCTTCAATAAGTGCGATATCAAAGCCTTGAGAGGACTCAATAAAAGTTTTAAGAACTCCTTCTTTTCCCATCATCCAACTATCTAAATTGATGGAGTTTTCGCCAGTTACTCTCTTATGATAAGTTGGATCCAAATAATCAGGTCCACATTTAAAAGAACAGACTTTAAGACCTCTCTCTTTAAGAAGCCCCATAAGGCTTACCATGACGGTCGTTTTCCCCACATTACTATGAGTACCAGCAATAACAATTCTTGGTATGAGGGTTTCCATTAAAATTCAATTCCTTTTTGGGCCGCGATTCCATTTTTGTAGGGGTGCTTAACAAGCTTCATCTCAGTTACAAGGTCTGCATAATCAATAATTTTTTCATGGCAATCTCGACCGGTAATAATAATATGTTTCATTAAAGGCCGTTTTTTCAAAGCTTCTAAAACCTCTTCCACACTAATCCATTCATAAGAAATGGCGTATGTAAGTTCATCAAGAATAACAACATCATGAATATCATCTAAAATATATTCTCTGGATTTTTCCCAAGCGGCCTTCGCCGCTTCAATATCTTGATTGATATCTTTGCTTTCCCACGTAAAACCAAGCCCCATAACATGGAAACTTAAATCTTCAATGGTTTCTGCATGTAAGCGCTCCCCAGTTTTCCACTTACCCTTTACATATTGAACGACCGCACATTTCATTTTTCTTCCAAGAGATCTAAAAAGAACTCCAAAAGCTGCCGTTGTTTTTCCTTTTCCATCACCTGTATTGACAACAATCAATCCTTTATTTTGTCCTTTCACTATACACCTCGAACCTTGCGAAGAATGAGACTAACCATTGAATTAAGCGTATCTTCATCCGCCATAAAACATTTTAAATTATTCATTAAGGCCCTATCATGAGTTTTTTTACCTATTGTAAAAAAAGGAGCATTTTGGCATCGTTCAAACCAAGAGGACTTGGTTAAAGAATCAATAGAGCTTGAAGACCCACAAAAGACACCATCAAAACGAGGAGCTTCAATGTCTAAATAAATATCTTCTCTTTCATAAACTTCAAAACGAGTTACTTTATGACCTAGGTTTTCAAGATCAGCTTGTAAACTTTTTCTTCCTTCCTTCCGCGTGACAATAATAAGGTCCCTAGGTAGATCAGACTCAACAATGGCCTTATGGCAATGCCCTTTTAAAAGAGCGGCCTCCTTAATACCAAAAGAATTAAGCTCACTTTTGGTATTTTCATCCATCACAAAAAATCTAGCATTTAAAAGCTCTCTAATATCTTTTCCGCTCCTCATTAAATGTTGAAGGAAAAAGGTAAAGGACTCTTTCTGTCCTATAATATAATTTCCTTCTTTAGAAATACTTGGCAGTGGGTTAATTATTTTACTTCTAAACTTGGGCGCTTCTACAACAGTGGCACCTAAGGACTTAAGGGTTTTGGCCATTTCGCTTTCAGAGTTTCTCTGCCTAAGAACCAAAAACTGTTTTTGATTTAAAGGTAATTCCTTTCTCCAATTGAAGAGCTCTCTTGTTCTAACCACTTCACCGATAATAATAATGGCCGGTTTTTTGGGATGAATACCCTTACATAATTGCCCTAGGTTCTTAAGAGTCCCCTGGACGACTTCTTCATCTCCACAAGTTGCAGACGCAACAAAAATAGCTGGAGTGTCTTCATCTTTTCCAAACTCAATGAGACGATTACAGTTTTCTTCAACTTTTGAAGCTGCCATATAAATGACAACCGTTCCATTCGTTTGGGCAATAGAGTTCCAATTTGAGTTACAAGGACTTCCTCCCCTAAGGTCATGTCCTGAAGCAAAAACGACATTACTAGAAAAGTCTCTATGAGTAAGAGGAAAGCCTGCAGAAATAGCGGCCCCTAATCCTGAACTAATTCCTGGAACGACCTCAAAAAGGATCCCTTCTTCATTGAGGGCACTACATTCTTGGGAACCTCGCCCAAAAATAAAAGGATCTCCTGATTTAAGCCTGACAACAGTTTTTCCCTTCCTCGCCATTTCAATAACTGTCGGATGGATTCCATAACCTAATTTGGAACTACCATAACCCCGATAGCCTACGGGAATATTTAGACTTCGAGCACTTAAGCTCGCAAGAAGTGCCGGCGAAATAAGAGAATCATAGGCAACAACATCCGCTTCATCCAAAAGAGTCCGGGCCTTAACCGTAAGGAGATTTGGGTCTCCTGGACCAGATCCAATCAAATATACTTTTCCGCATTTTCTCTTGGTTGCCATTTTTATACTTTTGCCTGCCTAAAGTTATGAGTAAAGTCACTGGCGTAAAGTCTTGAGTCTGGAAAATCCTCAGTATTAAAAACCTTCCCCGTAAGTATAATGGCCGTTGATTTAATTTTTTCGTTTTTTACTTTTTTCACAATATCGGATAAATCTCCCCTTACGATTTTTTGATCTGGCCAAGAGGCCCTTTGGACCACAATCACAGGGTGAGTATCATCAAAAATAGTCTTTAATTCATCAACAACTTTTTTGATTAGTCCCACACTTAAAAACAATGCAAGAGTTGCACCAGTTTTTGCGAGGTCCGCGAGTTTTTCTCCCTCTGGCATGGGTGTCCGGCCTTCCATTCTTGTCAAAATAATCGTCTGTGATGTTTCAGGGAGGGTTAATTCTTTTCCAATCGCCGCTGCTGAAGCAACAAAACTTGAAACACCTGGAATAACTTCCCACTCGATTTCAAGATCATCTAGTCGTCTCATTTGCTCAGCGGTTGAACCATAAATCATGGGGTCTCCCGTATGAACACGGGCAACATCTTTATTTTCTTTTTTCGCTTTTTTGAAAACTTCCATAATCTCATCGAGATCCATTCCACTTGAATCCAAAACGAGAGAATCGTCTTTTGCTCTTTCAATAACTGCTTTGGGAACAAGGCTCCCTGTATAAAAAACGATAGGACAAGTCTCAACTAATTTGCATCCTTTGACTGTAATAAGGTCAGGATCACCAGGACCCGCTCCTATAATATAAACCTTCACTTTATTCTCCTAGCATTTAAGTTTTGTTTCTCGTACGCAATCCCAAACATCTTGGGGCATATTCGCAAGCCACCTCACATCAAATAAAGGGCCGCCATTAAAGTCGACCCTTTCGGAGGATTCCTTAAGAACATCCTGAAGCCTCATAGAAACTGAATCATTTCTATAGATAATTAATTTTTTGTAGATATCCGAGGCAGCTTCGACACCCTTTCCTTCCCATAAGAAAAGAGGTTCTACTTTTGAAGTCCCTTCAATTTTTTTAACGCTTCCAGCTTCTTCAACGATGGAGAGACCATGCTCTTCAAGAGAAACAGGTTCTTTAAAATCACCGATAAGGAAAGTTTCTTCCTTATCCTCAAACCATAAAACACCGTGAAAAAGTCCTAATGTACTTAAATCATTTGTTTCTAAAATATTACGGACCTTCTTTTTTTCAACTTTTGTTTCTTCAAACTGAAGATGTCCACTCCCCTTAAGCATTTCTAAGGCCTCTAAGGCACTCTCTTCAGAGGACTCATTCAAAAATGCCTTATCGTTCACATCTTTCGGCGTCACCCAACTATCCGTTGGTGTCACATAGGTTTTGGCCAGTTCCAGCCCTTCCTCTTTTAAGTCTACTTGGGACTTTAAGTCTCCTTCACACTTTAGAGAAAAGGTTTTCCTTTGGCCTGTTTTGACATCACCGCTTGAAAGGTCATATTTATTTTCATGACCTCTTGGTGTCACCATATAGCCTTCGTACATATAAGTCTGACTTGATCCGACAATAACTGTCGTCAACATTCCAATTTCATAATCAAGAAAGTTGTCTAAGTCTGTCATGACAATATCTTGTCTTTTTCGATAACCACTTTTAACCAGCGCTACAGGTGTATTTCCTGGTCGATACTCCATTATAATTTTTTTTGCTTCCACAATCTGCCTTTGTCTTCTTCCAGAGGCCGGATTGTAAAAACTGATCACAAAGTCCCCTTTTGAGGCCGACTCAATTCTTTTTTCAATAACAGGCCAAGGGGTTAAAAGGTCCGAAAGAGAAATCGTACAAGAATCATGAATTAAAGGGGCTCCGACTAAAGAGCCACAACTATTGGCCGCCGAAATCCCTGGAATTATATTTAGAGTGGGATTATCTCCCCTTTTCCACTTTAGTTCTTTAAGGCAATCAAAAACCAGACCCATCATGCCATAAACACCGGCATCTCCCGAAGAGACTAAAGTGACAGTTTTTCCTTCTTTAGCAAGTTTAATGGCCGTCATCGCCCTATCAATTTCTTCACTCATTCCTGTTCTTGTGATTTCTTTGCCCACTATGTGTTTTTTAATAAGTCTTAAATAAGTCGTATAGCCAATCACATGCTCAGAGCTTTTAATTGCAGATAAAGCTGCAGGAGTAATATGAAGATCATTCCCAGGTCCGATCCCTACAACATTAAGAGTGCCCATGTTCACCTCTTTTTAAAAAAGGAATTCTAGCAATTGAAATAGTCATATTTTTGCCTCCTTTTTCAAGTTGGAACTTTTGTTTGGGAAGGAGAAGCATTTTAGATTTTGTAAAATGCAAACAAGCTGCTTCCCCTACAGATCGTGTCCCTACATATTTTTTAACAACATCACTTGGATTGAGAACGCCCTCTACTTGATCAAGAACCTTCGCAGGGTAACCCTCAATAATCCAGCCATACTTTTTCTTTAATTTTAAAAAGGCTTCTTCGTTTTCTTTAAGGTCAATTGTAGCAATTGCCTTAACACTCTTAACGCTTAAATTCATTTTCTCTAGATGATGAAGGATCCCTTGTTCCACAACTTCGAAAGGAGTTCCTTTATCGCAACCGAGACCTAAAACAAGAGATTTTGGCCTATAGATAACTGCTTTTTCCCAATGAGACCTCTCAATAATATTTTGGTCACTGCAAATAAGAAGAATCTCATGGCCTTTCGGATTCACGTCTTCTAGTTTTGTAAAATAATTAACTCCGGGTGGAAGAGGTTTTTTCAACGGCCAAAAGTTGGGCTCCCCAGTTTCCTGAATAAATGCTACCTTTGATTGGTTCACAACAGCAGCACAACCAAGTGTCACATTTCTATCTTTATCATCTAGCTCCCAGCCTAAATCACGACCTAAAATGTCAACCGTAAGTGTCCCAGTTACATCAGAGGCCGTAGTAATGACAGGAGTATTATTTAAAGTGTCACTGACTACTTTCGTAAATTCATTTCCTCTTCCCACATGGCCTGAAAGAAGACATATAGAAAATTTATTCGCATCATCGATACAAATTACGGCCGGGTCAACTTTTTTATTTTCTAAAAGAGGAGCAATCATACGAACAACAGCACCCACAGAGATTATATGGATATGGCAATCATATTCCTTCCATGTTTTTTTAAGGGTGGGTCCCATGGGTGTGGCCAAAAGAAAGCTCCCTGGAGGCGCCTTATCAATGAATCTTTTAGAAACATAAAGATCACAGTCTGGATGTTCCCTTTTAAAAACTTCTGCAGTTTTTAGGCCATGCTTTGTAATAACATAAACAGCAAATATTTTTCTCTCAGTCACGATTCTCTCCAGCGAGGTTTTTTCCTCTTAAGGCGCCTCTACGTCTCCTAATGGAAATTTGAACCATAGAAAAGTAATCACAATTATCAGTCTTTATACTTTTTAAATCTTTAATAACGGTTTGATTTTCAGTCGTCCCATAACTAACGTAAGTTGCATTCTTAATAAGTTTTAACTCTTCGAGGATTTCAATAAGTTGGGGAATCATCTTTCCAACTTTAGTTAAAATGATCGTGTCAAATTGATCACAAAGTCCAGGAAGATCATCAATCCCATAGGTGGCAGGAACCACACAAAATTGCTCTCTCCCATCCGCCAAAGGTGTTTGAAGAATCGCCGGAATCGCTGTAACAGAAGAAACAGCTGGAACAATTTCTATATTGATTCCAGGCCAGCGGTCAGAGGCCTCCTCTAAGAGATACATCCAAGAGCTATAAACAGAAGGGTCACCCTGAGTAATAAAGGCCACATTTTTACCGGCTTCAAGTCGCGCTCCAATTTCTTTGAAGGCCTTATCCCAAGCTGGAATTAAAATCTTGTGGTCTTTTGTCATGGGAAAATGAAGGAAAAGCTTTTCCTGGTTTTTATTCTCTCTCACAATGGGAGAGCAAATCCTCCAAGCAAAAGGTCTCATTTTGTCAGAACTTTTAGGGATTCCAATCACATCGACAGAATTGAGAACATTAACTGCCCTTAAAGTTATAAGATCAGTGGCCCCTGGGCCAACGCCAACACCATATAATTTACCGTATTTCATTTTCCCTCTTTTTTAACTGTAAAAAGATGAATTGGATTTAAGGCCTCATAGCGGAGATAATGAGCGAGCGGCTTTCCCCTGGAAACCTGAACCAACTGAACTTCTGGTTTTAATTTTATTTTTTCAAAAACGTCTAAAGCTAAGGCCACGGACTGCATAGTAATAGCACTTAAAACAAGTACTCCTTCACCTTTAAGCGCCTCATAACAGACAGAAATAATCTCTTCCATCTTTCCCTTAGTCCCACCAATAAAAATCCTATCTGGTTTTGGAAGGTCTGAAAGCCCTTCAGGTGCGCTTGTATGAACGACTGTCACATTATCAACTTTGAAGGAACGTTTATTTTCTTCACAAATCTCCACACCCAGTGGATCAGTTTCCACAGCGTAAACATGACCATTTTTTGCGATGAGCGCCGATTCCATTGAAATTGAACCACTACCAGCACCAATATCCCAAACTGTTGAATCTTCACAAAGCTCCATGTTCATTAAAGCAATCGCTCGAACTTCTTTTTTTGTAATAAGACCTTTTTTCGGCATTCTTTTTTGAAAAGCATCTTCAACTCTTGCTGTAATTGAACGCTTTGATATTTTTTTGGGGTCTCTTAATAAAATGACGACATTCAATGGAGAAAAATCACCTTTAACATCAGCTATGTTAGCAAACTGATGAATTTTTTCGTTAGACCCTTCCAAGTTTTCACAAACTGTAAAACTCCAATCTGTTTCATCGTAGGACTGAAGATATTCAGAAATGGCGGAAGGTGTATTTACTTCATCAGTCATTAAAAAGACTTTGTATTCATCTCTGATTTTGTTGACAAGCCCCTTAATACCTCTTCCATGGAGAGAAATAACTTTAGCATCATCCCACTTCTTTCCTATCCGAGAGAAGGCCAGTTGAACCGAAGAGCACGTTGGAATAATTTCAACATGTTCTTTTCCAACCTTTTTAGTAATGATATCGCCAACTCCATAAAACAAAGGGTCACCACTTGCAAGAACAACAACATTTTCTTCCTGGCATTTTTCTCCTATAGAATAGATGGCATTCATAAGGCCATTTTTAAGGGTCATTTTTTCTCCCTTAAAATCTGAAAAAAAGTCTAGGTGCCTTTCACCTCCGACAAGGACCTGGGCCTTCTGAATACAGTTATAAGCTTTAGCACTCATCCCAACACATCCATTATCACCTATTCCAATAATTGTTACTGCTGCCATCTCTAATGTCCTTTTGTTGAAAGAAGAAGAAGAGCATGAATTATAGAGACAGCGATTGTTGAGCCACCTTTTCTTCCACGAGTAATAATATAAGGCGCATGAACTTTTTCAACTCTCACCATTTTAAGAACTTCTTCTTTTGATTCAACAGCAGAAATAAAACCAACTGGCACCCCTACGATAAGGGCCGGTTTGGCGCCTTCTTCTTTAATTAAACGGCAAAGTTCAATAAGGGCCGTGGGTGCATTACCAATTGCGACAACTGCTCCATTAAGAAGACCCTTCGAATGGGCCTTCTTAAAAGATTCAATGGCCCTAGTGGAGTTATTTTCTTTGGCCGTTTTTATAACGTCCTCATCAGAAATAAAACAATGGCACTCTGAACCGTAGGCCTCTAACCTTGCATTATTGAGGCCTGCTATAATCATTTGGACATCTGTCACAATGGGAGCACCCTTTTTAAGTGCCGTGATTCCTTCCACAATAGCATCATCACTTATGTGGGTAAGGTGCTTATACTCAAAGTCAGCTGTTGCATGAATAACTCTTCTCACCACTTCCCATTGCTCATCAGTGAAATCATGAGGTCCTACTTCATTATTGATAACATCAAAAGAAGAGTTTTCTATTTGTCTTCCAAGGCCTGTCATTTGCCTCATATCATTCATGGTGTCCCCCAATAAATCGTTTCATTTTGTTCAAACCTTCCCAAAAGGCTTCCTGAAAAGCCCACAAGGTAGGTATTAATATTTAATTTATTTTCACTGTGCTCTGAACATGCCTCTACAACCTTTTCACAAATAATATCTGTCATCCCTTTAATTCCCTGTTCTTCACAAATCTCCAGAACCCTTCTGGCAGTTGCAGCTTCTTGGATCTCCTCAACAACCTCTGAAGTTGCTCCTAAATCCTTAGCAAACATGGCCAACATTTCCATGTTAACTTTGGAGCCTGCTGCGTGAGTCATCATTCTTCCATCGGCCATTTTTGAAAGCTTTCCCATCATCCCGACAATAATTGCGTTTTTAATTTTATTTCGCTTGCCTCTTTTTAAAGCTGTCCCAATAAAATCTCCTACTTGAATAAAGGACATATTATCCAAAAAGGGGAAAAGCTCCATGGCGTACTGTTCGCTTTTCCCACCTGTTGTTAAAACAATCGTCTCTAAATTATTATTTTTAACAAGGTCTACAGACTGAACGACAGAGGCCCTAAAGGCCGCAGTTGAATAAGGTTTGACAATGCCCGTTGTCCCTAAAATAGAAATGCCCCCAATTAAACCAAGTCTTTCATTTGTGGTTTGCTTGGCCATTTCTTCCCCACCAGGGACGGCTATTTCTATTTGAGCACCGTTAAAATCACTCCCCTCCATTTCTTCTTGAACCATTTCTGTAATATTTTTTCTTGGGACAGGATTAATTGCATGTTTTCCAACTTCAAGACCAAGGCCTGCTTTTGTCACTAAAGCAACGCCTTCCCCTCCTACAATATCTATTTTGGGAGATTTAGTGAGACTCACTTTAGCAGTAAGTTCTGCCTTATCTGTACAATCTGGATCATCACCAGCGTCTTTTAAAATAGAACAAATTGCATGGTCATCATATCTTTCGCACCTTTTTAATCTAAAAGTAACTTTTCTGCCAATCGGAAGTGTCGAGGTGATCTCATCAATATGTTCACCTTTCAACAAAACACGAGCTGCAGCTTTTGCTGCCGCAGCAGAGCAAGCTCCCGTTGTAAACCCTTCCCTTAATTGGCTTAAATCTTTAGGCTTTTTTTCACATTACCCTTATTTATTAAAATAGACTTTTGTTCCAATTTGGGTTTCGTCATGACCTCTTTTTAAAAGAAGGTCTTTTCCTCTTCTTACAACTTCGCCATCACCACATAAAAAATAAGAGTCATAACTCGTTTGCTCCATAAAGCTTTCAAGCGATCCATAAAACTCTTCACCTCTACCTTTTCCATATTCAGGGATCGTTTTAATTTCCAAGCGGCCCACAATTTCTGAAAACTTCTCAGAAATTTCATCATGGGAAATAAAATAGTCTTTGGAGGGAACAAACCATTTCAAATCAACATCTTTCAAACGATTCTTTACTTTTTTTGAGCTTAAAAAACTCATAGCACTTGCAATCCCCGTATCAGTAGCAACCATGAGAGTTTTTCCCTCTTTAGCAAAATCTTCATTTTTGAGAAATTTACCCCAGGGCCCGGAAAAAGAAACTGCTTGGTCGATTTTTAAATTATCTAGAAATTGATTCGTAACAAGGCCTTCACCTAACCTTTTATAGACGATCCTAAAACTCCGCTGCTCTTCATCAGAGGAAGCAATGGTGTAGGCCCTTTTAAAATTTTTTTCCTCATTCATTGGAATTTTGGAATCCAAAATAATATATTGTCCCCCGATAAAGCCTAAATCCTCTTCCATTATAAAAGAAAGTGATTCTGTAGATTTATTGAGGGTCTCTCTTTTTTGTAACTTTGCTACTGGCATAATCAACCTCACCCAGGAAAAATTTCATGTACATAATCATGCATTTCATCAAGGTTTTTCCAAAAACTTTCAACCCCTTTCAAATGAGACTCTAGCTCAAGCTCCACTTTTTTTGTTAAAATGAGAAGGGATCTGTAGTAAGGAAGATTTTTATCATCATCACTTAATTTAGATACCCTTTCCTCAAGGTCAGAAATAGAAGAATCAAAAAACTTCTGAAGGTCTTTAAGGCTGTCCGCTTTTGCCAAAGATTGAATAGGTCCTGCATTATTTAATGCTTCCCCCACCTCATTCTCATCATGAATCCTCGCAGCTTCATTTTCTATCCCTATAATTTTCATGAGACCAAGTCTCAATGCTCCTAATTCGTGACAGGCCATTTTTTCTCCTTTTTAAACCATAATATCGTCGACACATTTCTCGTGAATCTTGTCGGCCAATAAGTGTTGATTATATATTTCATCCAAGTCGTCTATAGTCACATCTCTATACCATACTCCATCTGGATAAACGGCAAGACTTGGCCCCTCCCCACAGCGCCCCATACAAGATGTCTTTGTGACTTTAATAGTGTCTTGTTTTCCATCATTTTTAATAAACTTTCTAAGGCGCCTCGAAAATTGCTTACTTCCTTTTTCTGCACAATCAATATTTTCACAAACGAGGACATGCTTCTTTAAATTAGCGTGGGGATATTCATGGGGTTTTGCTTGAGAATGGGTGTACAAATGCCTTACAGACCAGAGAAGTGCCTTAACGCCACTAACCTTAGTTGAAATATCTGCAACTTCCGGGCGATAGTGACAATTGTTACAAGGCAAAGTATTTGTTTCATCCCCAAGCAAAATTTTTTCTACATGCTCACTAAAATATTCAACAAGAATAGGGTCCACGCCTAAATGAGCTGTCATTTCTACATGAATCCAAGGATATGATTTTTTAAACTGCTGGAGTGTTTTATTAAGCTCGTCAACTAAACGACCGTGAAAAATAAAATAGGGAAGAACAATTAATTTTTTAGGCCTTAACTTAGAGATAAGGTTGAGCTGCTCAGCTACCGAAGGACCCGTTATACCTACATAAGCACTATGGAAACTGTCAAAATTCTCTTTTTCAAAAATTAACCTTGCGATTTTTTCAAATTCCCCATTGCTATCAGGGTCTGATGAACCTCTTCCTACCACCAGAAGGGCTTCAAGGTTACCTGTACAAAAACCCTGTAGTCTTTTTCTTGCTAAGTTTATTAAAGACGAAGAAGACTTCATCGCATCTGCACAAATGATTTCTTTATTTGGATAAGCTTGCCGAACTTTGGAAATAACCAAAGGAATATCATTTTTTACATGACGTGATGAAAATAAAAAGACAGGTAAAAGAATGACTTTTTGACATTCTTCTCTTGTTGCTTCCCACAAAATGGTTTGATTAAAGGAAGGTTTCGCTAACTCAACAAAGCAGAGAACAGTTCTATAACTAAGATGCTTCTTCCCAAATTGAGAGACTAAAGTGGCAAGTTCCTTATTAGAGCCTTGCCTTCGACTCCCATGCCCTATAAAAATAACAGTTATCCCCGAAAGTGCCATTAAATTAAATCTAAGGTGTATGGGGAATTAGAGAAAAAAATAGTAGTTTCAATTTGAGCTCCTCCTCGGGATAGTATAACTTCTAATAGGGGTCGGACTTACTAATAAGATTACCGTTGCGGGACAGTGCTGGAGTCAAACCAGACTTCACCTATTAAAGTTTTGTGATTTAATATTAATAAACGATAACTGTCAACGACCAAAGGGGAACTTTGAAGCCATTAAGGAGGGAATACAACATATTCATGCACACGCTTATTTTTTTTACAAGGATTCCTCCTTTTAAAATGCTTTACAACCTTGATCATGAGAAAGACCTTTTAAAATATTTTTCTCTAACCGGCTTCTTAGTAGGACTTTTTCAAGCTGGGCTATTTTTCTTATTGTCATTTTTTTTCCCGCACAAGCTCTCTCTTATTCTCTCTTTAGCAGCTGTTCCCCTCATCACAGGAGCCTTACATGAAGATGGTCTTGCTGATAGTTTTGACGCTCTTTGGGGTGGAACAAATATTGAGAAAAGAGAAAAGATATTAAAAGATTCTAGGCTTGGAACCTATGGTGCGATGATCCTTATATTTTCAATCTACCTCAAAGTTGAATCCTTGAACGCCATCACATCAAATCTCTTTTCAATCATTATTATGGGACATGTTTTAAGTCGCTTTCTTGCGATCTCTCCACTTCTCTTTCAGAAATATGGGGGAACAGCCGAGAGTAAATCAAAAAACGCTGCAAGAGAACTTTCTCTAAAAAACTTTTTGGTCAACATTCTATTCGTTATTATTTCAGGACTTCTTCTTACCCCAAAAGAAATTCTTTTAAGTTTTGGTACCTTTCCTGTGCTTGTAATAATAACTCTCATTATTAAACAAAAAATGGGTTTCCTAAGAGGGGATTTTTTTGGAATGATTCAACAATGCACAGAGATAGCATTTTATTTATTGATGACTTTAAAATGACAAAGCGAAAAATAACTTATGTAAGGCATCCTAGGCCCATTGGTCATAAAAACTTATGTTACGGACAAACAGACTTGGATATACTCCATTCTGATGAATTGGCCTTAGCACAGGCCATTCTTTCTTTACCCCTAGAAAATTTTCAAATTTTTTCTAGCCCACTAAGAAGGTGTCAAAAAGTTGCAAAATCCTTAAATAAACCATTTTCAGTTGACCCCCTCCTCAAAGAAATCAACTTTGGTGTCTATGAAGGCGTCGCATGGGACAATGTTCCAAAAAAACAACTAGACCTTTGGAATGCAGATATTGAAAATTTTCATTTTCCTCAAGGTGAAAGCTACCTTGATTTAAAAAAGAGGGTTGGAAAGTTTCTTTTTAACACAAAAACCTTACAAAATACTTTAATCATAGGTCATGCGGGAGTTATAAGGGCCATTCTTGATATTTTTCAAAAAACTCCCATTCAAGAATTACTTAAAAGAGAAATCCCTTATGGGCATATAGGAGAAATTATTTTTTAGACTGTTAAGAAGCCTGGGGGATAACAATTTTGAAAGTTGTTCCCTTACCAATGATCGACTCAAGCTCAACTTTCCCACCTAAATTTTGAACATTTGTGCTAACGACGTCCATCCCGACGCCACGACCAGAGTACTCTGTGGCCTGTTCTTTCGTAGAAAAACCTGGTAGCATAATAAGGTTAAGCTTTTCTTGATCCGTATAATCTTGAGAATCTTCCTTTGAAATCATCTCTTTTTCCAAACTTCTTTGATAAACTGCTTCTGGATCAATTCCTTTTCCGTTGTCTTGAATCTCTATATGAACATGGTGATCTTTACTTCTAATTGAAATAAGGACAATTCCTTCTTTATCAATACCGTGATCCGCAGAGTTTTGGATAATATGCATGAGCGTATCTTTCATCATAGATGCGGTTTTTACATTTAAAAAAACTTCGTCTCCCTCAATTTTAAGCTCAATATCTTTATCAAGACTCAATGCCATTTTATCAACGGTTTTATGAAGCCCTTTTAAGTACTTTTTAAATTCTTCATTTTCCATTGTTCTCAAAATATAGAGTATTGAATCATTATTAATCTCTTTCGAAATCTCTCTGAGTTTATCCATCCCTTTCATAAAAAGTGATTTTGAAACGATCATTTCATCTTGTTCTCCCGCCAGAACGGTTTCATCAACATCTTGTCCAAATATTTCCTTAGAAAGCTCAATATAAGTATTTGAAAAAGTTTTTAATTTTTCCGTGACGTCTTCAAAGTAATCTTTTTCCGGCACATTAGATGGAGTTTTCCTTTTTTCATTGAGATCATTTTCAAGAACATGAATTTCGCTTGAAAGTGTTGTAAGTCCATGAATTCTTGCATTGCCTTTAACGGTATGAACTGCTCTAAAAAGCTTGTTAAGGTCTCTTTTATCGATGGACTTTTCGGCCGTATCAAGGTTTAAACGAACTTCTCTTGAAAAAAGCCTTATGGCCGTTTTATCATTTGAAACAATTTCTTGGAGCCTTTTTACTTTTATTTCACTAGCAGCTTGAGTTTCTTTGGCCTCTTTTTCAAGTTTTTCGATTTCTGTTACATCTTCTACAACAAGCATGAGCTTAAGAACAGTCTCTTTTTTATCGACGATTGGTGAATAATTTATTTTTAGGGATCTATCTTCTCCCTTGGTGTCCGACATATAGATTTTAGAAGTTAGGGCATAATCAACAGCATCATACTGAAGTAGGTTTTCTCCCACCGAGGCCTTTACAACAAATTCAGTTTGCTGAAAGGCCTCACCTTTTCTATCTAAGTCTTTAAATAGAGTATCGTAAACACTAACTCCAACGACTTCTCTCTCAAAAAGTTCCATACTATATTCTGAAACAGGAGGAACTATATTTCCCTCAACATCAATACTAAAAACGGCCTGCTTCATATTATGAAGCAGCCCTGACACTTCTTTTTCGGAGGATTCGGCCCTTTCTTTTTCCTCAACAACCTGCGTGGTTTTTTTCAAAACTTCTTGCTCAAGTTGTTTAGCATAATTTTCTTGTAATGCCTGGGCCTCTTCTTGGATTAAGTTAAAGCGGTCAGCTAAACCCATAGACAGAAAAATAAGTTGAAGGGCCGTTCCAATAACAACCGTTTGGTTTAAAATAGGATTACTTGGAAGAACATTGGCAACCGCCAAATTAGTAATGACTCCACCTATTATCATAAAAGAAAAGGCCAGAATAAAATATTTTGCTGGTCTATATCCTTTTAAAAGTTTATTGAATCCCGCAAAGTAACAGAGGACAGAAATAATTAAAGCGGCCGGAAGAAAAACCTTTAATGTCGCTGCGTAAGTAGATGTTAAAGATAAGATAATTCCAAAGAAACAAAGAATTAGATGAAAAATGAAAAGCCTCATTATCCATTTTGTTGTTTTATGAAGATCTAAATATGATATCGTAAAAAGGTTTAGAAAAATATTTGTCACCAGGCCACAAAACCCTATTCCATTATTACTAAACCAAACGAATTCCTGAAAAAGATACTTTTGAAAAAAGCCCTGATATCCTCCAAGAAATAGGCCATAGAATATAACGTAAAAAACATAATAGAAATAACTTAAACTTTTTGTTGATAAAAATATAAAAAGGTTATAGAGAACCATTGAGACCACGATTCCAAAAAAGAGACTCAATTTAGTGTTATCATCACCCTCTATCATAAGCATTTTTTTCTTTTGTAAAAAAGTTAGATTAATTTGAGTTGGACTTCCTGACACCTTTACATAGTAAATTTCTGTTTCCTTTTGACCACCCTCAAAAACAAAAGGTCGAATCTTGTATTTTTTATCACTGAATTTCTTACGGTCACCCATTTCTTCAAAAATCCATTTTTCCTTGGGACAAGGCTCTACATTTTCTTGAATACACACCTTTTTATAAAAAGTTACTAAGTCTTGAGTAACGTAGTTAAAGCTAAGAAACCAATTCCTTTTCAATAATGTCTTGTTTACAACAGTAAATCGCCCCCAATATACAGACTTAGTAAGACCAAAGTTAGGTACTTTGTTATTGCTTTTTTTAAATTGAGGTTCGTGTTTCCCTGAAATTATATCCTCAAATTTAAGTTTACCTTCCTTATCTTCAAGAATATCTAGATGTAAACCAACCTCATAAAAGTCTTTTCCATTTTCAATAAGAACAGGATTCGCCTTATTTTGTGAGGCATAGATAAAAGAAGAAAAAAAGGCCAACATAAGTATGATGAAACTTTTTTTTCTAATTAAATTTTGTAACATTTTCATCTCTTAAAAAAATTAATTGCTTCAGATCTATTATCGGTTGTTTAAATATTTTGCTAAGTCCATATAAATGAAACTATTCCTAAAAAATTTTATTTATCAAATAACATTGGTTTGATTTAAATGCTAAAAAAAAGAAAAACATTAACTTAAACAAAGATCTGACCGAAACAGTCTTGTATTCTTTTAAAGAGTATTACTTAATTAGAATGTGAGTATGAAAAAAAAAGATACATCTATCGCAAACAGAATCATTATCTACATTATAGTAGCATGTTTCTCTGTTGCCATAATTGGTACCTTTATTTCATTAAATAGAGACTTTAAAGAATACAAAAATGATATTGGAAAAAGAATTGTAGAGATTGAAAGAACTCTTCTCCCACCTCTTATTTCTGCTGTTTACTTTGAAGATAATGATTTGATTAAAAGTGGGATTGAAGGAATTTTTAATGTTCCTAATGTTATCTATGTCGAAGTAAGGAAGCCGAAAGGATCTATAATATTTTCAAAAGGCTCTTTTAAAAAGGACAACTCAATAGAAAAAGACATTAAGATAATTCACAAAGAGCCTGGCGTATCAAATAATGAAGAATATATTGCTGACCTTAAAATTGTTGCAAGTCTTCATAGCGCAACAGAAAAAATAAAAAATCAAATTATCGCCTTTGCTCTTATTCAAGGAAGTCAGTTTGTTATTATTACATTACTCATTTTTTATATATTCCGCCAAATGGTTTCAAAGCGCCTTGAGGCAATGGCCAACTATGCATATTCTTTGGATTTAAATGCGATATCTGATGAGGCCATAGACTTAGAATTTAAAGGATCTAATAAAAATGATGAGCTTGATAAAGTTGCCGATTCCTTAAATAAGATGAAAAAAAACCTCAAAGCATCTCACGAAAAACTTCGCGACTACGCAGAGAATTTGGAGGATAAGGTCAATGAGGCGGTTCAAGATCAGAATAAAGAGGCCAAAAAATTTGCCTTTCAACAATTTAAGCAAAGGCAAACGATGGAAAACATGCTTAATAACCTTGAACAGGGCTATCTAACTTTTAACAATGAAGGCATTGTTGATGAAGGTGCCACAAAAATTACAGAAGACCTTCTTGAAACCGAAATTTTAGAATCCAAAAAGAAAGGTAAGAAAATTTGGGACATCCTCATTAAAGGCGAGGAAAAAAGAGTCAATTTTGAAAAGTGGGTGTCAAAAGTTTTCGAAGGTAAATTTCTTTTCAAAGATTTACAAAGTTTGGCCCCTAGCCAATTTGAAAGTACAAAAAATAAATATATTCAACTTGATTTCAGACCTATATACAAAAAAGATTCTGAGACAGAAATAGAAACTATGATTTGCATTGCGACTGATAAAACTCTAGAGATTTCTTTTGAACATGAAGCTGAGATAGAAAAAGAAAAGGCCCAAATGTTAACAAGTATTTTTAATAGACCACTTGAATTTATGGACCTTATGAATGATGCAAATGAAACGATAAACCATTACATAGATCACCTTAGAAAAGAAAAGCCCGAAGAAATTTTCAGAAGTTTTCACACACTAAAGGCCCAATTTTCTAGCTTTAAACTTAGTGGTATAGCCAAAAATATTCATGACCTAGAAAGTTACCTCCATTTAGTCGAAGAAGATTGGAATGATGTTCACATTGCCAATGTGTGGGCATTAATTGATAAAATTAAGAACTCACACTTAGATTTTAAAGAAAAAAACCAAAGACTTGTTGACCTTATGCAAAAAGCAGTGAGTAGTAATGGGGCAGGAGAAGAAATCAATACACTCATGAAAAAAATTGAGATATTTTACACGGACTACCACAATAATTTTGTTCTCAAAGAAATTTCAACACTTTTTAGACAATTTGTGTACCCAGTTGAAGAACTGGCAAAAATGCAGGATAAAAAAATAGAAATCAAATTAAATAAAAGCGACATTTATGTTGATTCAAAACAATACAAGTCCTGCTTTTCGACATTTCTTCACTTATTTAGAAATGCAGTAGACCATGGAGCCGAATCTATAGAAGAAAGGCGTTCAAACAATAAAAAAGAGATGGCCTTATTAGAAATAAGTTTTGAGCTAACACACGATAAAGACAAGTTTAAAATTATTATTCAAGATGATGGAAAAGGAATAGATCCTGAAACAATTAGAAAAATGGCCTTGAAGAGAAAAAATTTAGAAAACTTAAATATCGAAAAATTGAGTGATGGGGAAGTTATCAATCTTATCTTCGAAACAGGTCTCACCTCTAGGGAAGTTGTATCGGAAGTTTCAGGCCGAGGTATCGGACTGGACGCTGTTAAAATAGAAATTCAAAGGTTGGGTGGAATGATAAAAGTAGAAAGTGAAAAAGGTAAAGGAACTAAGTTTGAAATTACTCTACCTTTATTCAGTTAACTAAAGACCAGCTATAACTTCCAAAATTTGGTTTCTTAAAATTTCAGAATTTACAGATGTTTTCTCTAACAGCTTTATATTTCTCATATCTCCGTACTTTTGCTGCATTTCTTGATTTATTTCACTACTTAAAAAAATGATTGGGGTTTTTTCTTTGTTTTCGGACTCTACCTGTGAAAGCTGGTCAACGATTTTATCTCCATCCTCAGACCCTTGGAGCTTTAAATCAACAATGAGAAGGTGGTATTCTTTTATTCGACCTGTTTTAATTTTGTCAGAAACATCATAAGAATTGTCACAAATTTCTATTTCAGATTTTGTTGCTTTCAACCAAACCTTGTAAAGGCTAACCATGGCCTCATCATCTTCAACAATTAAAATCTTCATAAGATCCCTTTTGAAATTATTTTAAGTCGATCTTACTTAGCGGTATTATTTTAAAAAGTTTAAGTCTCTAGAATATTTAAATAAGTTAGGAAAAAATAATTTCTTTATCAAGGGAACTTATTTAGAGTGATAACCCTTCAAAGCGCTCAAAAAATTCCTGAGAGTATCTAATTCACTTTCTGCTTCTGTTTGTGAAATCAAAGACTTCCTGTGTATTCTACTCCACTTTATCCACCACTCGACAACGCTTTTTGAAAACTTTGTTCTATTTTTCATAATAATTTCCTTTTATTGTTAGCTTCTTTCCTCATTTTAAAACCAATTTGCTTTTAATTAAATGGTTCACAAATAGTTCGGAGATTTTGTTTGAAGTTCATTAATAGTTCAAATCAAGCCATTAAAAACTTAATAATTACAATCATTTAAATACTGACCACTTTTTTAATTTAAAAAGGCTTTTATTATGTCTATAGATCTCGTTCGGCTCGAGCAAGACTCTTGAGAACCCCTCCCTTACACTTGGACTTACAAATAATTAGATGTTTCCGGATGGCCTTCTTATATTCCAAGTAATTATGGTATTTTATGAAGCGTGAAATATCTCTCCATTACCCCAAGTATGGGTTATCAATTTAAGGACCGCTTTTTTAAGACGCTCACCTATTTTCCTATCGTGATAGAGTGGAAGTAAACCATGGCCTATATGCTTGTATTTTCTTTTTAAAAGATTGCCTGGGATCTGGGGGACTGGATCTTTCTCGAGCATTAAACGCGCACTACTTTTTATTAATTTATCATATGCTTCTTGAAAGGCCTTTCCTCCTACTCGTGGTGAAGCTCCAACGAGAACCTTGGGATCAATACCAAATCGAAGCTTCAAATGAGCGCCACAATGTGTTGCCAATGCGGCACCTAAACTGAAACCGAGACAATAAACAGCTGACGTCTTCTTTTGCTTTTCTAAAAACGAACTTATGCGCTTATCTATAGTTTTAATAAAACGCTTATACTCTTTATTAAAACCGTGATGAACCTTAATTCCTTTCCATTCTTCAAATCGTTCTTCGGTCAATCCCTTCCACTTTTCTAGAATTTTTTCAGGTAACCAAGCTATTTTTTTAAGAAGGAGGTTAGAGTCTGCTAATGCATTTTTAAGCAATCTTAACTTGTAACCTTGCCCCATTCCTTTTACACCAATCCCACGAAAAACTACAACGAGAGTATTGATCTTTTTATTATAAGCAACATAGGCCCGCCCTGCCCTAGGCTCAATAATCCCATCTTCAATTTTTTTTGCAGTAGAACCTTGCTCATTCAGGTCGTTCCATCCCTTTTCTTCGAGTAGTTCAAAAGTTTTGGATGATTCCTTCTGAGTAACAATACATGAATGAGTTAACGCCGATATAGCAGTTTTAAGCAGTGTTTTGTCATAATTATCAATAGAACCAAAGTACTTTCCATTTTCATATTCTTGATCAGATTTACCTTCTTCAGAAGCAAAACAGTTCTCAGTCTTTGAAATTGCTCCAGAAGACAACATTCCAAATACAAAAAAGAATATAAACACTGCCTTTGATATTTTCATAAACTGACCTCTCCCCTATTTACAAAATACCTCGACTAAGGCCCAAAGCCTGTCCCCAGAAAGCTGCAAAAGAAACCTTTTGAAGCTTCAGTAACGTCCACTCCATCAATTTTAAAATTGGTATTTAATATTGTCTCACCATTTATTTTTTTTAAATACAACTGACCTGATCATCTAATTTTTGTATAAAAATTTTTTTATCCAAACTCTAAATTTCTTAAAGCTTAAAAATGAATATTGCATGAGTTACAAAAGTCAATTGAATTGAATTGATTTGAACTGAGCTTTTATGTATTCCAGCCGGACAACTTTTGAAACCTTTAAGGTTATAATAATAACAATTACTTGTGATACTTAATCTAAAGAAAAGGTTGGAAGCTCTTTAGATTAGTTCTATAAGTTATTAATTTTAAATAGATCACTAAAGCTCATTTCGGAAAAAAAGAGGTCACAAAAAAACCTAGAGTATTCTCTTTATTAAGGGAGTTTCATATGAAGAAGGCTGGCATAGAAAGTTACTTTGGACCAAACAATCATCTAATAGATTTGCTAATCTTGTTTGAGTACGGTGAATTAAATCACAATCAAGTAATCAGCCTGTTTCAAAAAATATTAAAAAGTGACCTTTACGATATCGTTGAAGACTCTATGAGAAATGCTATAGAAGTCTATGCTAGAAATGGGCTTTTGGAAAAAGTTGTTGGAAGGAGCGCAAAGTGAAAGTTTTTGATGAAAAAGAGATTGTAGAAGAGCATTGCAAGACTAATATTAGTCTCGCAGAAGTTGGCCATATGTTTTCCGTGATGATCGGAATGTTGGCATTTATAATTTTCATTGCTTATGGTGGATTTTATTTTTTTGTAGGTTAAAGAAGAGGTCAAAATGACTTTAGGAAAATGTGCCCAACAGGCCATAATCGACAAATACAAAGAAAAAGTAACGATGATACAAAATTGTCGAAAACTGCTCGGTGACGACTGGCCAGAAATCACAAGGCTTGAGAAAGAAGCAAAAGATTTGGAAAATGTTATTGTTACTGAATTAGGTATTAATCTAAGCAGCATCGCTTTTAAAAACTAGATCGTTAAAATAACCCTTTTAGTTTATTTTAACGCTTATTAATCAAAATCCATTTTAAAGACACAAGATAAACTCGTTTCAAAAGTTATCGGGAAGGTCTGGGCAAATGTGTCACTAGTAGTTGGGTAGCTGTTTAAGAACGTGTTAGCCGAATATATTATCTTAATGGTGCTCGGGACTGGACTTGAACCAGCACAGCCTAAAGGCCACATGGCCCTCAACCATGCGTGTCTACCAATTTCACCACCCGAGCTCAAAAGAAAACGAGATGAATTTTTCGTGGATATCTTTTATCAGTTTTTAACGAGGCCGTCTACCCTCGTTTTTCGACACTAAGCAAAAACCTCTATTGGAAGGATTCAATTTCTTTCAAGTAGTAATGTATTCTTTTATGATATTTTTCTAGCCGGTCCAGTTTTTGTAATAAGGTTTCTGTGGGACGTTTTTCCAAGTCCTGACTTTTTTCAGAAATCGGTTTTGCTTCGTTCTCTTGTATTGCCGGAGCAGAGTTCTGAACAGCTAATTCTTTTTTTTGAGGAAAGCGAATAACGGTACTTTCCATTTCTTCATTTCTGGTTAGACTTTTTTGTGTGTTGTTAATAACCTTTTTCATGTTTCCCAAATCTTTGTTATTATTTTTTCTATTTTTGATGCATGATGCATGCCATAAACTGAAACCTTTAAAATTAGTTACTTAGAATTGACACTTAAGTCTAATCGTCAAAATAAGAATCTTCCTGAATAACTTTTTGACACTCAGATAGGAAGTTAATTAGGGAAAAAAACATCGGTTATTTAATCATTTTCCCAGTTATAATGACGATAAGGCCAAAAAATGGAGGGCCTGATGGAAAAAGATAAACAGGTAAAATGTCTGCGGTGTAAATACTATTACAATACCTGGAACCCTCAAAAACCTAGGGGATGTAGGGTTTTTGGTTTCGAAGCCTCAACAATTCCCAGTTATGTGGTTAGAAAAGAAACGGGAAAAAACTGTGAGGCCTACAAAGAGAAAGTTGCCTCCAACAAGGCATCTAAATATTGAGTTCGACTGCCGAAGGTATTTTTCCAAGATCATAGTAGCTCTTCCCAGGAGCCTCTATCATAGCACCACCAAGACAAACTTGATCCTTATAAAAAACGATACTTTGTCTCGGGGTAACAGCTCTTTGGGGTTCTAAAAAGCGAACTGTAATAATGCCGTTACTGATGTTCTCGATGACACAATCCTGATCAACTTGCCTGTAACGAACTTTGGCCTTACAGCGAAAAGGGAGTTCAAAGTTGAACCCTGACACCCAAGAAGCCTCGTTGGCCGTAAGAGTATCAGTATATAAAGCAGGGTGCTTCTCCCCACGTCCCACATAAACTATATTTTTCTCAATATCTTTATCAAGGACAAACCATGGTTCTCCTGGTCCTCCAAGTCCAAGGCCCTTTCTTTGGCCAAGAGTATAATAGGTTGAACCTGTGTGCTCTCCCACGACTTCACCATCGAGGGTTTTAAAAGGGCCTTTCGTGAATTGAATATATTGTCCTAGAAATTTCTTAAAGTTTCTTTCGCCAATAAAACAAATACCTGTACTATCTTTTTTATTCTTTGTGGAAAGGTCATACTCTTGAGCGAGTTCTCTCACTAGCTTTTTTTCTATACCACCGATGGGAAAAAGAACTTTTTCCAGGATCTCACTTTTAATTGTATAGAGAAAGTAGCTCTGGTCCTTTAAAGGATCAGCACCTTTTACTAAATGATTACCACCAGCTGATTTTTGACAATAATGTCCTGTGGCCAAATAATCTGCACCTAACTCATTAATGGCCTTTTCAAAAAAGACTTTAAACTTAATTTCTCTGTTACAAAGAACATCAGGATTTGGAGTATAACCAAGTTCGTACTCTTTCAAAAAGTCTTGGAAAACGTTTTCTCTATACTCTTCGATGAATTCAACACTGTAATAAGGTATATCGATTTTTTCACAAACATCTACGACATCTTTATAATCTTTAGAGGCCTGACAAACACCATTTTCATCTTTTTCTTCCCAATTTTTCATGAAAAGACCAATGACATTATACCCTTGTTTTTTAAGGATGAGGGCACTTACCGAGGAGTCCACTCCTCCAGACATTCCCACAACGACTGTTTTTTGCGCGTTTTTTTGCTTTTCTGATTCAGTTAAATTCCACATAGATTCTCTTTAACAACTCTTTAACTTCATGGCAAAAAGGTAGAAATTTTTTCATTGAGACAATAAAATTTATTGAAATAGGGACTGATTTCTCGGCATGGAGCCACAAATTTCAAGGCCTTTTTCGATTCTTTCGAGATAATCTGAAAACACTAGGGAAAAAGTCTCAAGAAGAGGGGCCATCACCTCTCTTATCCAATATGGTGAGCGGCCTAAAGGAAACTTTCTTTGTAATTTAATATTTTCTATAAAAAACCCGTAATGTCCCTTTTCATTTTTTTCCCAGCTCAATTTATAAAGGTCACACGAATAAGAGTGAGGCCCCAAATTAAGAGGTACCTTTTTTCCTATTTTTACGAGGAGGTCATTAAGCCCTATAGAAAAAGGAATTTCTATTTTAGAAACACGGAGAATTCGCTCCCAATAAAGAATTTCTCTAATAGTTTTATCATTTCGCAGAGGGTTTCCTGATTCTTTTGAATCAGAATCCTTCATGATAGCACTTACCTTTTCTAAAAGGTCTGGAGGTAAACTCATAATTGCACTCGCACTATTAGAATGTTAGACCTCTATCTTTTGAAGGAAGGTGAGGGGTTAAATCCAACTCCTCTTCTTCGCTACTATAAATTTCCTGCTCTATTTCTTCAGGATCGGGAAGCCGTCTAAATTTTCCATCAATATCAAAGTGTCCAAACCAATGAAGTGTTCCATTTCCAATAACTTTGGCCCCACTTCCTGCACCATTGTATATGGCCACATGGATCCCCTTGCTAAGAAGGCCTATAACCTCTTGGGGAAACCGTAAAAGAACCGTATCATTGTTTTTAAAATAGAGAAAGCACGGCCGTCTCTTTTTCAATTGGCCGAACTGACAGAAAACTTTCACTGGAACAGAGGTGTCTGTATCCAGATCCTGCATATAATTAGTCACAAGGCATGATGAATACCTTATATGTTTGGATTTACTAATATAGACATTTTTTCCTTTCCTATCTATAGCAACAACCCTTATATCTGGATCAATTTTAACATCATCCAACGATTGAACATTTTCCTGCCCTACATAATAGTTGTGGATCCCCTCATGATCGGCCACCGGAGACCCATCCTCATAATAAAAAAT
>JAOMEV010000023.1 GCA_028346125.1 Bacteriovoracales bacterium | reverse complement strand
AATCACGAAATCAGTCATTCATAATATTATAATGTCCACAACAACAACTAAGGGAGTCTTCTCACTAGAATACCTTAACAAAATCCCCGAGCACTATCACCAATATTTGGATTTAAAAAGAGAGGGTTTCTCCATAAAGCCAATCATCACATCAAAAATCATTTTCTCAACCGACAATTTCTTAACCGGTAAAATGTTGTTTGGAATGGACATAGTCTTCTTACAAAATGTTTTTCCCGCTTTGAAAAGATCCTTCGAAATTGTCCTTTTCCAAAAAATGACCGGCTCTGTGAAAGAAAAAGGCATTCTCATAACAGAAGGGAAAACAATCCTCCCCGGGGAGGCGAAAGAAAACTTCTCTGAAGTCGGCGAAGTCAAAAATTGTATTTTTGAATGTATAAAAAGAGGTGACATACATAAGCTTTTAGGAGAGGCACAATCAATTAAAGAGACCGAAAAAGACTTAAAATATAAAGAAAAAATCAGAGAAACTTCAAAAAAACATTTAGATAAAATAGAAAAAATGACAAGAGGACTTGAAACAACATTCGATCAGGAGAAAGAAAGTCTTTATTTAGATGAAATCAGCGCTCTTCAAAAGGAGCTTTCTCTTACTAAATCTTCCTTGAACTCTGCAATTGAAAACTTTCAAAGAGTTTTTGAAAATCAAGTAAGTACTAGTCAACAGCTCAAAGAAAAAAATAAAGACCTTATAAAAAGAGAAACACAACTTAAAGACGTCAATACAGAACTCTCTTCCATTAAAGATAGCCTCTTTTTGTTAGTCGAAGCGAGAACATCTGAATTAAAGGAATCAAACATTGAGTTGGAAAAGAGTAATCAGGCCTTAGAAAAAATTCAAAATCAAAGATCTCTCTTCTTTGCAAACCTAAGTCATGAACTCCGAACACCTTTAAATGCCATCTTAGGTTTTTCTAAAATTCTACAGAAAAAAATACAAGACAGAGACAAAACAGAAAAAGATTACATCGAATCCATTAATACGAGCGGTAAATCTCTTTTAAGAATGGTTAACTCAGTCCATGATTTTAGCAAAATCGAGCTCAATGAGCTAAAAGTAGTCAAACATAAATGTAATTTAAGAAATATACTAACATCAACCTCTTTGCACTTTAAGAATGAATCCGCAAATAAAGGCATATTATTTGAATTAGAGTTAAATGATGATATCCCCACGTGGATTGAAAGTGATGAATTGGGACTTAAGCAAGTTTTCGATAATGTCCTAAGTAACGCCTTAAAATTTACGAAAAAAGGTCATATTAAATTTAAAATTACGGCCCATTTTATAAGCGAAGATAAATTTCAACTAGGCATTATTGTTGAAGATAGTGGTCGGGGCATGAGCAGCGAAAATATGAAGTCCCTCTTTGAACCCTTCTCTCAAGTCCATAAACATGGAACCGTTCAGGAAAGAGGAAGTGGTCTTGGTTTGTATATCACGAGTAAAATAGTTTCCGACTTGGGGGGAGAAATACATGTCTTATCTAAGTTAGGAAAGGGAAGTATTTTTAGTGTAATATTTCCCGAAGTTTCTTATTCGAAAGAAAAAGGTGAAGCAGGAGATCTTTCTTATAAGTTTTTTGGTCAAACCATTTTGATTGCCGATGACATACCCGTAAATATTAAACTTTATGAAGCTTATCTTACACAACATCATCTTAAAATCGAAACTGCTTATGATGGAAGAGAGCTCATCGAAAAAACCAAAAAGGTTAATCCTGATTTAATTGTTACTGACTATGAAATGCCCGAATTAAATGCAGATGATGCCTTAAAGATATTAAGAAAGGAAAGCATTGAAACGCCAGTCATCTTGATTTCTGCCTTAAGACTTAAGGGATCTACAATAAAAGGTTTTCAAAGCTTTTTACAAAAGCCAGTTGATGAAGACATTTTTTTAAGAGAAGTGGCAAAGTTTTTAAAACATGAAAAAACTATTGTACAAGAAGAAGATCAAAAATCTATTTCATTTGAATTGACCATTCCAGAAAATTTAGGCCCAGAGGACCTAGAATTCAAGCAAGAATTGCATGAAAAGTTTAAATATTGGCGAGTGTCTATGGAAGTAACCACGATGGAAGAGGAGATTCATGTTTTAAAGAAACAAATCATTCCAACCGGGTTAAACTCCCTCGTTCCTTTACTCGAAAAAGTTGAAGAGAGTGCAAAAAGTTTCAACATAAGGATGATTGAAAACCTTTTAGATCAGGCCATTGAAAAAACAAAAAAATAACTTTCCCTTTTTTAGACTCCTTCTATTTGTTTTTTCGTAGGTACTTTTAAATCTTTTACAACTCCAAAAAATTCAAGACATTTTAAAAGATAGTAAGTGACGTCATATTCCCACCATTTAAAGCCATTTCGTGCAGACCAACCATATTTATGATGATTATTATGCCAGCCCTCACCAAAGGCCAAAATGGCCATCAACCAATTATTTCGTGATTCATCACCTGAATCATATCTTTTACTTCCATAAACATGACAAATAGAGTTGATCGAAAATGTCACATGCCAGGTCCACACAGTAGCAATAAAAAAACCCCAGACTAAAACTTGGAAACCAGATGTTCCTAATTGAGGAAAAAACCAATTTAAACTTTCCCCAAGAGCATAAAAACTGAAGGCCTGTCCAAAAATGAGAGGCCCATAGAATTTATTTAAAAACTTTATTTCGGGAAACTTGGCGAAGTCATTACATTTATATTTTGCCTCTTGAAAGCACTCTTTTGACCACATCCAACCTAAATGGGAATGAAAAAACCCATGGGCAACAGGGGAATGGATATCTTCTTTTTTATCTGAGTGCTTGTGATGGCCACGATGATGAGAGGCCCACCATAAAACGCCTCCTTGAATGGCCGTAGTTCCCATAAAGCCTAGAATAAACTGGAAAACACGATTTGTTCTATAAGATCTATGAGCAAAATAACGGTGAAAACCCGTTGTAATACCCAATGCCTTCATGGCATAGCTGGCAAAAAAGACTCCAAAAGCTGTCCACGTTACACCTGTGTAAAAGGCCAATAAACACACCAGATGAAAAACAAGCATCACAGTAAAGTAGGCAAAGGCCATTCTTTTATTTCGTGTGTCTATTAAACTCGGGGACAGGGTAATTGTATTTTCCATAATATCTCCTTTAACAGAAGGAAGATTAACCATTTTGAATTTTTTCGTGAAGAAGCACGCCCCTTGTTTTACAATTCTTTTACGAATTTCCTTAATGATTATTACTACTTAAGTCAGCAGCGCTAGGCATCGTTCTTTTGTACTTTTTACAAAAAAGCCCAATAAATTGATTTCCTCTTTCAAGATATTGTATACATTCCTTATGAGACTCCTCGCATTTCAGCTATTTTTTCTCCTCACAATTCCAGGAACCATCTGGTTTCGACTTACTAATGGGCTTTTTGCGAACTATTTAAAAAGATTTTGGATAAACACCTGTCTTAAAATTCTCAACTATAATATCGTCCTTCCCCCTGAGGGGAAATTTCCAAAAAAATGTCTTATTATTAGTAATCACCGGACTATGTTTGAGCATTGTTTTTTTGGGCTCTTATTTGACAGTAAAAAAGATGTCATTTTGGCCGATAACAGTGGCTGGATGTCTCACAAAATAATTCAATATATTTATTCGACTTGGGGAGTTTTGATTTCTGGGGACTTAAAAAAGGAAAATTTATCAAGGTTTGAAAAAATTCTTATTTATCCAGAAGGTAAAAGAACCAGAAATGGTGAAATCAATACTTTTAAAAAAGGTTATCTTTATTTTGCACAAAAATATAATCTCGATATTGTCCTCGTTAAACACTCCTGTAATGGACAAAACTTTAAAGGCGACCTCAACCCTGATTTAAACTTAACCCTTACTTTTGAGATTGTAGATAAACTTTCTATAAAAAAAATCGATCTCGATAATTCTCAAGAATGTAATCACATAAATAACAAAATCATGTCTCACTTCATAAACTGTAACCTGACTCCTTCAAGAATTTAGCATTGACTCTCCTGTGGCAAACAGTTAATGTTCGCCTCCTACATGATATTTATAAAGAGTGGACAAATGGTTTTATACATTATCCCTTTTCTCGTTTTTTTTAACGTTTTTCAGGCCCTGGCGACTCATATACCAGCAGGGTCAACAGTAGGCGGCCCTCAATTCATGGGAGGCATGTACAATAGTGAAAAAGATTATTTTGATCCAGCTGTTACCTGTGTTGAGGCCAGTCCCCAAAACATCAAAGTCATTTTTAATGAAGTAGCAACAGTCAATTTATCCTCCAATATTAACTTTAAAGATATTGAAAAAGAGCTTTCCAGAGGGGCCGGAGTAGATAACTTTGGTTTTTCTGGAGATTTTATAAAAAAATCACGGGAAACAAAAACATCCATAACTTTTGCCTATAAAACTATTTTAAAGGCCGGTGATGAAATCTTAAGCTCTCCCTACCGTCTAACTCAAGAGGCCTATGAGCTCGCTGAAAGAAGCCTCAAAGAGTTTAAGGCCTACTGTGGAGATCAATTCATTTATAAGATTTCCAAAGGGGTAAGGGCCTATGTCGCTATAAAACTGGAAGTCGGAAGTATTGAGAAAAAAAGACTCATCAAAAAAGAATTTAACCTTAACTTCGTTGACCTCATCAATATTTCATCCACCCTTGATAAAATAAGAAAAAAATATGAAATTAAAGGCGAATTCAAAGTCTACGGCCATCAGGAAGGCGGCTTTGCTGCCCGAATCAATTCCATTTTTGGAAATGGAAGAGGGATGTCTCACTGTAGCGCCCCTGATCTGAAAGATTGCCAAATGAGTCTCTCTAGCGTCCTTGATTATTTTTCAAATGAATTTCCTCTCCAGTTTGAACCTTATTATAGAGACAGATTTGGATCCGGGGCCATAGCACTCCCTTCAACTAGTTTCCCTCTTATTTACTCGGCCCAGTCCTATTGTAAGCTACCTACCTTCGAGCGACCCCCCTCATTAATTTGTGACCGAGAAAAAATAGACAATAGCGATACTCTTAAAAAACTCAACTTCCTTACCCAAAAAAACAAAAATCAACTCCTCAAAATTAGGGAAATAAAGGAAAAAACGATTGAAAGACTTTCTCCCACGAAAGAAGATCTTCTTTTTGAAATGGAAGTAGAGGTAAAGTCCAACCTTACAAAACTTAATAATGCTTTCGTTCTTTGTGAGAGAGACCCATGGTCCTGTAAGGGCCTTGTCCACAAAATGGAGCAGGGTTTAAATACGATTCACCCAAGAGCTCTCTTGGATATTCAAAAGGAAGACCGCATTGAAATATGCCTCGAATCTGGCGCACAGAACAAAATTGGCGGAGTTGAGTTCAAATTTATAAAATCAACCTCTCTTACAAGCCCTTTTCAAAGCTACACAGTTTCTGACCTCAAACCTAATGGATGCTTTACTCTAAGAGACCCTAGTTTTGATGTGCTCTTTAAAGGCCTAAAAGTAAGCGTTATCCCGAACTCGATCCTAGAAAATGTCGATTCCGAAGAGACAAAAAGTTTTACACAGGTTATTTTTGGAATCTCAAGAAACTCACAGTCCATAATTTTATGACTGGACAGAAGGCCGTTTTCCAAGGCGTCACCTTTAAAGAAACTATGAAGTGTCGTCTTGAAGAAAAAGCTAAAGGTGTCTCAAAATGGAAAAATCTCTTATTACTTTAATACTTTTTCTTTTTACCCTGCCCGTAAATGCCAAATACACTCCAGGTCTTGGTGATCTCTCCTGCGGCCAGGAGGGGCAAAAAAGGTGCACTTTTTTAAGCCAGGAGTTTTGGCTCCAGGGAAGTGGTGGATGCGACCGGGGTTTAAAATCAATTAAAGGAAAATGCCATCAAGGAAAAAGAAACTCACTTAAAGATCACTCATGGACAACAAAGACAATCAAATTTCAAAGAGAACTTCAATCCAACCTTCCTATCAATCAAGTCAGTTTTCTTTGGATTCACAACAGCTACAATAACAGAAAAGACGGTTATACTTTCCCTAATCATAAGTACTCCCTCACGGACCTTTTAGATCTCGGAGCAAGGGTTTTTGAACTTGATATCCATTTAATAGGTAAGCGCCTCCGTTTATGTCACGGAGAATACAATCACCTTGGTTGTTCCCTCCTCGATCGTCTCTATTTCAATATTATTGAAGAGTTTAACCTCTGGATAAGAAAAAAAGAAAATCAAAATGAAGTTGTCATTTTAAAAATCCAAAATCAAAGTGATGGCCGAAAAGACCTTTTGGAAAGGCCCCTCAACCATCATTTAAAAGACCTTATTCTTCAGAAGTCAGATTTAAAAACAGATCGATACCCCACTCTCAATGAAATCAGAGAAGCGGGAAAAAGAGTCATGATTTTAGATGGGCCCTTCTCCTACAGCTTTTCCAAAAAAGGAAAAAGAACCAAGATCAAACAATTTGATGAGAAGCTTTGTCAGTTTACAGATGAGCAAGGAGAGGAAGTCTTATGGAAACACGACCCCACTTTCAATAAAGGCCTTTCTGATAACTGGCAATCTGTCCATTGGGACGCCACTAATATTTTAGGATTTTACAACGGCGAAAAAGAAACTGGGAAGATCACACCCCAATTAGTTCGAAAACTTGTCGAATGCAATATTACGGCCCTGGAAATTGATATGATGTCCCTCGCTCATGCAAGAGAGTTTATCTGGACATGGGAAAAGGGAGAACCAAAAAATTGGGGAAGGAACAAAAGGTGCGCTGTCATCAATAAAAATGGACGTTGGCAATCTGAAGATTGCAAAAAATCCCTTCCCTTTGCCTGCCAGGATCAAAAAAATAAAGGCCTTTGGAAAATTACACGGTATAGAGGTTCCTTCAATGAAGGGAAAACGGCATGCCAAAGAGGAAAACATTTTGCTCACCCTCAAAATGGCTGGGAAAATGCCAGGCTTTACAAAAACAACTCTTTTTCGAAGGCCTGGATCAATTTAAAGGGATAACCCTATGAAGGAGCTATTTTGAAAACTCTTACAATTATTCTTTCTCTCATCCTAACCTCATACTCCTTTGGGGAGGATATCCCTCTCCTTAAAATTAACACCCATCGAAAAATAATCTTTAAAAATAAAGAAATTAAGGCCTCCTTAACTCTTCCGGGAGGTTCCCCCCTCCCTATTGTCATCAGAAGAAGGGGAAAGTCTTCTGATAAATTTCCAAAAAAACAATACCAATTTAAATTCCTCGACAGTGAAGGAAAATCACTAAAAAAATCAATTTTCTCGTTTACTAAGGGAAAAAAATGGATTTTAAATGGGCCCTATGCAGATAGAACACTCATGAGAAACACTTTGGCCTTCAAAATGGCAAGAAGTCTTAAAAACTCAAACGATAAGTTTTGGTATGCTCCCCGTACTAAGTATGTTGAGCTCACAATAAATAAACGCTACAAAGGTATTTACGTTTTAATAGAAAAAATTGCTCGAGGAAAAACTCGTGTTCCTATCAAAAAGTTTTCTTCTACAAACGAAGAGTTCATAGCAGAAATCCACGGAGAAACCTATGGTGCCAAAGCAGACTTCAATTCCGAGAAGAAGACTGCTCTTCAGTTCTTTCAACCAAGCCGTAAAGACGTGAAAAAATTTGCTAAAGAAGGTTTTCCGGCAAAAAAGATTATAAAAGATATTATCGATCAATTCGAGCATAAACTCGACAATGCAAAAACGCTAAGAGACCTTGAAGACATTATAGACGTAAGGTCTTTTGCCAACTATATCCTTATCCAGGAAATTTTTAAAAACCTGGACGGTTACCGAAGAAGTGCCTATTTCCACTATAAAAATGGAAAAATTCATATGGGCCCAATTTGGGATTTCAATATCTCAATGGGTAACTTTACCTTCTATAAAAACATCATGAAAACCACTGGCCTTATGTACCCCAAAGAACATTATTTTGACGGAAATCAAAATGCCTTTTGGTTTAAAAAGCTCATGACATTTAAGGGTTTTCAAAAAATTGTCTACGATATTTATCAAAAAGAAAGACTCTCCGGTGGGGCCTTCAGCTGGGATACCCTTTCACAAAATATCTCTTTTTTCATAAAAGATTTGGGAGCTGGCGCGATCTACAGAAACTTTGATCGTTGGAAAATACTAGGTAGGATCATGTACCCCTTTTGGTATAATAGAGGCACATTACCTAAAACCTATCATGGTGAAATTCATAAAATGAAAAGCTGGTTATCCAGGCGACTCCAGTGGTTAGATATTCATTTTAATGTGAGTATCGATCCTCTTAATAACTTCGGGACTTAAAAAATAAACCCGGTTATTTTTTTCCTTTTTATTTCTTCCCACAAAATAAAGTCCATTGCTTCCAAAAGAAGCTGAAGGATGCTTGGTTCTGTTAAGCTTGATATTTTCAAAAGAGCTGAGTTTGAGTGACCACTTTTTTTCCGGTTTTAAAAGACTCCTTACAAAAAGCTTCATTCCTCCTTTTGAAGGGTGAACTCTCCCATGGGAAAAGACAAGATTCGTTCCAGGATAAGGAACTGGATGCTTTTGATAATTATAAAAGTCTTTTTTTGGTTTATCTAAAAGGATCCTTTTCCATTTCACATTATTTCCCGAAAAGGAAAGTTTTATATAACCTAAATAAGAAAGTTCAAAATCGTAACCAGATTTTTCTGTAGAGTTCCCTCCCAGCTGCCAGTGAAAGAAAATTTTATCACCCTTTTCATTGAAAGTGGGGTGCTTATCATTGTATCGACTTAAAACAAATGTCTTTTCCGTTTCGAAGTTATAAAGGTAAACTCCTGACCCTTCCTGTGTTCCTCGCGCATAAAAGGTCATCCATTTTCCATCTTTTGAAAACCGTTGGTGTTTTAAAAGCCCATACTGTCCTGGTATATTAAAGTCTTTCGTTTCCATTTTTTTTAAAAATTCATAATCCTCGCCTTTTTTTCTAAAAAAATAAAAGGCGCCTCTTTTTTGATGAATCGACATGATAGAGGTGACAATGATATCATCTTTAAGATTTCCCGTAATATAACGCCCGTTAACAAAAGAAGAACTCGCCTTAATAGGAAAGCTGAACGCCTTTTTTGCTAAAGAAACAACTTGAAAAGAAAACGGTTCCTTATTGGGGTCTGTCCAACTCCCATCATTTTTTTTTAGGGAAAAGTAACGATAAAGAGGCAGAAGACCTCCTGTCCAGGAAATGAGGTTACCCCTATCGTGGATCTCTATATTTTCTGGATTGAGAGTTCTATCATCGATTAAAGTGGCCTTTAAGGATATTTTAGGATCTTTTTTACCAGGAAGTGAAATCCCAAGGTCAGAATTCAGACCTCCATCCTCATAACTCCCTTCCGTCTCACAAACTGACTCCAGAGAAAAGTGACTCACCCGTGGGGCCTGCCCTGACTGAATTAAGCGCTTAATCATTTTTGTATTAAGGCCTTCATAGGGAAAAGTTTCGTAAGAGGATCTTAAATCTTGGTATGTGGGTTCATTTAAAACTGAGCAAAGCTTTAAAAGCCTAGGTCTTACCTTTTTCCATTTTCTCTTATTGTAATCTCCCAAAGAATAAGAGTCGTCTAAAAAAGGAGTCACCCTTTCCCTAAAGTCCAGGTCTTTGACAAGTGTCCAATGGCCATCAATTTTTTGAAGGCCTGGACTTTCTCCATGACAAAGAGAACGGTAGAAAAGGAATCCTTGGTAATTGGCCTCCATGTCCCCGTAGGACAACATTTTGTTCCACTTTCCTGTAATTGTCCCTTCAAGAGAAAGGCCCCACTGAACAAGCTCTTTCCTTGCTTTCAGATCCGCCTTTTTAAAAGGAAGTTTTTTATAAAGCTTCATTTTTTTCAAATATCTATCGTAGTACCATCCACCAATTTCAAAAAAGTGAGCAAACTTATCTGTTCCTACATAGACTCCACCGATATTAAAGATACGCTTAAGATCAGTGACTTTATCAAGCCCTTTATAGAGTCCTTTATTATAAATATCTTTAAAAAATTGAGGATCTTCTATATTAGGAAAGTAGCTGATTAAGTTTTTATTTAAAATTCCTAGAGGAATCTTTTTACTTTTAAAAGCACCCCCAAAAACAGGTCTGATTTTTTGAACAATTTTCGAACAACTTCTTTTTTGATTGAGTTCTTTAAGTTTTTGTCTTATGAGTCCATTATAAAATTGATTAAATTCGGGAGCGCTATCTTTAAGTTTAAAAGCACTGGCCATATAATAATCTTCAATTCCTGCTAAGACAGTAGAAGAAAGAAAGAAAAAGAGTACAATTGCATTTCTCATAAAGGTCCTCCATTTTTAAAGACCTTTATATTTATAGATAAAGAGATGCAATTAAAAGACAGTTAGCATTACAATTGATCAAAGATAGGAAGTGTAATTATAAATTTAGTTCCCTTTTTATCGCTTTCAACTTTTATTTTACCACCTAGTTTTACAACCTCTTCTTTGACAGCTCCCATCCCTACCCCACGGCCTGAAAGTTCTGAAGTTTCATTTTTGGTTGAAACTCCCTGTACAAAAATTAAATCAACCCCTTTCGATACTTCAAGCCCTTGCTCCGAGGCCCTTTTTTTAAGAAGATCAAAATCAACTCCCTGTCCATCATCTTCAAAATATATGATGAAGTTGTCTTCTTGTAATTTGAAATGGACATTTATTTTTCCCTTGGGATTTTTACCATTTTCAAGTCTTAATTCTTCATTTTCAATGCCATGATCAACCATATTTCTAAAAAGGTGAATACAAGATTGAATAAAATTTGAATAGCGTTGGGTATTGACGAGGATCTTTTCTCCGGTAATAGAGAAATCAATACTTTTCTCTTCTTTTTTTGACAATTCCTTGATCAAATCTCTGTAAGTTTCAAACTTTTCTCTAAGGTCTGAAATAAGATAGTTTTCTTTAAGGTAGTTAAAAAAAATATCGATATCTTTAAAGTTTTCTTTTTGCTTTATTAAATCGGAAACGAGAAGAATCGTGTCATCATTTCGAATAAATCTATTGGCGGTTTCCACAATAACTCTGTTTTTGTTAATAAAAATTTTTAAATCTTTATGGAATAAAGAAACGACCGGCTCTAAAAAGTCCATTTTCTTTTCAGAAAGGACCGTTTCTATTTCATTAATTGATTTTGTTAAGGACTTTAGGCCGAACTGCCCGAAACGTGCCTTAAGAGTGTGAAAACTTCTATAGAGAGTTTCATTATTTTTAATCTCTTTGTAGGAATCGAGAAGGTTAAAGGAATCATCAATGAGATCAACAAACTCCAGGGGGTTTTTTAAGCAATAGGAAATAAACTTAATTTCCTGCTTATCTTCTTCCAACTGGTCCATCAATTTTTTTTCTTTTGTTTTATCTGCAGCGATAAGAATAATTTTTTCAATACGATGTCCGCCATTAAAAAAAATAGGACGAAATGTGAGTTTTATAAATTTTTCACCGGTCTCAATTATTTTAGGAGCAAGATGAGTCAAGTCCTTAAAGCTTATATTCATTTTCCAAACATTTTTGATCCATTTTTGGAATGTGTTTTGTTGATCACTGTTAAGTTTTAAAACTTCAGTAACATTTTTATTTTTTGGGTCGATTCCTAATATATCCTCGCAAGACTTTGTGACATACTCTACTTTTCCTGATTCATGAAAGGTTAAAAAACCTTCATCGAGATTACCTAGAATATCTTTGATATCCTTCGTTTTTCTTTTTAAATTGGATTTTAGTTTTAAAAAATTAAAATTTATAAAGGGAAATATTAAATACACTCCTAATAGAATGGGGACACAAAAAACTTCGTCATGGGAAACGCCTTTCCCTTTTAAAATAAAGGCCAGATAACCAATCAAAATATAAAATGAAAATAAGATAATATTTGTCGATAGTTTATTGATTGTGGTTGAAATTGAGTAAGATATGATAAAACCAAAAAGGTAAACGACAGAGTCAAGTCTATCCGGGCCCAAAAAATAGCTTGCCCACGCTCCATAATTGACAAGCCCAAAAAGAGAAATTTTTCCAAAAACCTTTTTATTAGTTAAAGCAATAAGAAAAACACAAAGTATTTGCCATAAAATAGGTATTACAAAATAAAAAAATGGAATTTTAACTTTTATTTCAAACTGATAGGACAAAATAATAGTAATACTGTATGAAGTTAACCAAAATATCAAATTGATAAACGAGGGGACGAGATTCTTTTCGAGGATCTGTCTACTTAATTTCATGCCTTTATTATCGGAATATTACTTTTAAACTTAGGTTATTTTTGGTTCTTACTCCTTTCTTTCAAGTTCAAAAGTTAAGGTTACACTAACATTTTTCAGCCCATCTGATTTTATTTCGATTCCACCATTCATGAAATATTTCAAATATCTCTTTATATTTACAAGGTTTACAAAAGCCTGACTTTTTTCTTCAGATAATGCCTTCCTTATAGCGTCTAACTCTCCTCCTGTAATCCCAATACCATTATCCTCTATGGTCACAGTTATTTTGTCTTTCTTTTCACCTTTCTCTATATGAGAGACCCCTATATTCCCTTGAATCTTCTGATTAAACTTTGAACTATTATTGAGGAAGTGAAAAAATATTTCTCCCAACCTTTCCTTAGGTCCGGAATAATGAGGAACTTTCCCTTCATACGCAATAGACTTAAATGAGTTCCCCCTAACCTTGGAGACTTCAAGATCGAGAACTTTCGCAACCTCACCATCTATCAAAGTATATAATTCAAACAATCCCCAAGAACCAAAGTCTGCACCTAGAATCTTTTGTATTTTTGAAAGGTTCTCATCATAAGAATGGATCTCTTTATCATAATCTGAGAGTTTTTTATCCTTTGAAAGATCATCTAATAGTTTTTTATTATCTCTATAAACCTTCGAAAGGATTGGTAAGATCTCCTCAGAGTTTTGACTCCTCTTATAAATGTTCTCCAATTGCCCTTTGATTTTCTGAAAAAGTAACACGACCCCTTCACTAGATCGACTACTTTCAATTATATATATTTCATTATTTGCTGCAAAGAAACCTGTTGAAGGAAGCTTTTCGAGATAAGAATCAATTTTTTGCATTTGATCAGAAAAAAATAATTCCCTAATGCTCTTACCAATATCCCTTTGAGTAATTCCAAAATCAATCTCTTTGGAAGTCTCTAACAAATTTAAATCAAGGTTAAAAGAGAGAAAACTGCAATTAAAACCTTCCAGGATACCGTTGACCTTTTCAATTTTTTTGGTTGTGTTCCTGTAATTAAGCTCAAGCTCTTTATTAACAATATTAAGCTCCGTATTGATTGATTTTATCTCTTCATTACTTGCCTGGAGCTCTTCATTACCTGAAATTAACTCTTCATTTTGAAGCCGAAACTCTTCATTGAGTGTCACGAACTTTTGCTCTTTTTGAGAAGACTCTTCCTTAAGGCTTAATATTTCTTTTTCCAAGTCTTTAACATAATCGCGCTTTTCCTGGGACACTTCTTCTTGCGCTTTTTTATCCCCTTTATCCTTCTGAGTTTCTATTTCGAGGAAAACAAATTCTTTTAAACTCCCAACTGTACTAAATATTAGCCTTACAGTCTCCCCAGCGCCTGGGCAATTAACCCCCTCATAAACAGTCTCTCCTTCTTTTTTAAGTGCAACTTGAAGACCTGTAACCATTAAGGAAGAGAGTTCCGGAAGGGCCATCTCATGAACATGAAGGTCCAGAGACATACTGGGAAAAAAGCGGCCCGGATCACCATGAAACCCGACAAGCTTACCATCCCTATCCATGAGAACCCCTCGCTTAACATACTTAGCTAGAAGTTCTTGAGTAGCATCACGACCTACTCCTACAGACTTTCTAGTAACTTGATCCAATATTTTGGGAACGCTCTTTACCGGCATCTCATCAACAGTCTTAAGCAACTCAAGCTTACCTAGGTACGTCTTTTCTTTCTTATAAATAGACCCTGGAACTCTTACACTATCGAAAAAAGGAATTATATCATGGGGAAGGCTTTCACTCATACCTAAAAATAAATGGCCCCCAATATTTAAACATGAGGTCAAACTCTCAAGAACTCGATCCTGAAAAAGTCTTTTGAAATAAATCATAACATTTCGACAAGACACCATATCCATGCGGGGAAAGCCGTGGGTCGTCAAACAGTTGTGCGAAGCAAATGTTATAATATTCTTCACTTGATCAGAAATATAAAATTTATTATCCACAATATTTAAATACTTATGGTACTGAACAGGAATTTTTTCTAGTTTCTCAATAACGTATTCTCCCTTCCTACAAGTATTTATATGGGACTCATTAATGTCAGTTGCAAATAACTTTATTTCCATTTTTATATTTTTTTTCTCGAGGAGGTTGCAAATTAACATAGCAAGAGAATAAGCTTCTTCACCCGTTGAGCATCCGACACTCCATATCCTTAACTCATCTTTTTCACTTTTAGCAATAACATCTAAAAGAAGATTTCTTATAAATTCAAAGTATTCAATGTCCCTGAAAAACTCTGTATAGGAAATCAAAAGTGCCCCTAAAAGATCTCTCCTTTCCTTTTTACTTTCTAATAAGAGACTGAAGTATTCTTCATTTGAGGAATATTTTAAAGTTTCTTTACGGTTCCTTAACCCTCTTACTAAAGTTTCCAGACGATACCATTCGACATTGAGCCTAACATCCGAAAAAGTCTTTTGAAGAATTTCACGGACATCCCTGTTCGTTTGCTGAATATCCCCTACAGAAATAATTTTTTGTATGACATTTGAATCATTCTCAAAAGTTTCTATAACAGCGGCCATCTCGGTCGCATAACACTCATAGTGATATTTACCTCCATCCATAAGGTTTTGAGGCATAGAAACTATCTCTGCCTCTTCAGGACTTTGAACTAAAACAAGAGAGCCCTTGTCATAGAGCAGCCGTGCTCCCTTTGATCCATCTGTACCACCACCAGAAAGAACAATCGTAGTAATTGTTCTATAATTTTCAAAATCATCAACAGCAGTAATCCAAAAATCACTTATTGGGCTGACTGATTTTATATGCTGAGGACCCACTTCAATCCGTCCATTTTTCAAAATGATTTCAACACCAGGTGAATTCAAATAAACGGTTTTAGGATGGATAGTAACTCTACTATCTACATTTACGACCTTCCAATCTGTTACCCCTTCCATAATTTTTTTCATCATAGAATCCGCATCGGCAGCAAGGTGCTGAAACAAGACAACAGCAGTATTATTTATATTACTCTTCTTCATATCTTCTAGGAGCGTCCTAAAAGGAATCAGACTTCCTGCTGAGCCTCCAACAAGGCAAAGGTCAACTTTCTTCATACGAAACTCCTAAACGTTAAATTTTTCAAGTCCTGTCCTGTTTCTTAAGAGCGATAAACTTCGTCATTCCATCTAAGAAGAGCTTCATTCACTTCCTTAAGGGCATCCTCTTTACTAAAAGGCTTAGTCAGAAAAGGGAATTTTCGCCCAAAAAAACTATACAGTTCTTCAGGCGAATAATCTGAAAATGCAGACATAAAGATAACTTCAACAAAAGGATCAATTTCCTTTATTTTAAAAGCAGTTTGAACGCCATCCTGGTTTGGCATTCTAATGTCGAGAAAAATAACAGCATAGGGGTTTTCCTTTTCCAATGATGCCTTTACCTTTTCTAGGCCCTCGGAACCCGAAAGAGCAACATCTACAAAAGAAGACGGCCCTTTTTCCTTTTTGTCACCAAAAAGCTCCTTAGAAGAGCTACCAAGAGCTTCATTCTCCGAAGAGTTAATCAAAACATTTCTTAAAGACTCCACTATGTCGTATTCATCGTCGATGATCAAAACCCTATTATTGAAAGTGGCCACAATTACCCTCTTTTAAGACACAAAATTTACTTACAGAATCAAATTTTACCAATCAAAATAGAAAAAGTTAAATAGTTGTATGGTTTTTTTAAAACGTCCTACATAAACGGTATACTAAAGGAATAAAATGTTCCAAACCGAACCCATTCTTTGGCTCCAAAGTTTCTCCCATCCCTTTTTAACTTTTATTATGCAGGTCTTTACTTACGCGGGTTACCCTACTTTTTTTATTATTTTCATCCTTTCTTTTTTCTATGGAGTCGACCATAAAAAAGGCTGGGAACTTTTTCACCTTGTTTTATTGGGAGGTTTTGTCACTGTTCTAGCAAAAGAATTTTTCTCTTACCCACGGCCCTTTTATTTAACACCATCAATTAAATTATGGGACCCCTTCCTTCTAAAAGACTTTCCTCTAGTGAAAAGTTATGAATCCATAGGTTTTTTTTCTCTCATTCCAGAAAATATCTTAAATGAGTTTCGAAACATTCCCCAAGCAGAATTTGGTTTTCCTTCAGGCCATACATCGATAGGTCTTTGTTTTTGGGGATACTTATGGAAAAGCTATAAACAAAATAAGGCCATTTCCACATTTTGCTTAATTATGATCATTTTTGTCCCTTTTTCCAGACTCTATTTAGGAGTTCACTTTATTGGTGATATTCTTGGAGGCCATCTTTTAGGCCTTTTCATATTGATGGCCTTTACCAAAGTTTCTAAGTGGATTTTTCTTTTTAGGCCTTCCTTTTCTCCAGGGCCTCTGAGTTACTTATTTCTATTTCCCATTTTAGGGATTTTTTTACTTTCTTCCAAAAGCCTTTTTATCTGCTGTTATCTTTTAGGGATGAACCTTGTCCTCCTTTTTCTAGACAATTTCGACTTCCTAAAAAAGCTTCAAGAGCGGAAAGTTATAGAACGCTTGGTTGTAATTTTTAGTGTCTCGGTTTTTTTCTTTGCAATAAGGTTAATTCTTAAAAAAGGACTCCTCCTTGTTGGATTAGAAAACAATATTTTCGCTCTTTGTTTTCGTCATACTCTCACGGCCTTTTTAGGAACTTTCGTTCCCCTCCTTTTTTTGAAAAAGCACTTTAAAACCTATTGAACTTCTTTGGCCAATGCTTATATACTGTTTGGCCCTAGGAGGATTCATGCAAAATCAATTCACCGCATTTGAAAAGGCCACAAATAATCAAGCTTATAAAATGGCCTTCAATGATCTATGGATGCGTAGAGACAAAAAGAACCCAGAAAAGTTTATTGGAAACACCCAAAGACAAGACTTTTTGAAATATTTGACCCCTATCATCGAAAAGCTTGGCCCTCACCCTCATATTTTTGACTTTGGAGCAGGTGCTGGAGAAATCGTTGACGTTCTACTCCACAAATTAAGCAAGGCCACCCTTCACCTTGAGGAGCCTAATCAAATTTTAATGGATGCCTATATCAATCGTCTTAAAAAATACCCTCACTTAAAAAAAGGTTCCTCCTCTTTAGAAAAACTACAAAACATGGAACTTCCAAAAGAACTTATTAATCAAGTCGACTTAGCACTTGGCCTTCATATGATTTATCACTTTGATGAAGAGGAGCTCTCTTCTTCTCTGGCCTCTATGTACAATCTTTTAAAAGTCGGGGGTAAAATCTTTCTTGTCTACGCGGACCAGGAGCAATCAACCACAGGTCTTGCCGCCCAATATTATTACAAACAGTTGGGCCAAGATAAGACAAGAAATAAACTCCAATCAGTCTGGGCAACACGTAATCGATTGCTTAAAGATGGGGGTATCGCTTCTATTCTTGATAAAAGGTTTTCAGAATTTCAGGCAAGTGTGACGTCCCAATTCCTTTCAAGCTATATCTTTGCCGATCAGAAAAGTGAAATTGCGATTATGTGCTTAACCGGTGAATTAGGAACCGTAGACAATGGCCCTTTTGAAATGGATAAACTCCATCACTGCCTTAACTTTGTCTCCGAAAAGGCCAGTGATATCGGTTTAGCGGTCAAAAAAAATGAGGTGACTCAACAGAATATGCTAAGGGCCAACCAGCCCCAAGTCATCACGGTCATTGAGAAAAAAGTCAGACCTTAAAAGGTTGTATTCTTCCGAAATATTTCTTTGGAGGTTTTCAATAGGCCCTATTTCACCATTATTTATGAGAAGGTCGCTAAGGGCCTTTTCTTTTTTATAAAGGGAATCTCTTTTTTTATAAATTTTTCTCTTTAATTTTTTGTAGCGAGAGAAATTATTTTTTTTCATCAACCCCAAATCAAAATTGATCTTATTTGTGTATGGCCCTAGGTACTCCTTAAAATAACGAACCATCTTAGGACTTTGAACAAAGGTTGTGGGAGTCGGGTAAGTATTTTTTTCTATTTCCGTTTTAACCTTGGGATAAAACTTCATAAAAGAATTCCTCTTTTTTTGGAATGTCTTTTTCACAATATCTTTCATAAGAGGATAAGGCAGTGAAACAAGAGGTGGGTTCTTTATTTTTTCGCCAAAAAGTATATTGGAAATAGCTATAATCGGAGTCACACAATTGTAACTGATCATGTTTGCTTTTTTATTTCTCCATTCAGAGTTGATATAGTCAATAATGGCCTTTTCCTCATTTCTTGTTGAAGGGTAAACCACAGACCATGTGCTTTTATAATAAGAAATTCCCCAACTGACAGACCTTCTCGATAGGCCAGTCCTGGTTATTTTTTTCTTAAATATATAATCGGCGACTTTTAAGACGGCCTTTTTTTCTTTGCCGCTCATTTTGATTTCTAGATCAGTGAGTAATTTATTGAGGTTCTTTTTTGATATTCCCTTTTCAAGAAGCCCTGCGACAAGCCTATCAGAGTCCAGTTGAAGTGATTCGATTTGCTTTTTATAAAGGTCTTCGCTTTCAAGAAAGGAGTATTTACGGATCAATTCCTGGTCCATGACTTCAATTTGCTTTTTAGAAAGAGACTTAGGGATGCCTTCTTTTTTATAGGTCCCATACAAAAACTCTTCTTTTTTAAGTCCCATAAAAAATAATTTAAGTTCTTTTTGAAGAGTAATATCAAAGGAGACAACAAGTCCTTCACTCCCCTTTTCACAAAATCTTATAAGGTTTGGACGTTCAGGGTTAGTGTTATCCTGACAGGCCCTTGATAAATAAATGGCCGTGTGGGAAAGCCCAGTATAAGGATTAGAAAATTTTATTTTATTACCTAAATTTCCTTTTCCTGTTGGAGCTGAGGTGAAAAAAAACTCAATTTCTGCGTGAGCACTAGATACTAATAGAAAAGCTAAAAGGAAAAACTTCAAAATGACCTCTTTGATAAAACTTGAGCTTTTTGGTAGCACACTTAATGCAAATAGTCAATAAGCTTCAGTTTTACCCGGCCCTCTAAGAAATTTTTCTCTACCCTTTTGATATCCCACTCTAACCCAATGATTTCCAGTACATACGATGGGAAACGGCTTCCCCATTTCACCAAAAATATAGCCATTTTCCTGTGTACAGTACTGGGTGACACCAATTTTATGCCCTTCCCTGTACTCATCTCCGTTAGGAATAATTTTGTTCTTTAAGCAGGACCTTTCATATTCATCCAACATAGACGGGAGCCCTTTATTTCCATCATCTAAACCAACCTGTTTCCAGTTCGCTTTTCTACATTCTAAATGGTTTATAGTAGAACACCCTGAGAGTACTAAGAGAACGACTAATACATTCATAGCTAAAACCCATCCTTTTTCTAAATGTCATTATTAACTAAAGGTGGGAATTTTTCAACGAAGGATAAGTCTGTGCATGTTTTATTGAGACCTAAAAAACGTTTGAACCGGAAGAGTGAAACATTCTCAGGTGCCTTTCCCAGGAACACAGTACTAGTCCCTGGAAAAGGTGAAAGTTTTAAACTACTTATTTAAAATACCAAGAATATAGGCCTGTATTTCTTTTTTGTATTGAGGAAGAGTATGGTTATCCATATGTTTGCCTCCAACAATTTCAACAAACTTCAAATTGCTTTTGAAATTGCTTGCGAACCTTTTGGCCATAGTTACAGGAACCCACTCGTCATCCTGAGCATGAAGAATTAAAGTATTGGCCTTAACATCTCTTGCCCATTCAAAACTTTTAAATTTACTTTTCATAAATCTGGAAATTAGTTTTTTTCCGGCCTTACCAGTTTTTTTAAAGATTTCATGGGCCGCCTCTTCCATGGAAGTCATAGGGTTCCTTAGGATAAGCCCTTGAGCAGGCCTTTTTGAAGCGACATAAGTTGCAATAGTAGTTCCCATAGAGCCACCATACACAATAATAGGTAACTTTCTTGCATTTATTTTTTTCACTTCATCGAACATATCAAGAGCATTGACTAAAATACGAGCTTCACTCGGATGTCCTTTAATTGAGTCACCTCCGTAACCTGGGTACTCAATAATAGCGACATTAAGAGGGAGATCTTCTAAATTGGGTAGAATTTCCATCACGTTTGTACAAGCTGACCTTGCGCTGCCATGGTAATAAATAAGATAGCCTTTACTACCTTCAACAGGTCTTAAAAAATAACGAAGGTGCTCTTTTTTCTTTACACTATCTCTTTTAAAAGTTGCTTTAAATCTTTCCAGCAAAGGGAGTTTTAAATGATACTCTTTTGTGGCCCTTACAAAGCCGGCCTTCCCAAAAACAACTTTGCAGTTATTAAAAAGTTCGCCCTTTTTCTTTCCAGGTCTCATTTGAAAATAATCAACAAAACCATAGCAAAGGGAAGTTCCAAACAAGTAAGTAATACAAAAAAGCGCGATTTTCTTTTTAAATCTCATAAATCATTCCTTTATAAAAAGCCTTTATTTTTTATTTAAAGTTAGTTCATCAAATCTTTTCTGCAGGTTTCCTTTAAATTCTTCTCCCATAATATAAAGGGAGACTATTTTAAATTGTTCTCCACGAAGAGCGGCCCTCGCTATGGAGTCAGGAGTGGTCGCAAAGCGGCCAACAGTCTTTTTAAGGGGAAACTTTGCTCTTGTAAAAGCAAGCTGAACAACATCCGAACAGACTATTTTATCTCCATAACTGAAATCAAAATTAAAATCGTATTGTTTTCCAATTTGTCCTAAAGAAGTAATTATTCGATCCGCGATATAATTTTTATCTTTAGATCGATCCGTGAATTTATATCTCATTACAGAGATATCATCCAAATTTTTGATAAAATGCTCAATACTTGAGAGGGTTACACCTGTCTTAACCGCTTCAAGAAAAGAGTGTCCCTTTTTTATATCTTCGTGGTGCTTCTTTACTCTGGGATGATCCCAAATCCCTAGTTCTTTTAGATCTTTTTCGTTACCTATCCACATTCCATTATGGCTCCAAAAGCCTGGAATTAATTTACCTGAAACTTTAAACCTGATTTTAGCATTGGTCACATCAAGAGGTTTTAAAATAGACTTAAGGTTTTTAACAACCCCTTTATTTTTGATTAAGGTGCCCTTCCTCCACTGATAGGCCAGGACAGTTTTTCCTGCAAAGCCAGAAATGGCGCCAAGAACATCATTGGCCGTGTTAACAACAAAATCCTTTCCTTTCTTAGATTCCATTTTTATATTACTAGAAATTATTTTTAAATCTGCTTTTACCTTATCATTGTAATATAGCTCACCTTTTTTATAGTTTTTTGATGATTCTATAATTCGGCTGAGGTAAATGATGCCATTATCATATTTAAAAAGAAAAGGAAGATCCTTTTTTGCGCCCTCAAAAACTTTAAAACCTTTCCCTATTCTTTTTTTAAGTGAACTAGAATTATATTTTTTGGACAATTTATAAAGGCTATCTTTATCTATGTTATAGGCCTTATCACCTTTGTTTAAAATATTCCTTAGCCTTTTATAATTATGTATCTTTTTTAAGAGAAAGGAGTAAACATCTCTTATTAAAAGCTCCGTTGATAAAAGAACAAGTACCCCTTTTAATGAAGATACATTTTTAGTTGCATTAAAATAGGTATGGGCCTCTTTGACCTCACTTTCGATATCTCCCAGAACTTTTTCTATTCCTAGTATATAAGATGTCGTTTGGTTTATTTGTTCATAAAGATCGGCATCTATAGCATTATCCGTTGAAACTTCTTTTATGGCATTTTCATAAACTTGAGATCCATAAAGAATAACAACACGAATTTTAGGAAGAAGAGTCTTTATTCTTACAAGGTTTTTATCAATTATTTCTGGTGAGAGATTTGAGTTGGCATTAAAAATAAAGGAAAAAACAAAACCGAGGCAAAGTAGAAGCTTCATAGGAACATTTCCTTAGTTATTTTAATCAACGATATAAAAAGTTAATTAACATTTTACATATATTAATTTCAAATACCAAAGAGTAATATTTAAAAAAAGTTTCGTAAAATATCTAACCAGATATTTCGATCAAACAAATATCATTATATTAATTTCAAAAGTCAGGTGTTAGTTTTTAAAATTTATTGACTAAAAAAGATAATCTTTTTTCTCTTCCATTTTAGTCAAATCTTTAAGAAAATTAAATAAATGTTTATAAGGAGTTCAAATGGTTAAACAAAAAAAATTTCAGTTTATTACCCTTATGCTTACCCTTCTGATAAGTACAGTTGAAGCAAAAAGCTTTAAAGGACTTGTAAAGCAAAAGTTATTTTCAAGTCAGGGACGCTCCCTCTGTGACGGGGATTTGTATCAGGCCAAAGGTCAGATCAGTAACTTAATGAATTCTGTTGCTCAGGATGTAAAAAAAGTTCCCAACGATAGATGGACACTATCTAAAGACATGAGATGGTCCAACGGATATGTTTCGACTAAAACCTACCGTGGTGGAGATGAAATTTTCTCCAAAATGGCCGACCTTATTAGAAATGCTGAACATGAAGTTCTTGTTCAAACCTTTATTTTCGATATTTTTTCTAAAGGCGCCAAAATGCTCTTTAAGGCGATTTCTGATTTAGAAGAAAAAAGAAAAAAAATGGGCGCCAAAAAACCCGTCGTCGTAAGATTTATTTTCGATATTATTGGCTCGGCCAAAGGGGCAAACTTTTTCGAACTTATGATTGGCGGCCGTGGAGGCGGACGAAAAGGCGGATCCCTTTCTGATGGAGAACTTAAAGGGAGAGAGTTAGGAAATTACCAATTGGATTTCCCAAGAAAATTAGACCCTAAATATGTAAGGCTCGAGTTTAAAGGCCATAGGCATGGGGAAATGCTCGCTGTCAGCCATTCAAAAACAGCTATCATTGACAGAAAAGTTTCTGTCGTTACAGGGGCCAATATTGTTGGGTATCACCATGCAAAAGAAGTTGGAACAGGAAAAGATGACGAACTCATGGTTGATCACGGATTCCTCGTTTATGGACCGATTGCTCTTTCTATGGCAGATGAATTCTACAATCTCTGGCATAAAAATGCCGGAACAAAAGCGGGATTCTCTTCCCAATATAATGGCAATGTCGATTCTGACAAAGCATACCCCTACGACAAAAAGCCTTTTGTTAACCTGAAAGGTTTTCCCAAAGTTTATGGCGTCGATACAACAAGTTGGGTCAAGTCACCATATATGGGCGTTGTTGGAAAACAAACAGGGTCCATGCACAGGCTTGCGGGAAGACTCAACTCCTGGGTCAACAAACTCAAATGGAGAGCAAAAGTCTTGTCCATGCAAGGGGAAAACCCACAAAATGCGGCCTTCCTTGGAATATTCAAACATGCAAAAAGTCATATCAACATCAATACTCCTAGCTTAAATAGCTGGGGCTTCATGCATGGAATCCTTGAAGCTCTTTCAAGAGGTGTTGACGTCAATATCGTTGTCTCCAAAAACTACCAAGATTATAATGGCCCAATTCAAGAGGCCGGTAAAAACTCTCAAGCTGTGAAGTCACTTCTCAAAGAGAGAAAGAAACTCATTAAACAATTTGGTGGCGACGAGAGCAAAGTCGGTGCCCTCACTGTTAAATGGTTTGTAACCCGTGGGGGTCAAATCAGTGGCCATAGGAAAGGCACCCGAGTGGAAAAAAGAATTGTCGTCAATGAAAAATTCTGGAACCACAACCATACAAAATTTCTCGTAGCAGATAACCAGGTTGTCATCGTTGGTTCCGCCAATCTCGATGAACAATCCTGGTATAACTCTAGAGAAGTCAACGTTATCCTCGATAGCCATCGAGCTGCCAGTAAACTCTGTAAGAGAGTTTTCAAGAATGACTTTGATCGAGCGATGGCCTACGGTTCAAAAAAATGGCCTGGAGAAAAATGCTGGACCAACAAACAATGTGATACCGGCCGTTGTATGAATAAGGTAGGAAGAAGCTGGAAATGTATTTTTAAGGACGGCAAAGGCCTTAAAGGTGGATACTGCGAAAAGAACAAGCAGTGTAAATCAAATATTTGCAATGCTAAAACAGCTCAATGTTCCTAAATCTTAAAGGGGGGGCCTCCCCCCTCTTTTTTTTAAGTTAAATCATCAAGAATAATCAGAACTCAATAATCTTCACTTCGAATATTATCTCTTAAAAATCTTATCAGGTTCTTGTTATTCTTACTCATAGGGTGGGACTTTTCGGTTTCCCTTTAAGAAAATTAACTCACAAACTTTTTTTATCAGACTTTAGAAGGGCTCTCTAATTATTAAAAAAAATTAATGTTCTCTTTCAAGAAATTCCATATTTTTTCGATAAGGAATAATAACTTAACAAACGAGGGGTATATCCTATGAAAAAGATTATCTTACTGGCCATGTTATTTCTACTAAGCTTTAAAGCCTATTCTGACTGTAGACTACCTTTGGTCGGAGATATCCAAATTGCTATGAACTTAAAAATTAAACTTGATAACAAAATTGGTCAAGAAAGGGGATACGCTCAGTTTATGGCCCTATCAGATAATTGGAAAAATTCAAAAGAAGGATTGGCCAAAATTGCTCAAATCCCCATTGTTCCTCTTTATGTTGTTATTGATATGATGGTCGCTCCTATTATTCCTTTTGATAATGCCTATAGTTGGTTTGTAAACAAAGGGGTTAAGGCCCGAAAGGCCTGGTATAAAAAAGTTTCTCCTGGTTGGGATAAAGACTATATTTCAAATAAAGGTAGAATGCTTGGACTTATTTTGGAGGCCTATCAAGGAAAAGGTCAACTTTTATCAAAGGTTAGTAAAAAAGCAGGAAGAAGTGTGAAGAAAACAGCACGACTTATAAAATTACACAATGCTGTTGGATATAAGCTTTGTCGAAATCCTCAAATAAGTGTGGATGATTTTACAAAAATTTTGAAAAAAGGTAAGGACCCTTCCAGTCAATTCTAAGAAATTTTAATTGGGCCCTCAATAGAGGGCCTTAATCAAAAGAAATAAAAATATCCTCTCCTTCTATCACAATGGGATAAACCTTTATTTCCTTGGCCTTCTCTTCTTCATTGGGTTCTTCATTACACCATTTTGTGACATTTCCTGATTTGATATCAAAGAAAGAATGATGCCATTTACATTCAATTTGGCAATCACCATTAATTTTGCTGTCTTTAAAAGGAAGATCCGCGTGAGGGCATCGGGAGTCAATGGCCAAAACTTCACCGTTATTATTTATAAGAAGAATATCTTTATTATTTAGAGATATCTCTTTTTGAGTATTGGAAGGAAGGTTCCCCAAATCAAGAACTTTTTGATAGTTACGCCCCTCTTTTTGAATAACATTATCAGAGGCCTTTTTTTTAAGTCCATTGATTTCGTAAAGAGTGAACTTCTTATCTTTTCCTGGCACTTTTATGCGGACAAAATCATCTGAAATAACATCATCTTTAACTTTTTCATAAACGACTTCAGAAACTAAAAACCTGGTATCTGCCTGCTTGTTGGCCGATTCAATACGACTTGCAAGATTGACATTATCACCTATTACAGTTTTTTTGACCTTCTTGCCTCTTCCAATTTCTCCGGCCACAACTTTACCGTAATGGATACCTATCCCTATTTCAAAATCTTCTCCGTACATGGCCTTCATATAAGCCTTCATTTTATCGACTTCTTCAAGCATCTCAACGCCACTTTTAACGGCATAAAAAACGGCGTCTTTTTCATTTTCCATACCAAAAATAGCGAAAAGAGAGTCCCCAACATAATTATCGACAAGCCCACCATTGGTTTCTACAATTTTAGACATTTGGTTGAAGTGGCGGTTTAAAATAAAGAGAACGTCGTAAGGGGGATGCTTTTCTGAAAATGAAGTAAAGCCTCTGATATCTGTAAAAAGAATGGCCACTTCTTTTTCGCTGCCAATAGGCTGACTCGTGCTTGTAATTTCTAAATCAGCATCATCAATAATTAACCTTCGGTATTTTACATCACCTTTAATTTTTGTCTGGCAAGCAAGTCTTATTTCAGGGCCAAACTTAAGGGACTTTGCCATTTCCTCCTCTGTCTCATTTCTTGCTTCACAATTTTCGACACCTTCAAGAAGCCATATACGACAGGTTGAACATTTTCCGTTACCTCCACAAGCGTTCACGTGAGGAACTTCATTTTTAAGAGAACCTTCTAAGAGACTCTTGTCCCCATCAATGTCGAAACTTTTATTATCTGGAAGAATTTCTATCTTTGGCATAAAGGCCCCCTTTTCTTAATTCTCGAAAGATTTGGTACAAAGTTTTAGATTTATTTCTTAAAAATATTTCGGAATAACCTGCCGTTAATGCCATTCTTTACAGCTCTTTTTTAGTCTTTTTCTCGGTTTCCGAAAAAGAGTAAAATGGATGACAAAAAAGATCTTATTATTGTTGGTTTTGGAGCGGCCGGTGCTGTTGCAGCTTTGGAAGCAGCTGATCAGGGTGCAAGGGTTCTTCTTATAGACAGGTTTAAAGGAGGAGGATCCACGGCCATTAGCGGAGGTGTCATTTATGCTGGTGGTGGTACCTATTATCAAAAATTGGCCAGAGTTCAAGACTCCCCTGAGCACATGTATGAATACCTCAAATCAGAAGTGGGAGAAAGTGTTTCTTCCCAGACCTTAAAAAAATTCTGTGAAGAATCATCTGGTAGCATTGACTGGTTAAGAGAAAAAGGAGTTCCCTTCTCACCCAAATTTTACCCCAAAAAGACATCCTACCCTCCGAGATCTTATTATCTTTATTTTTCCGGAAATGAGCTTTCTTACCCCCATTCGGAGCCATTTCCAAGAGGACATAGGGTAAAAGGGCCTGGACTCAGTGGAGAAACTTTTTTTGATTCTCTTAAAATGGCAGTAGAAAAAAACGATTTGATCCAAACAAAGACCCAGTCAAAAGTCCTCGACTTAATTGTTGAAGAAAGTAAGGTCAAAGGAGTTAAAGTCCAGACCATTAATAATGAAAAGGCCTCAACTTTACACAATGTTCTTTCAAAAACGTTGACCCTTTTGAGGTATGTCTTAATTTATTTGCCTTTTTTCAGAGTTTTAATTGAAAAAATCATTTTATTTTTAGAAAGCTCTTATTCAGAAACAGAAAACATCTACGCGGAAAAGGGAGTCATCCTTACATCAGGTGGCTATATTTTTAATAGGGAAATGGTTAAAGAATTTATCCCTCAATATCAAAAAGGTTTTCCTCTTGGCACTATAGCTGATGATGGCTCTGGTATAAAAATGGGCCAAAGGGCCGGTGGTAAATTATCAAAAATGGAGCGGGCAAGCGCGTGGATGTTTTTTGTCCCCCCCAGATCATTTTCACAAGGAGTGCTTGTCAATCTCAAAGGTGAAAGAATTTGTAATGAAGAGTATTACGGAGCAACAATAGGAGATGAAATAGTCCTTAAACATGAGGGGAAAAGCTATCTTATTTTTAATTCCTCAGTTTGGAAAAAGGCCCTTCGCCAAACACTTCAGGAACCCCATACCTGGTTTCAAGTGGCGACCTCTTTTACAAACCTATTTTTCAATAGAAAAAGAGCTCCGACATTAGAAAAACTTGCTGAAAAATGCGGAATAGAAGAGACACTTTCAAAGACAATTGAGTCCTATTCTCAATCCGAAAAAGACCCCTTGGGTAAATCAAAAGAGAATAAGGTTTCCCTCAATGAAGGCCCCTTCTATGCTGTCAGGTGCTTTCTTGATAATAAACTTTTTCCCTGCCCAACACTCACCTTAGGTGGTTTGGAAGTTGATGAAGAAACAGGCGCCGTTTTAAAAGAAGATGGGTCCATTATAGAAGGACTCTATGCTGCAGGAAGAAGTGCGGCCGGTCTCACTTCTCAAACCTATGTGAGCGGTCTCTCTTTAGCTGACTGTGTTTTTTCTGGAAGAAGGGCCGGTAAGATGGCCCTTTCTCAGAAAGATAAACAGGCCGAAGCCGCTTAAGGTGTTGCTTTAAGAAGCCCATCTCTATCATGACGGACTTTTCGTTTAATCGATTTTTTCTTAAGAGACAGGGCATACCAAAAGGCAGGATTATAGAGGAGGATTGATTTTCCATCTCTTTCTACATTATCTCTTCCCCATTTATTCTCTACCAATACAAGTCGATATTTCTTTCCTTTTTCTATCTCAAAAACTTGAGGTCCATCCATAACGTAAGAGTTCCCCACTTTTCTTATCCAGACGCTTGTTTTTATTTCGCCTCCCATAGGATAAGCATAATCGCAGTAGTCACACGTTTTTCGATTTCTATGCAAATACCAATGACCTGACTTGAAAACCTTATTTGTAACATAAATATCAAGTCGTTTCCCTTTGAAAGTCTTTTTGTAGTATCTTTCGTTTTCCATCCGCCTCATTCTGTTGTCCATACCTGGTAAGTTCAAAGATAAAGCAACAGAGGAATACAAAAAAACAGCGATCATAATTAGTAATTTACTCACAATTTTTCTCCCAAATTTAGATTGTTCCTTAGTAAACTAATCGGAAAAAAAGCAGTTTTCTTAATAAAGGAAAAGCTCTAAATTAAATTTGATTGAATACCTCACATTGTTCTAGACTTTCTAGGGGTTGGGGCGATTCAAGAGCACAATCAAGCGCCTGCTTTAAGTCTTCAATCAAATCACAAGGGTCCTCAATCCCAACAGAAATTCTTAGTAGTCCTTCAGTAATACCTGCTTCTCGCCTTGCTTTTTCTTCCATTCCCGCATGAGTCATTGTTTCAGGATGAGCAATGAGACTTTCAACCCCTCCTAAAGATTCCGCGAGAGAAAAAAGCCTAAGCTTGGATAAGAACTCTCTTACTTTTTTAAGGCCTCCGAAAACCTCAATACTTAAAAGGGAGCCAAACCCTTTTTGCTGTTTTTTAGCAACTTCATATCCTGGGTGATTTGAAAGTCCTGGGTAGTGAATTTTTTTAACCAAGGGATGAGTTTTTAAAAAGTTGATGATCTCACAGGTGTTTTTCTGATGTTCAGAAATTCGAGGTGCTAAAGTTCGAACCCCCCTTAAAGTCAAAAAACTGTCAAAGGGAGATCCCGTGAGCCCCAGACAATTGGCCCACCAAAAGATTTGATTGACCAGCTCTTGGTCTTTTCCAATGACGGCCCCTCCGACAACATCACTATGGCCATTAATAAACTTGGTAGTTGAATGAAGAACCAAATCTGCCCCTAACTCAAGTGGTTTTTGAAGAATGGGGGAGAGAAAAGTGTTGTCCACTACAACGATTGTCCCCACACAATGAGCGGCCTTCGACAATTCTTCAATATCAACAATACGAAGAAGGGGGTTACTTGGAGTTTCAATCCAGAGGATTTTCGGCCTTTTAGATTGAATCTTTTTGAGGATATTATTTTTAGTTTGATCTTCAAAAAGAACTTTAAAATTTCCCTTTTTTGACAGATGAGTAAAAAGACGATGAGTTCCACCATAACAATCATGAGGAGCGAAAAGGAGATCTCCTGGGCACAAAAGATGGCATAATAAGGTAACAGCTCCCATTCCTGAAGAAGTCACCACCGCATCCTTTCCCCCTTCCAACTCACCGAGCGCCTTACCTAAAAGATCTCTCGTGGGGTTTCCTGAACGAGTATAATCATGACAACGCGGTTTTCCCAAATCTTCAAACGTGTAATTACTAGACAAATAAATTGGAGGTATGACTGCTCCAAACTGTTGATCTGATTCAATACCTGCTTTAACAGAGAGTGTTCTACTTTTCATTTTTACCTCGCTAATTCTTTTTTGATTATATTCCCAAGAACTTCAACTTCCTTGAGAAAGGCATCGTGCCCAAAGAGAGATTTAATTTCATAAAAAGTGCTGGGGGCCTTAATTTTTTGGGAAAGGCGCTTGATGTCTTTTGAAAAGACCAGCTGATCAGAATCCACCCCAATAAAAGTGCTCGGAATCCTTATGGTTTTGGGCTCCACAAAATGAAGGTCAATCGATTCACTTAAATTTAAAAAGGCATCCGGGTGAAATCTTTCTGAAAACTCCTGCCCTTTTGCCTTCAGGTAATCTTCTACTAAAAAGTGCTCACCTTTTTCAGATTTCTTTCTTCCAAAGCGACTTTCCAGTTCTTCTACCGAACGGTATCCAATCATGGCCAATGAGCGGGCCTGGGCCAAACCCAGTTTTTTTGATCTCCCAAGACTCACCATCTGCCTTTGTAAACTTCTTAAGGCGATACTCCTTGTGTTAGGATAGTGAGAGGCACTAATCACAAGAAGTTTTTCAACGAGATCTGGATAGAGACTGGCAAAGGCCAAACCTACCATTCCCCCATATGAGCTCCCCACAAAAGTATGAACCTTAATACCTAAGAATTTTATTAACTCCCTGAGTGCTTTGGCCTGGTCTTCAGTATGAATACTCATTTTTTCCTTTGAGTTTCTAGGCCCTGAACTTTTTCCATTTCCCCCCAAAAAATCAAAACTTAATATGCTGAAAGCTTTGGTATCAATGGAACCATTTGGGCCAACAAAGTCTTTCCACCAGCCCTTTTCTCCTGAGACTAAACTGTCAGATGATATCCCGCCTAATACAACAATCACTGGAAGGTCTTTGTCTCCTTCCCACTTGTAAAACAAATGGGGCCTTTTTATTTTTTCCCCAGTTTTTAAGATAAAAGGGCCTGATAATTTTAGTTTCATTCGATATCCTACTTTAGACGTCTAAACCTCTAAACATCCACAAGGCTAAATAAAAGTTATTTAGAAGTCAAGAAGCAAAAACGTCTAGACGTCTAACTTTATTTGACAAACTTCCTTGAGTAATCGAATGATAGAAGAAAAAAAATTTAAGGAGATTTTATGGAATGGGATGGGCATTACATTAGTCCTTATGTCGAAAGAGGAAGTAGAGGCGCAAATGTTAAAAAAGTTACTGTCTCTATTCCCTATACAATTTTAGAAATCTTGACCAATGAAAGGACTCGCCGCCAAATAAACAATTTAACACATGCAACAAACAGTGAACTTCTCTGCGAGGCCTTCCTTCACGCTTACACAGGACAGCCTCTCCCAACAGATGAAGAACTAAAAAAACCCCAATAGCCCGGAAAGTGCATTGGACATCATAAGAAAATACAGAAAGTTAGATTGGTTTGATTTTTTGGAGTTCGTAGAAAAAGAACTCGAAGGCGAACCAACTTGCAAGGTCTACTTTGAAATAATGGATGAGATTTGTGTACGAAAATTAGAGTCCATTTCCGAAGGAGCGACTTATAAATTAAAGGCACCATGCCTAGATTTACTGAAACGTTTTGAGCAAAGGGTTTCTAAAGACGACTCATATGCAACCAAAGAAGAAATTGAAGAATTCAAGGCCCTAGTTAAATCCATTACAAAGAGATAATAAATGAATAAACCCTACTCTGCTGCAGTTGATAGAAATAAAGACCCCATTTACCAAGTTGTAAAACAATACTTTTTACAAAATAAGCTATTGCTTGAAATTGGTAGTGGTACCGGCCAGCACGCTGTTTATCTCGCAGAGAAATTTTCAAGTCTCGATTGGGTAACCTCTGACGTAGAAGAAAACCATAACGGAATCAAGGAATGGTTAAAAGATGCAAAACTAAAGAATATTAAAGGTCCTGAGACATTTAAAGTTGGCATTGATGATTTTCCAAAAAAATCTTTTGATTATGTTTTTACAGCAAACACATTACATATTATGTCTTGGAAAGAAAATAAGACCCTTTTTAAGTTGCTTGGAAAAAGACTGAGAGAGGGGGCCTTAACCTTTATCTATGGCCCATTTAACTTTGGTGGAAACTTCACTTCCGACAGCAACGAAGAGTTTGATAAATTACTTAAGGATAGAGACCCAAAGTCTGGAATCAGAAACTTTGAGGATGTCTCAAAGGCCATGTCAGCTGCAGGCTTTAAGCTTTTAAAAGATTATGAAATGCCTAGTAATAATAGATTACTTGTTTTTGAACGCCTGCCTCATTGATCCCTTTAAACAAAAAATACTTATTATTGGATCATTAAACTCCCAAAATTTTCATTAAACTTTAAGTTCTCCTCCTCTTTTAACCGAAAAGAAAAGTGAAGTATTAAATACTAATTGTTGGTTATTAATGATTAAAAAGTTCACCATAAAACCACAGTGTGTTCCAAAAAAATTTTTTCCGGCCAATTTGAAAGAATTTGAGGGGATTTACAGTGGTTGATTTGAAAGAAAAGATCACAAAATATTTATTACACAAAGGCATTAGATTTAAAATCACTTTAGGTATTGTCAGTATTTTACTGCTCACGATCTTTCCTTTTGGGTTATATCAGATTCAGGACCAAGAAAATATTCTGATGAATGCTTTAAAAAATAAATCAATGGCCATAATAAAAATGGTGGCCACAAACTCTTCCCAACCTATAGAAAGCTTTGATGATTTAGTTCTAAGAGATCTTGTTTTTGAAACAGAGCAAGACAAAGGGGTCGCTTTCATAAATATCTTAGATAGTGAAAATGAATTGATGGTTGAAGATGACTATATGAAAGGTGATAAACTTATAGAAAAAAAGAAAAAGAGAATTGCTTCAAATATCTTATTTTTAAAATCTAAAATAATTAAAAAAGGGAAAAATGATAAGGAACAGATTTTAGGTTTTGTTGAAGGAGGCTTTTACAAAGATGCCGTTATCAAAAAAATCACAAGAAATAAATTGGTACTTTCCTCCACACTTATATTTTTAAGCATAATTATAGTTACTATTTTATATATATTTTTGTCCTCTACATACGTGGTTCCTATTTTAAAGCTATCAAAGGCCGCATCAAATTTAGAAAATGAAGACCTTCCTATCGATACTGAAAAAAATGATGAGCTTGGAAAACTCGGTGAAGTATTTAAAAATATGCGGAAAGCGGTGAACGATCAAAAATATGTACTAGAAGAAATGGTTGTAAATGCGACTATGAATCTTCAAAAGACATTAAATGATACAAATACACTCCTTAACAGTATGAAACAAGGTGTTTTTGCTATTGCTGAAGATGGTATTATAATTGCGCCCGTTTCAGAATACTGCCAAGAAATATTTGGTGAATCTGTAATAGGAAAAAGTATTTTTGAAACTTTATTTAAAGATTTAGACCATGAAGGTGAGGAATTCTCGCGAGTCAAGTTTAGTATCATGTCTAGTATTGGTGCCGATAGTCTTCAATACCTTTGTGTTGAAAACTCATTTCCTAAAAAATTAATAATGATAAATAATAAAAATGAAGAATCTCACTTAAGACTCTCATTTTCACCAGTTATCACTGAAGATAATATTACAAAAAAAATATTACTCGTTGTCGAAGATGTCACGCTTCTTGATGAACTGGAAAGAAAATCAAAAGAAAGTGAAGAGAAGTCACTCGTTAGATTAAAAATGCTTCAAGAAATTGTATCAAACAGTAAAAGTGAAATTAAAAACTTTATAAAAGAGTCAGACAGTAATATTTCATTATGTGAAATCTCAATGAAATTAAATGACCTCAACGGTTTTTTCAGGGGTATTCATACAATAAAAGGATTAACTAACTTGTACGGATTAAGTTATATTACAAAGGAGGCGCATCTTTTAGAAAACAAAGTCGATGATTTAATAAAATTTCCTATAGATAAAGATTTATTGCCCGATGTCCTTTCGGGTATCATTGATAACTTAAATAATTCCATAAACCAATATATTGAACTTTACAAAGAAATTTATGAATTTGATAAAAAGCAAGACTCAGAAGAAGTGGAGGTCATTGAAATCCCAAGAGATCAATTTTTCTTTGCCAAAGAAAAGGCCATGGAGGCCCTTTCTCAACTTCAAGATAAAAATTATTTAACACTTATCGAAAATCTAGATAAATATGAATTGAAGCAAACCTTTTTAAGTTTAAAGAAAATTGTAAACAATTTAGCAAATGTTCTGGGTAAACACATCGACCTCGAAATTAAAGGTGATGAGTTTTTTTTAGAAAGGGATAAGACCCTTTTGCTAAAAGAAAGTATTATCCACATTATGCAAAACTCATGTGACCATGGAATTGAACATAATGGGAGCATTAGTCTAAAAATCAAAGACGATGATAAAGGCCTTATCATTTACATAAAAGACGATGGAAAAGGTCTAGATCCGGAGCTCATATTTAAAAAAGCAATTGAAAAAGGCCTTGCAAACGAATCACAAGATTATACTGATAAACAAAAAATAAATTTTATTTTCGAACCAGGTTTTTCCACAAAACAGGAAGCTTCTCAACAGTCAGGGCGAGGTGTAGGGATGGATGTCGTAAAAACAAATATCCTGAAACTTGGAGGCACGATCCATATAACCTCTCTTTTAGGAAAAGGTACAGGAACGGTTATAAAAATTCCCAAAAAAGATTAATTCTTCTTAAGCAAGCCTAAAACCTGACTATTTCCATTTTTTTTAATTCTGTCTCTCATTTACCGATAAAAAATAAGAATAAAGGTAATTATTTTGAAAAATAAATCTGTTTCAAAACAACTTTTTAAAATTATTTTTGGGATATATTTTTCCGTTACAATTATTTTAACGGTTATCCAAATGATATCTACATTTATCAGTGCCAGAGATGACGTTAAAGAAGAGTTAGCTGGCCAAAAAAACGCTGTTGAAAGTGGATTAGCAAATGCTTTATACATAATAAATAATAAGCAAACGGCCAAAATCTTAAAAGAAATGATGTCAATTTCAAGTATTCAGGGAATTGAACTCACAAACAACGAAAATAAAAAAATTACGATTGGAAAGGTCATTGAACTTCAAAAAGAAAATAACCCCATTGTATATAATTCTCCAATGCTCCGTAACTCTAAGGTCGTTGGACACATAAAAATATACTCTTCTTCAGATTTCGTTTTAAGTAGAGTGATAGTTGGTTTTTCACTTCTAATTACAATTGCAATTTTAAAAACTATTTTACTTTTCTTTCTGTTTTTCTATACATTTAAAAACCTCTTAAATATTCCCTTGTTTAACCTAACGAAATTGGCCAAAGAGGTAAATTTCAAAGACTTAAAAATTATTGATGCGAAATTGAATAAAAAAGAAAAAAATGAACTCAATAGTTTGGAAGAATCAATTAACTCCATGATCGAACACCTATACGTTTCAAAAGAAGAGTTGTTAGAAAATGAAAAATTACTAAATTATACCCTTAAAAAAAATGAGGTCAAAGCCAAAGAACTTGAGTCCCTAAACAAAGAAGTGCATAACTTGAATTCTAACTTAGAAGACAAAGTAAAACAAAAAGTAGAAGAGCTTAATATCTCTTTAGAAACAACTAGAATAATGTTTTCCAATATCAACAAGGCCGTTTTTTGTGTAGATAAATTGGGAATAATAATTACACCTATTTCCCCATTTTCAGAAGTCGTTTTTGGTAAAAGTATTGTCGGCGAAAATTTTCTCAAACTCCTGTTTTTCCATTTCAAAGAGGGAAGTAAAGAAAAAGAGGATTTAAAATCAATATGGCCTTTCCTTTTTGGAGGCGATGAAATGAACTATTTCGCTTCTGAAGAACACCTTCCAAATAAAGTCATCCAACCAGATGAAATGAATCCTTTTGGAAAAGCTTTGGAAATTAACTATGCTCCGATTTATAAGGAAAAAGCTGTTGATAAATTAATGATTATTGTTGATGACGTTACCAGAATCGAGCAAGAGTATACCAGTAATAAAGAATCAACAGTTGAACTTATAATCATGAAAGAGATTCTTAATTATAAAAATAAAAAATTACTTTTTATCCAATCCTGCACGGCCATCACCAAGTTATTTTCTATATTAGGTGAACTCATATTATTCAAATCGAAAAATAACGATTTGAATAAGCTAAAATCTATACTTGAAGTTATTTTTACAATATCTAAAAGTGGAGAATTAAAAAAATTAGATAACCTTCAACAGTTAATCTATATCTTAAAGGAAGAGACTCGTTATAAAGAAAATATTAAAGATTCCAAAGCACAAATATGGGCCATTGAAAAAGGTGTCTCTATTTTAGATTACTTCATTAAGTATTATAACATTTTCAATTATTTATCCGATAAAAGTATCATATTAGAGTCTGATAACATCTTTAAAATTATTTTAGCTAGTATTGAAGATAAAAGAAAAAATCTCAATATAGTGATGAGTAACCTTTTAGAATATGTCTTCCTTGTAAGAAATACTGATTCACTCAATGATAAAAATATAGCTAATGCCCCTAAAAAAGCAAAACTCTATGGGGAATTTGATAACTCAATTTTTAGGATTAAAGTTCATGCCAAGTTAATATCTTATTTACTTAATTTTTCAAAAAAAGAAGAAAGTTCAAAAACATACTCACAATTTTCCGACTTATTAGAACACATGCCCTCTAAAGACAAATTAACAAGGGCCTCTCTTGAAAATCACCTTATTATACCCTTTAAAAAAATAGAGGAATTGGAAGACTAAAATGCTCTATTTTTTTGAAAGCATTAATTCCAAGATCATTAATAACTTAGATTCATCTACAGGTTTTGGCATATAAAATTCAGCGCCTTCTTCTTTTGTTTCTTTTCTACTTGAATAATCATTTTTTGTTGTCAATATTAAAGTTTTTGGAACAGAAGAAAATTTCTCTGAACATTTCTTCAAAAATTCTATCCCTCCCATAATCGGCATTTCCAGATCAAGGATAATCACATCCGGCACATCTTTTTTAAGAATTTCCAAAGCGGCAAGACCATTATCTGCATGCTCCACTTCATATTTATCTTTTATAAAACCAATAATTCTATCTCTTTCCTGAATGATATCCTCTACAACCAAAACTTTTTTTCTATTTTCATTTACTGTATTCATCTTTTTTCCATTTTAATTAATTCACGTACTTATATTAAAACATTTTTTTTGATTGCTACAAATTTTAAGTAAAAAATACCAATTCTCTGGATTTAAAAATAAAAGTATACAAGTCAGATAAAATTAAAAAAATTTTGTATTAATTTTTTTTCTAGAATTGGGTTTCTTTACAGATTTTTTTTTTTTTAAACTCAAAGGAAGGGACTTTAATTTCCCTTCCTTTAAATTTTTTTAATTTTAGAGACTGATATTCATTTCATATTGCTTATTTAAAAGATATATGGCCGCTTGGATGGCCCCATCTGTCCATGCCGTCCTCTGTGGATTATAACCTTCACTTGCAAGGCCAACACTTTCCCCAGGTAAAGGATTTGCTGCCCAAGTTGAAACGTCTTTGTTGGTATGCTTTGATCCTGCTTTAATCCAATACCAACCTGCTTTCCATTCCTTGAACACTGTCTTTGTCGGATGACTTACTTTAACGGGAATTGTGATACCATTTTCTTCGAAAAGGTGCTTAAGTCCATCATGAACTTCTTTTTCTAGCCTTTTAGGATTGGTTTTTGATAGAAATGCAAAGTGTTCAGCACATTCACGTCGATCACTATAAACGGTCCTGATTGCCTTTGCATTGATGAGGTATGGTTCTTGAGGAATCTCTATTGAGTTGATACAGCTATCAGTTGTAACTGCTCTCCATATTGTTTTATTATCTGAAAGCCTTTTTATACCCTTCCACCATGCTTTATTAAACCACTGAGTCACTGTTGCCACTTTAATTCCAATAAGAGACTTAAATTCCGATTGCTTTATGATGGAATCAACGACGTCTCCTTTAATTTTAGGAAGTGCAACGGGTGGAACTGCAATAATAACCTTTTCTGTATCAAAGCTTTTTTTACTTGTTATGAGATTGTAACCAGAAACGAAGTCTCTATTAATTGAATAGATTGGTTCTGACATGAAAAATTGAACACCAAAAGATTTAGCTTTTTTTTCCATACCTTTAACAAAAGAAGTCATTCCACCAACAGCGTAGTAAGCTGTACAGCAAACATCAAATTCTTCCTCCAGCCAATCTAGGTAACTTTCTGCATTTAAGGGATACGTAAAATCTCCTCTGAATCGACTCATATCTTTCAAGTAGTTAAATCCAACTGTCCCAACAACACTTTCAATATAAGATCTCAAACTTGGATAACTTTTAATCTTTTTTCTTTCAGGACTCTTAAAAAGCTTCATAAGAAGCTGCGTCTCAAAATCTCCTTTTTTGAGATCTATAGGTAGGCCTGGATAACGACTTTTAAATTGGTCCTTATTTGATGAGTAGAGACCTCGAGCAAATAAAAATTCGCCGGCCTTTTCTGCAGGCCTTTCAAGTTTAACACCAAGTTCATTGGCCAAATCAAACATCAGCTTTTGAGAGTTCATCACTCTTCTGCCACCAATTGCAATAAGAGGTCCTTTTTCAGATTCTGGGTTTTTTCTTATATCATTCAGGCGTCCACCCAACTTTTTTTCCTTTTCAAAAAGACAAACATCTTTTCCATGCTTTTCACCAAGTCTCATAGCTGTATAGACACCAGAGGGCCCACCTCCAACTATTGTAATTTTACATTCTGGGCCTCCTGTTTCAAATTGTACTGCAAGAGCAGACAAAGTGATTAGGCCCGTTAAGCTTAATAATAATTTTTTCATATCGATCTCCCATTCATGTGATGGCCAAATCCCTTTGGGCGTTTGTTTATTGCTTCTTAGCAGTATACAAGATAATTGGGCGCGCTGCACCATAACTTAATTTAGTATTATTTTTTAAGACTTAATCGTTTAAAATTTTATACTTTTATGAATAAAATTTTGAATAAGCTAAAAGACATCGCGATTGTCTTTTTTTGAAATTTTGGAATTATTAAAGGTGCGGATAGGAAAAAAGGATATTTCCTCTTAACCCTTTTTTCCTATCCTTTTAGATTATTGTTAAAGAATGTGTTCCATTTTTTTTAATATTTTTAAAAACACTTTTTGTCCTGGTCTTCTTGGCCGATGGTAGTTAAGCATATCAACATACTTAATTCGCTCAGAAAAAGTAAGGTCATGATTGTAAAAATCACTAACTAGTTTTTCGGCCATTTTTTCTTCTTCGTAAACAACTGCCATTTCAGTATTGAAGTTTCTGCTTAAGGAGTCAAAATTGTAAGATCCGACAAGGCTTACTTTTCGATCGAAAACTGCATATTTTGCGTGAATCATTCCAAATTTAATTTCTCCTTCTTTATCCCCATTCTCTCTCCCATTCCATTCATACAACTCGATCTCTCTGCTTGTTGCATAAAGTTCTTCTGCAAGAGTTTTGTAAAGAGAACGTGAAAGTGGGTTCATAACAATGGGAGGATCATTGGTCTCCGGCCCATTGCTTAAAATCTTAATTTTAACACCTCTTCTGGCCGCTCTTTTAAGAGAGTCAATCATTTCTTTCGAAAAAATTCCATATGAATTGGCCATTAGGATTTCATTTTTAGAGTTTTCTATGAGTTCAATATAAGTATTTTCTATATTGAGTTCTTTTTTTGTAGGATAACTGAAAACTACCCTAGCTTCTTTAACCATGCGAAAGAGGGGCTTAAAAAGCTTTCCTTTGATAATACCTTTTTTAAGGTCTTCTACCTTTTTTAAAGCAAAGGCATGCTTCTTCATAAATTTTTCAATATTTTTTGGCTTTCTATATTCTTTTGAGTTTTCTATGTAAAAAATTTTAAATTCTTTTGAACCAACACTATAAGGGTTAAAACAAGATTCATCTCTAGGATCACCATACTTTTCAGAAAAGGAAATCATATCTTCTTTTGTTCTTTTTTCTATTTCTTGAATGAGAGATTGTCCTTTTATAATGATATCTTGATCTCTCCAGACATTTCGCCCTTTTTCTTCAATTCTATGGTAATTGTTGGTTATATTCGCGCCACCAACAATTATTTCTTTACTGTCTGTAATCCAAAGTTTTTCATGGTGCCTATGGAGAATGGTTTCATTTTTATTTTTTAAACCATGCTTAAATTCAAGCTTAAGTTGCTTTGACTTTGAATTACATCTAAAACCATAAACTGGAATTCCTGCGGTCATGAAATTGTGGTAAAGCCTATAAGAATTTTCCCTTGTATGAAAATCTCTAACATCTACAAATGGGAGTAAAGCATCAAGGTAAAGAGTTATATCAAGCCCTTGAAATTTTTTTGTTAAAATGAGGTTTCCTAAAGTCATCCCCGTTTCATCGGCCAACATATGAAGGTTTGTGATATGGAACGACTTTTTTGCCATTAAGAGTGTTCGATATCTTTCAACAAAAGATTTTTCCCCACCTAAAAGGGCAATTTCAACTTGAGAATTGTCTTTACTAAAAAGGGAAGAGTCTCCAAATAAGTCCCCTGCTGGAACTTTAAGATTTTTTGGGAAAGAGTTTCTGATTTCTGCCAGTGACTTTTTCTTCCAGTCTAGCTTTTGGGTTTTATAGAGAGTTCTTATTTTTTTTGAATAACCAAACCCTAGCTCACCAATTATAAGAGGATCAACTCCTTTGCTTAAAAGTTGTCTTCTCATTTGAATT
>JAOMEV010000022.1 GCA_028346125.1 Bacteriovoracales bacterium | reverse complement strand
TGAGTTTTAGAGAAGTCAATATTCAAAAAGATTTATGGACTGAGCTTAAAGTGACTTATCAAAGTTCAAACGTTGAAAAAAAGAAGGTTCATTCTGGTGGTTATGGCCCTAGGACGAGACGGTCCCTTTACGTGAATACAAAAGATCAAGATTCCGTTTTACCTGATCGCTATTTTAACTCCTTTAATATGGAAGCATTTAAAGAAGAAGTTTCCACTGGGGATGTTCTTTATGTGACGGTAAAAAAGGATGAGATCGGTCATATGAGTGCCCAGTTAGGTGGGCTTCGAAAAGGTGAAAGTATTTACTTTAGTTTGGATAAAATGAAAGACGCGGAGGGGAGATCTTTCTTATTTTTAAAGGTCATCTTTTTTGTTATTTTATCTATAACCTTATTCTGGCTCCGTTTGACCTACGTTATTTTCACGAGAAAAGAGAAGTCTCTCTCGGAGAGGTTGACATCAAAAGATTAAAGTCCTTTGAAGTAAAGTCGTTGTTTTTTTTAATGAGTTGTTTGCTTCCTATCGCGGGTTATTTTTTTTATAGGATAGGTTTTCGGGAAATAAAAATTAATAAGAGTTGGTGGATGGTTGTTAAGGCGCCTTATGTGAAGTCTAAGGTCTTAATAAAGAAGTCTGGGAATGTTCGTTCTTATAGTTTTGAAATCAAAGCAAAAGGTGTGAAAAAAAGTCTTGAGATAAAGAAGGAGTATTTTTCTTATTTTCCGTGGAAGAGGTTTCAAAAAGAAGTGAAAGAAGGAGATGTTCTTTATTTTACTATTTTAAAAAAGTCCCAGAAAAAAAAGACCATTCTTTTAGGGGGAGTTAAAACAAAAGAGAGAGTTTATTTTAATTTTAAATCCATGAGAAAAGGTATCGAAAAAAATAAGAAGGTGGCGAGGACTTTTTTTTGGGGCCTATTTGTCATGAGTCTTTTGAGTTGGGGAGTGACTACTCTTCTTTTTCTTTAAAAAATCTTGAGTTTATTGTGGGCATGGTAAAGAATGTTTTAAAAATCTCGGTGATGGGAAAACTTTCTTTTTGCCCGACGGCCAGGACGTAGTTTCCCTTGTTGGAATCAGAGAATATTTTTATGTAGTAGGTTCCCTTGGGAAGGTCCATGGTGCTTTTATGCTTCTTTCCAAGCTCTGGTCCCATTCTATAGTAGTGCCGGCCATATTTTTCGTAGAAGATTTTCCATTCGTGGTCTTTGCCGTTGAAGGATTTAAGGACCTTTTTATTGCCGTCTAAAAGTTCGAAGGAAAAGGGAGGTTTTATTTTTTTACCAGGAGTTAAGACATTGATGTAAATAGGAAACGTTTTGTCTGAATCAATTTTATAGAAATGAGGTTGGCCCAATAATGTGGCATAAAATGCTTTTGAAATATTAGGTTCCTCAACAATATAAGGTTTTTTTTCTGTGGCAAATCCTTTATCGACAACTCTTGGTTGATGGGCAAAGGATAAAGGGATAAAAAAAAGTATAACTAGTAGTTTCATCCCTTCATTCTACCATGTTATGGACACACATTTTCCAGACAATTTTGTGTAAAAGCTGATTTTTTTTGAAACAGAATTTAAGTTAGTATGCTTCCAGGAGCAAACAATGAAATGGGTCCTATTAATATTGTTTTTTTCTGTTGCGGAGGCGAAATTCTCTCTTAAAGAGGAGTTAAAAAAAGAGATGCCTCTTCCCAAGGCCTATAAAGTGGAAACTCCTGTTGGGAGTTTAAGGATGCCAAGTGTGGATAATAAGATTATTTCTAACACTGTTGGAAACGGCATTCAAAGACTTGAGTCCAATATAGGTCCAAAAAGTCCTTTCATGTGTTTTATTACAAGGTCGAGTTTTTCAGGGGCGACAATCCATGCTTTTTTTAAAGATTTAGAGGTTCTTGGCATCAATCAATTAAAAGTCGGGAGGGGAAAAAGATCTCCCTATACAAGTATTAATTATCTTTATGAAGCTCCAGGAAAAAAGGTGGTAGGTCTTTCAAAAATCTATATTTCAAATATTTATAATTTTAATATCCGGTGTATCCATAATCAGGTTGGATATTCAAAGTTGGCAGAAGATGCTTTTTTAACTCTTTTAAATAGCTTTGTTCCCAAAAATGGAAATTTTGACCATTTGAGATCTAATGAAATTTTTCGTATTCAAATAAATAAGGGGCATGTTGGGCATTCCCAGGTAAGAAAGTTTGATCTGGGTAAGGGAAGAAAGGTTTTTCACAATCATATTTTTTTAGTTTTAAAAACGGAGGAAAAAGGCATCGTTTATACTGATACCTGGATCATTCAGGAGGTGGACAAAAATGACAAAGTCGTTAAGGGCTTTTATATCCTGAAAGAAAATGGGGTCACTTACAATAATATTATTTTAAAAAAGGCCAAGGGGAATGACTATAAAGTGAATGGTCTTTTTAAGGGGGAAAGAGTCTCTGGAAATATTCGTTTTAAAGAGGGACTTCTTTCCGATGAAAAGGTCATGGAGCATGTGAAGAAAGGAATTGGGAATAAAAAAGAACTTAATTTTATGGCCTATGATGCCAATTTTGACCCTTTAAAAGCACTTAACTCCAACTATTCTATTTTGGAAACAAAAAATAAGAAAACAAAAATTAGGTATACGTTGGAAAATATGAATTTTCTTCTTCATTTCAAAAATAAGGAATATGTTGGGATGGACTTTTTAAATAAGGGTTTTCCTGCACAGTTTATAAAAATTAAATAATTTTTTGGTCACCATTTAAAATTACGAGACAAATTTTTCAGAAAAATTTTGACCTAGTTTCTTATCAATATCTTTGGTTTTTTCCAGAACTTCTTTATAAGGGTCAATTAAATTATGTTTTATTATTGACTCATTTAACCTGGATCTTTCTGGCATTTGTTTAACTAATACGGAAAGATCTTCATAGGCCAATGATACATCATCTAACATAACAAGTTTAAGAAAGAAGGAAAGGAGCTTCGAGCGTTGGTGAATCAAGTCAATAGTTCTTTCAAACTCAGGATAAAGCTTTGCAACCTGTACGACTTTTTGAAGTTTTTCTTTATCTATATTGTGAACCTCTCTGACCAAAAATACATATTCAAAAAGGTTTTTAAATATTTTTTCAATATCCTTGATCTTCTCCACAATTTTGCCAATAAACTGACTGTTTAATTCATATTCGACAGGATAAACTAACTTCAAGTTAAAAAAGTACCTTAAAATTGAGTCCAAAATATCACAAGTAATAGAAGTGAACTTAAGTTGGAAGTTTATTTTTTTATCATGAGGACTCATATGCATTCCGGCCTCATAAAAATTATCCATTTGTGTTTTTAGGGCCGGTAAATCTTGTAAGTCTATTTGAAGGGACACATAGCACATTTTTAATTTTTCATTAAAATGCTTGTAATCATAAGTATCACTTAAAGGTGATACAAAATCATCCAAAACCTTAAATGTTTTCTCAATGGCCAACTCTACCTTTTTTGCTAAGTCTTTTTTCTTTTTGAAAGAGGTAATCTCTTTAAGAAAATGATAATTTATCTGATCAACTTTAGCATCTCTAAAACTTCCCTCTGATTCGGTCACATCTTCAACCATGACCATAAGTTTTTCAACATTTCCTTTATTATTTAAAAGAGGTGAATAATCTAGCTTAAGGGTTTTCCCTTTCTCATTTTCCAAATCAGGTAAGGTTATTATTTTAGGGAGATCATCTTCAAGAGATAAATAATGGATTTCTGGTTGGTCAAAGATAGAACTCATTACATTGATAAGATCATTATATTCTTTTGTCCCTTTTTTTATATTGTAATAAAGAACATCTGAAACCTTTTGATTAACAATATCTTTATTGAATATTTTTTTTGAATATTCAGAAACAGGACGAATTATTTTATAATCCTTTCCAATCGCAAAAACAGAAGTTTTCATGTTATTTAAAAGCATAGAAACATTATTTTTTTCATCTTCGATTTCAGCAGTTGCATCTTTAACTTTTGTTTTTAAATTATCTGCATAGTCTTTCAATTTATCGTGACTAACCTGAAGGTTACTTTTCATTTTATTAAAAGATAAGACAAGTTTTTCCAGTTCATCATTATTTTTTTCAACTCTATCTAAAGTAAGGTCTTTTATTTTTAACTTATCTAAACTTAATTTATCAGCATAGACGGTCATTTTTTTAAGATGTCTTGTTACAAACCTTTGGAAAAAGTAAGATATTAACCAAGAAATAACAGCGACCTGTAAAACCATGAGGAGAAAGTACTGTTTGATTATTTTATTTCTACTTCGAGTAAATTCATCTAAACTGGCGTAAATGTTCAAATAAGCAATTAACTCTTTCTGATCAAGGCCCTTAGCGATAACCTCAATTTTTTCAACCCTACCTTTTTTTGTGGGCAACCATTTTTTTACGTCCTTTTTCATTACCTCATTGCACGATCTTCCTTTAAAATGAGATAGAAACGCTGGTGAAGTAGAACATACCCAATGCCTCTCATCTTCTTTACGTTCTAAATAGAGCGTTCGAAAATTTTTGGAAGAGCTGAAAATGCCTTTTAACAAAGACTCCATTTGGGTTTCATTTTCCTTATAAATAGTTTCTCCCAAAGCACCGGCACTTGAATTTTTTATAATATGAAAAAGAGCATCCCACTTTTTTGTTAAAATACCTTGATTCATACGGATTGATGAAAACATTACGATCGAACCGACAAGGATGTTTGAAAGAATCACAAAAAAAGTTATTTTTTTTGCAATAGAAGTGTCTTTTTTAATTACAGGTTCCATCTCATTCTTTTTAAAGTTTCTTTATTAATTGCAAGGACTTATCGGAATAATATTTTTGGTATTTAGTTTATCTTTTTCGCCATACCCGACTGGATCGATCACATTAGGACCGCCGTAAATAAGATTTTAAGTTTTCCTTTATATGTTATTATTCTTTTATGAGAATCCTTACTATTTTACTTTTGTCACTTTTTTTAACCGATGCCATGGGAAAGAACTTTTATTGCCAACTCAATATTGCCCCTGTTGGAAAACAAATTGTGGCCAAGGATCACCTTCGTTTTTTTACTTTTGATACCACCGCTTTAAAAGGAAAAAAAATATCCTTTAAAGACAAGACTATTCTTATTTGGAATAAAAAAGGTCTTATTCATATCGGCCTTTTTTCCGGTAGAAAAAAAGTCACCGTAAACACAAGCTTCTCTCCTTCAAGACAAAGCTTTCAACTCAATGTTTCTCCCCATACAGAACTTCTTTGCACATCAAAAAGAAAAACAACAGTCAATTCACAAGGTATTCCCACTAGTGGAAAAGGTGTCGTTGTAAAAATTAAAAGGCCTCTTCTTTTTAAATACTACACTTTGGATGGTTATGAGATGACCAGGACTCTAATTTTTCAAAAAGGAAAAATAACAAATAGTCATCTTCCTCCTTTAAAGGATACCAGTTGGTGCCTTTTTCGAATTGAATTTAAACTTAACGAAGATACACTCGTTCCCAAAGGGATATCAATACCTGTCAAAAGAGCAGAAATGCTTCAAAATAATAAGGACTTTAAAGTCTACTCTTATAGTTTTGTTGATTTTGCCACGGGTAAAAAAGGCATGGAAACCTCGAGGTTTGTTCCCTTTTCTCTGGAATGTAAAATAAAGTCGGAAGAGGTTTTTTCAAGAGAACTACTAAGGGTTATAACAAATTCTTCTTTTGAAATTACACGTTAATATAGTCATCACTTCCTCATATTGATTTTATTTTTAAAACAATGAAAATTTATGGAATAGTCCATTGTTTTAATTGGGAGATATCCGTTGAAATTTTTATTAATCGTCTTTTTTTCTTTTTTTGCTTCAGTTTGTAGCTCTACCGTTAACTTAGCGACAGATCACTGGCCACCTTTTTACTCAGATAAACTCAAAGGTGGAGGAATTCTCGCGGAAATAGCTAAAGAAGCTTTCAAAGAAGTTGGAGAGGAATTGAAAATAAATTACCTTCCCTGGAAAAGAGCTGAACAGTTATCAGCAGAAGGAAAATATGATGGGCTTTTTGGATGTTGGTTCAGTGAAAAAAGAGCAAAAGTTTTTAACTTTCCTAAACCTATATACAAAAGCCAAACATTTTTGTTCAAATATGGTGACAAAAAATTTAACTATAATGAATTAAAGGACCTTAAAGGCCTTACAGTCGGTGTAATGAGGGGTTACCAGTACTCCAAAGGCTTTGACAAGGCCGGTTTTTTTAAAAAGGAAGCTGTAAACAAGCACACCCAATTGTTTTCAAAATTGAAATTGGGAAGAATTGATTTATTTGTGGCCTCTAAAGTCGTGGCCTTTTACAATTTAAAAAAAGAAATGCCCAAAGATTATAAAAACTACAAAACGCTCAACCCTCCAATCGCTTCAGCAGATTTGTATATAGGGTTTTCTAAAAAGGTTAAAAGAAATAAGTTGCTTGTCGAACTTTTTAATTCAGGTTTATCTAAAATTAAAAAGAATGGTAAATATAATAAAATTTTAGTAAGACATGGACTTAAGTAAAAATTTAATCTTTGCTTACGTTCATTTCCAAAATATCTACGTAGGGATCGATAAGGCCATATTTTAAATCAGTGGCGCTTAATGCCTCTTGAATTGGCATTCCTTTGACCATACTTGCCAGGTGGCCGTATTTATCAGCACCTTCAATATTCATTTGAATTTTATAAATAAAAGAAATATATTTTGATCTTTGGTAAATGAGATTCATTGTTTCTTTAAAATTAGGATAAAGTCTGGCCATGCCAACGGCCTTAACGAGCTTTTTATCATCGATCTGGTCAATTGTTCTTATGAGAAAGATATATTCTAAAATATTTTTATAAACCTTATCGATGTCTGCTTTTTTATCAGCGAGGAATTGAATGACCCCTTCTTTAATTTTAAACTCAATTTTACCCGCAGCAATAAAAGGAGTGACAGTACTAAATGCTTGGGCACAAAGGCTCATTTGTTCTATGACCTCGCAAACCTTTTCTGTGGCCTCTAGCTGAGGGTTCATACGCTCACTAGTTAATAAGTGATTTTTCCAACCCGTAAGATCCGGTATAATACTATCAATACTTTCACTTAACGATTCAATATCTTTAAGCCTTGAACTTAGATCCCTAATAAGCTCGATCGTTTTTGTTACAAAATATTCTTTTGAATAGGTATCGGAAATTGGTGAAATAAAGTCTTCCAATACATCCATGGATTCTTTTATACTCTCCTCAATCAGTTTGACTATTTTCACTTTTGATTTTTTAGACAATAACTCTTTAATGTAATTAAATTTAATTTGATCGTTCAATGCCCCTTTGTAATGAGACTCATATTTGGTTATATCTTCAACAATGATCATAAGCTTATGAATTTTATCATCAGATTTCATAAGAGGTGAATAAGTTACCTTTAAAGTACTTTCTCCTTTTTTCCCTGACCGAAAAATTTTAACCTTTTTAGGGAAATTATTCTCAACCATAAGAAATTGAAGAGAGTCAGCGCCAAAAGTTAGTCCAAAACATGATGTTAAATCTATAAATTCACGTGAACCAGGTTGAAGATGAGAAAAAAGAACTTTTAATACATTTTCTCCCGCGATATCTCTTCCAAATAAATTGAGAGCATAACTAGAGACAGGGTTTAAAACTTTAAGATTAGAGTCAATAGAAAATACTGCACTTTTCATATTATCCATGTATTCGCTAATTTCTTTGACTCTGTCCTTAATGGATTCCTCAAGGTTAAAGTTATTATCTTCCAGTTTTTTGTTCATATATTTTATCTTTTCATAAGACTCTAAAGTTTCTTTTTTTGATAACTCTAACCCTTTCACCATCCTGTTTATTGATTCTTCAAGAATATTTAATTCATTTCTTTTTTTATTTTTTAAATCAAGAGAGACCTCATTTAATTCGTCAAAGTTAATATTTTCCGCTTGGTCTGCTAAAGATGTAATTGGTTCGATTAACCGTTTTTTGAAGACCCAAAAGAAAAGAACAAAAAGAAGAATTGTTTTTAAAATGGCAACTATAACTAAAATTAAATAGCCTAACTTTACCCTATCTAATACGACCCACTGATTTGAGAACAATTTTACTGTGCCTATTTTTTTTCCATCTTTATCCATTTTAAGAAGGGGAAATTCATAGGAAAAGAAACCTTCTGAAGAGTTTTTAATTTCGCTTTCTTTTTTTGCTTTTCCAAGCTTAGAAAACAAAATTTTGTCTTTATGATCGTATACGATGACAGCTTTTATTAAAGGTAAATCAAATATTCCTTCACCTATATATTGAGTCTGATTGTTATCTAAGTTCCACACTGCTTCTGTAAGCCCTCTGACAAAGGACTTTTTTGTTACTTTTAACTCTCCAAGAATATCTGTTTTGGCAGATTTATATTCAGCGTACATTTGGAATAAAGTCATAATAATATTGAAAGCAAAATAAACTTGGAAAATGAGCCTAAAGCAGTATAAAGCGAGTGAATTTTTGCTGAAGCCAGTGTTCCTTTGTCCCATGGAACTTAATCGGCGTTTAAAATTTATCTATGAGGATTTCTTCCAACAAAAATTTTTATTTTTAAATAAACTTTTTTTACTTTTTAAAAAGAAATGGAAAAAGGCCCTTGGCCACCCAGACTGGACCTATTAAAAGAAACAGGAGGTCTTCAAAGAATGAGGGTTTCTTTCCTTCAATCTTATGCCCGATAAATTGAAAAACCCAAGCGACAATGAAGAGTGCAATACAAACAGGCAGGAGAGGAAGCGCTGCACTTTCAATAAAATAGATTCCAACCATCATCAAAATAGACACTAAAATCATACCAACTGCAACAAAGATTCCCAGGAGGAAGTAGTAAACAGTTGTGAGTAAAACAAAAAGGGTGCACCAATTGAAAAGAAAATGCTCTGGGAAAAAACCTGGTTTTGGAATACACCAAAAAAGGCCCAAAATGGAAAACATAATGGCCGGAACCGCAAAATTATGGATTTTTTTATTGGTGGGGTTCTGGTGACTCTCCCCATATTCTGTTAACCATTCGTTAAGTGGTTTCATTATTGCCCCTTTAAATTGCCAATCGTACCTTTAAAAACTTTTCTTGTTAAGTTAGAATAGGCCTATGAAAAAAAGTCTTATTTTTTTTATTATAACCTCTTTTGTAGAAGCGGCCTGTCTTTCAGGGCCTAAAGGAACCTTAAGACAAGGCCCTGGGGTCCATTTTCCTGAGCTTTGGGAAGTTATGCTTTACTCTCCTTTAAAGGTTTTAGAAGAAAAAGATGGCTGGTCTAAAATTCAGGACTCTGATGGGGTTGAGGGCTGGGTTTCAAACACTTCTATAACTAAGAAATTCTTTTGTGGGAGTATTAAGCTCGAAAAATCCCGTCTTATGAATAAAAAAGGATATGCTCTTTTTGATCAAAACTATAAGGTTCTCAAGTTTAAAAAAAGGGGTGTGTTGGCCCTTTCACAGACAGGGGAAAAGATTGTGATTAAAAGAAAGCATTTATGGATTCAATAGGCGTCTTTTTTTTGGGGGTCTCCTTCCGCAAGGTGGAACGTGGACAAAGAGGTCCTTTATAGCGAGAACACACCTTTCTTTTCCCTCTAAAGTGAGACGGGGATATTGCCTTCTAATGGCCTTCACAAAGAGCTTTTTATCCCGCTTTTTGTTGGTGTAATCATTTTTTGTGACAAAAAGAGTAAGCTTCATTTGGCATTTTTTGTAGTACCCAAGGCCCACCATTTTTTTCTCTAATTCCAAGTAAAGTTGTTCCATTCCAATTCTGTTTGAAGGAGGCATTGCTTTAAAATCAAGTTTTCTCATTTTGAGACGGTCTTTGAGAACAGAAAGGAGATCTTTTTCGAGAGACATGGTCTTTTTGTCGAGTCTTACCCGACAGTTTGGGTAATCGAGATAAAACTCATCTGCAAAGAGAGAAAAGCTTAAAAAAAAGGCGATGAAAATAAACATGGGGGTTCCTTTCCCCCCATTTTAACTCGGACTAAAGAAAGTCTCTATAATTTTTTTGGCAGGCCTCTTCTACCGCTTCAATTTCCTTAGGAGCATGATGCGTAAGGATCTCATGGCCATTATTTGTGATGAGGACATCGTCTTCTATACGGATACCGATACCTCTGAGTTTTTCAGGGACATTGGAGTCTTCCGCTGGGAGATAAAGACCTGGCTCGATGGTAAAAATCATACCCTCTTCAAAGACAATATCGCTTTTTTCTTCATTGACGTAAGGGCTGTTGTCATGGACATCAAGACCTAGCCAATGGCCTGTTCCGTGTGGCCAGTAGTCTTTAAAGGACTGCTTTTCAAGGTGCTCAGAAAGGGTTCCTTTTAAAACTTTAAGGTCAAGGAGACCTTGAACGAGGACCTCTGTGGCAGCGTCATGGTTATGAGTGAGCGTATTGCCTATTTTGGACTGGGAAAGGGCCTTTTTCTGGGCCTCAAGAACAATTTGATAAACTTCTTTTTGCTCTGCCGAAAAACGGCCACCGATAGGAAAAGTTCTTGTGATGTCACTAGCGTAGAGATTGACTTCACAACCGGCATCAATAAGAAGGAGGTCATCTTTTTTGAGAACTTCATTATTGTTTATATAGTGAAGAACATTGGCGTTATTTCCCCCGGCGACGATGGATTGGTAGGCCGATCCCTGGGAACCTTCTTTTTTAAAGATATATTCCATAAGGGCCTGAACTTCGTATTCATTTTTTTCATGCCCAGCAAAGGCCATAGCGGCGAGATGGGCCTTCCCGGAAATCTCCGCTGCTTTTTTAATGTTTTCAATTTCTGTGGCGTCTTTTCTAAGCCTCATTGAACCTATCAGTGGAGGGAGATTAATGAGGTTTTGTGGAGAGATAATTTTGCTTTTTTTCCTACCGGCAAGCTTCGTGAGATACCTAAGGGCCTTATCCACTAAAGGCCTGTTGGAAAAAAGATCGAGATAAAGCTTTGAGTGGTTTTCTAGAAGCTCTGGGAGCTTTTTATCAAGCTCGTGAATAGAAAAAACGAGGTCGACTCCAAGAACTTCTTTGGCCTTATCAAGGCCCATTCTTCTTCCTTCCCACATCTCTGCCAGTTTATCTTTTGGCCTTAGAAAAAGGGCGGTTTTTCCCTCTGGGTTTTGGGGACAAAAAACAAGGAGTGATTCAGGCTCTTCAAAGCCTGTTAGGTAATTAAAGTTACTGTCCTGTCTAAAGGGATAGCCCGTATCAAAGGACTTTATTTTTTCCACTCCAGAAGGAATAATCGCTGCTCCATCTCCTAAAAGGGAGAAGAGTTTTTCTCGTCTTTGTGAATAGATTTCCATTTAAAGAACATCTCCTAATAGGGAAAGAATTTTTTCCTTTCCAATGATTCTCATGAAGCCAGCAAGTTTTGGCCCTTTTTCTTTTGAAATAAGAATTCCATAAAGAAGAAGGAAGGCCTCACCTGGTTCAATGCCTACTTTATGAATCATTTCATAAAGCTTTTCGTGGAGTTCCTTATCCGTTTGAAGGCCGTCCCATCCCTGATTGAGAAATACCTGGAATTCCTTAAGGAAGTCTCTTTGAGGGTCGGTCATCTCAACTTGAGGGGCCTTATCATTTATTTTAAACTTAAACTCTTCTGGGGCATAATTGTTAATCCAGAAAAGGGCCCTTTCAGAGCGTTCTTTGAGCCTTCTTTCGTCTCTTTCGTTTTTCATTTGATCGGCGTAAGCGTCACGAACTTTTGAAATGTCGCCATTATTGATTTGAAGGATATTACAAAGGTGCCTGAAAGCTGGTTGAAAAGGCATTTCTGTGGGGATTTCTCCGACAGAGGAGATCTCGTAAACTCTTTTGGCCATGGCCATTTTTTTCTCGTTACCTTTATCGACACCAAAGGCGAGCCTTTCCTGTCTATCGAAGTCCTCATAGGTTTTGATGACATCGAGGTCAAAGCTGACTGAGAATTCAGCGTTTGATTTGTAGCTGGCAAAAATCCAACGGACCATTTCAGGCTCGTAGACATCAAGGATATCTTTAAGAGTAATGACGTTCCCAGAGGAGCTACTCATTTTTCCCCCAGCACCTTTAATGCTGACAAATTCGTATTGAAGGTAGATAGGAGGTTTCCCACCGTAGACTTGAGCGACGATTTCTTTGGCGGTTGTGAAGCTTCCCCCTTCAGAGGAGTGGTCTTTCCCACCTGGCTCAAAGTCCACTTGCTCGTAGACCCATCTCATGGGCCAGTCCATTCTCCAAGGGAGTTTGACTCTTGAGGTTTCCTCAAGGTTTTCCTCCCCTTTGTGGCCACAGAGGTCACATTCGTAGCTGACGGTTTGGTTGCCATCATAGCTCATGGTTTTTATTTTATCGCGGTTACATTTTTCACAGTAAATGGAAATAGGGAGCCAGTCAGAAGAGAGGGGTTCTTTTCTATGGCCATTTAAAATGGCGGTGATTTCTTTTGTGTGGTCGAGGGTCTTTTTTATATCTGCTTTGTAGTCACCATTTCTGTATTTTTTGGCCTGATAGATGGCCTCAACGTCAACACCGACACGGCCGACTTGGGCCTCATAATTTTTTTCGTGGTGAGCAGCATAACTTTCAGCTTTCTCGAAAGGATCTGGTGTGTCAACGATTGGTTGAAACATATAAGTCTTGAGTTCATCCTGTTTAGGCATATTGGCAGGGACTTTTCTAAAAGTATCGTAGTCATCCCAGCTAAAAATAAAACGGACTTTTTTACCACGATCGCGGAGTGCTCTTGCGACAAAGTCCACGGTGATGGTTTCTCTAAAATTTCCGAAATGGACGACACCTGAAGGGGTGATCCCACTGGCGACGGTATACTGGTCCTTATCGCCACATTGCCTGATAATTCTGTCAGCTGTTGCATCGGCCCAATGAATGGCCTTGAAACCGCCTTTTTTATTTTCCTTGCTCATATTGACCTCAAAATAAAAAAATGTAACTTTTACCCTTGATTAAGAGAAAATTAATATCATTTTGTGACAATATGTCCAATTGAAAAAAGGTTAAAGGAATGCTCTTAGGATTTATTTTTAAACTTTTTCTTTTCTATCTGGCCTATGTCACGATCAGAGGGCTTTACCGTATTTATAAGACGGTTCAACTCATGAAATCGGCCCAGGATCAATTTAAAGACCAATGGCAGCAAAAGCAGGGGAATCCCCATAACCAGGATTATGGGCACGCCAATAAGACTCCCAAAAAGGAAAATGGGAACACGATAGAAGCTGAATACAGAGTTCTTGATGAAAATGATAAATAAGGAGGTTTTATGAAAACAGTTGGTGTTTTACTTTCAGGATGCGGTTTTCTTGACGGAGCGGAGATCAGAGAGTCTGTTCTTACACTCTTGGCCCTTGATCAAGACGATATCAAAGTCACGATTATGGCCCCGGATCAAAAGCAGTATCATGTTGTTGACCATGTTAAATCTGATGAAGTGAAGGGTTTGGAAAGGAACCTTTTAGAAGAGTCCGCTCGAATTGCGAGGGGAGAGATTGTTCCTTTGGATAAAGTAGAGGCCAAAGACCTTGATGCTTTGATTATTCCTGGGGGATTTGGTGTCGCCAAAAACCTTTGCGAATTTGCTTTTAAGGGCCATCAAGCGACCGTCCAAGAAGACGTTAAAAAGCTTATTTTAGACCTTCATCAAAACAAAAAACCCCTTGGGGCCATCTGTATTGCTCCTGCTTTAATGGGGCTTGTTTTAGGTGATAAGGGCGTTGAAGTCACAATTGGTGACGATAAAGAGACGGCCCAAGAAATAGAAAAAACAGGGGCCAAGCACTTTTCAACAAAGGTTAATGAAATCCACGTTGACGAGAAAAATAAGGTTGTCTCCACATCGGCCTACATGTATGGCGAGGCGCGTCTTTCTCATGTCAGCCAGGGAATTAGAAGATGTGTAGAAAAGGTGATCGATTTGGCCTAATCACTTTTTAAAAATATTAAAAAGAAAGGTCAAAACCGCACTTATAATCAAGCAGGTTACCAGGGGAAAATAGAAACTAAAGTTTCCTTTTTTAAAACTAATATCCCCTGGTAATTTTCCAAAAGGCAGTTTGGGCCCAAATTGCCAAACAAGTCCCGCAATAATTAAAACGACTCCCAAAATGATCAATACCCTAGGTCCCATGAACACTCCTTTCTTGGACTTTATTGCCCCCACTCCCCTTTTGAGGTCCTCAATTATAATGAAGAAAAATATCTTTTACAAAAAGGAGGGCCCATGGAAAATGAACCTGAAACTCTGGAAAATCCTCCTCAGAGGTATCAGAATTATCCCGCCCAAAATGTGGTTATTTATGACGATACAGTTCTTTCTAAAAGAATTGAACTCATAGAATCAGGTCATCGACGCATCGAAAGATCGCAAGAAGACATGAGAGATCGATTTAAAAAAATGGAAAACAATATTGATTCCATTGAAAAGCTCACCAAAGAGGGGCTTAAAGTCCATATTGAAACCAAAAGAAAAGATGAGGCCTATTGGGAAAAGCTGACAAATATCAAAGATGATGTTTCAAAAAAGGCCATCAATCTGGGAATGGGAGTAATGCTCGCCGTAGCAGTGGGGCTCTTAATCCCCTACTTTAAATCAGAAAAGCTCGCTTTAGTTGATGATCCAGACTTTGTTAAAATTCTTACCAACTGGGAAAAAGGGCACTTGCAAAATCAAGCGCCCCAACCACCTGTTGTAACAACTGATTACCTCGTTTCTTTAAAGTTTGTGAACCTTCGCACTGAACCAAAGATAAGTTCAAAGTCCCTTACGACTCTCCCACCAAATAAAAGAGTCAAGATTCTCAAAAAATACGGAGGATGGAACCTCATTTCTTATTTTGACCATGTCAAAAATAGAGAAGTGAAAGGCTGGGCCTACCACGAATACTTCACACCGGAAAAAAGATCCTCTTAGACCACTGGTCAAAAACCTCCTGACCTCCAGTCATAAAAAATAAACTCCTTTAATGATCGGTAGACTTCCGGTCATTTTGAAGCGATTCCCCTTGGAAATGAGTCAAGAAAAGGACATACTATGCTGAAAATTTTTTCAGAAAAAAAGGACACAGCTATGGAAGATAAAAAACTTATTCCGGTTATTGTTGAAGGGGTAAGAACGCCCTTTTTGAGAAGTAATGGTGCCTTCTCCAATTTTATGGCCTACGACCTCGGTAGACTCGCTATTTCAGGCCTTATGGGAAAAACAGGGCTTAACCCGGAAGAAGTTGACCATGTCATCTATGGGATCGTTGTCCCAGACCCTTCAACTCCAAATATAGCAAGAGAGTCTATGCTGGGTGCTGGCCTTAAAAATACAACACCGGCCCATACAGTTTCTTTGGCCTGTATCACTTCCAATGTGGCCGCCACCACGGCCGCTGATCAAATTAGATTGGGGAAAATAAAAACGGCCATTGTTGGAGGAGTTGATCATATGTCTGACCCTCCTATTCGTGTCTCAAGAAACTTAAGACAAGCGCTCATTCGTTTACAAAAGGCCAAATCACCTTTACAGGCCTTTCAACAAATCAGAAAGCTTGGTCTTAAAGATCTCATGCCTCAAATTCCGGCCATCGCAGAATTTTCCAATGGCCTTACGATGGGACAGGGCTGTGAAAGAATGGCCATGGCGATGGGAGCGACCCGTGAAGAAAGTGATGAGTTCGCGGCGAGAAGCCATCAATTGGCCGCTAAGGCACAAAAAGAGGGAGTCTTTAAAGAAGATATTGTCCCAATAAATATTCCTCCAAAGTTTTCTCTTGTTGACGAAGACAATGGTCCACGTGGAGACACGACAGTGGAAGGTCTTTCAAAGCTAAGACCGGCCTTTGATAAAAAGTTTGGTATCGTAACGGCGGGAAGTGCTTCTTTCCTTACTGATGGGGCCTCAGCTGTTTTAATGATGAGTATGGAAAAAGCTGAAGAGCTCAATTATAAGCCGAAGGCCATCTTAAAAGATTACGTTTATAAAGCAGGTGACCCTAAAGATGAAATGCTTTTAGGTCCAGCTTTGGCCATACCTGAGCTCTTGGATAAAAACGGGCTCACAACAGAAGACGTGGATGTTTGGGAAATTCATGAGGCCTTTGCTGCTCAAGTTGTTTGCTTTTTTAAAGCTTTTGAAGACCAAAAGTTTATGAAAGACAGATTAGGTCTTGATAAAACTTTCGGAAAACTTCCCTTGGATAAAATGAATATCTACGGCGGCTCTTTAAGTTTGGGCCACCCTTTTGCGGCCACGGGAGGAAGACTTCTCACCACCGCCTCAAGAAGACTTCAAAAGGAAAACGCTCGTTACGCCATCATTGCTGGATGTGCGGCCGGTGGGCATGGAAGTGCTATCCTCTTGGAAAACCCTAACAAAAAGGAATCATAATGAGTTTACCAAATCTAAAATTTTTCAAACTAGATATAAAAGATGAAGTCCTTGTCATTAAGTTTGATGACCCGGAAGAAAAAGTAAATACACTGAACTCAAAAATGACGACAGAGTTTCACCAGGTTATGGATGTCGTTGATAGCAATGATGGTGTTAAGTCCGTTGTTTTTATCTCTGGTAAAAAAGACAGCTTTATTGTCGGCGCTGATATCAAGATGCTCAAAGAGTTCACGACAGAAGAAGATGTCGTCAAGCTATCAAAGGGCGGACATGAGCTCTTCCACAGAATTGAAAAGCATAAAAAGCCCGTTGTGGCGGCCATTAATGGGCCCTGCCTTGGCGGGGGAATGGAAGTGGCCCTTAGCTGTCACTACCGAGTGTCCACAGATAATTCAAAAACCATTTTGGGGCAACCTGAAGTGATGCTGGGACTTTTACCTGGAGGGGGGGGAACTCAAAGACTCCCTAAGCTCGTAGGGCTTCAAAAGTCTCTCGATATGATGCTGACTGGAAAAAATATTAGGCCTGCCAAAGCAAAGAAAATGGGACTTGTCGACGATGTCGTCTGCCCAGAGAGCCTTGAAAGCATTGCTGTCAAAGCAGCACAAGACCTAGCTGCAGGAACTCTCAGAAGAAAGAAAAGAAGAGTCTCAGGCCCAGATAAGCTCCTCGAAGAAAACTTTGCTGGAAGGGCCCTGGTTTTTAATCAGGCCAAGGCGACCGTCCTCAAAAAAACAGGCGGACTCTATCCAGCTCCTTTAAAAATCATCGAGGCCGTTAAAGCAGGTGTCAACTCTGGACCTAAAAAAGGCTACGACACCGAAGCAAAGCTTTTTGCTGAACTTGTCATGTCCACAGAGGCCAAATCTCTCATTTCTCTTTTCGAGGGACAAACAGGCCTTAAGAAAAACCGCTACGGCTCACCAGAAAAAAAGGCCGAATGGGTTGGTGTGATTGGTGGTGGTCTTATGGGATCTGGTATCTCCCTTGTTAATATCCAAAAAGATATTAAAACAAGACTCAAAGACCTTAATCAGGAATCTCTAGGCAAAAGTGAAAAGTACGTCTGGAGCGCCCTTAATAAAAGAGTCAAAAGAAAAGCAATGAGCTCTTTTGAAAGAGACAAAGTTTTTTCAAACCTTACGACACAAACAGACTGGAGTGTTTTTGAAAGGTGCCCTCTCGTTATTGAGGCGGTTTTTGAAGACCTCCATTTAAAACAACATATCCTTGAGGATCTTGAAAAAGTTATTCCTGAAGACTGCGTTTTCGCTAGTAATACCTCTGCTCTGCCTATTAAACAAATCGCCGCTGTTTCCAAACGCCCTGAAAATGTTTTAGGGATGCACTATTTTTCACCTGTTGAAAAAATGCCTCTTTTGGAAATTATCGTCACAGAAAAAACTTCCGACCGTGCGGCGTCTCTCGCCGTCGAAGTAGGCATGAAACAGGGAAAAACTGTCATTGTTGTTAATGATGGCCCAGGTTTTTATACAACGAGGATCCTTGTTCCTTTTATGGATGAGGCCTCGATTATAGCTCTTGAGGGAGAAGACTTTCATCATTTAAATGAAGTGATGAAAAAGTTTGGCTTTCCCGTAGGTCCTATCACTCTTTGTGATGAGGTCGGGCTAGACGTTGGACTCCATATTGCCCACGACCTTAAAAAGGCCCTTGGGGACCGTCTTTGTGAAGCGCCACCGGAACTCCTCAATGATCTGGTTAAAAACAATATGCTCGGAAGAAAGTCCGGCAAAGGCTTTTTTCTCTACAATGAGAAAAAATCTAATAACCCCCTCAAAAAATTAATAGGGGGATCTGGCAAGGAAGTTAACCCAGCGGCCCTCAAGATAGTAAGACAGAACCATATAGAGCCCAAGGGGGATAACACCGACGAAGAAATCCAAAAGAGAATCGCCTACAGGATGATCAATGAAAGCGCTCTTTGTCTTCAAGAGGGAATTATCAAAAACCCCGTTGATGGTGATATTGGGGCCGTTTTTGGTTTAGGCTTCCCACCTATTTTTGGAGGACCTTTCCGCTATCTCGACCTCATTGGCGTCAAGAGTTTCCTTGAAGATATGAAAAGGTTTGAAGGTATTTATGGGCCACGTTTTAAAGCGGCCCAAATTATCGAAGACTACGCTAAAGACAACAAGTTGTTTCACGAGTAAATCTAAAATCCATGTTTTTTCATTATTTTTTCGTAGGTCTGGTCCTTTTTTATAAGGTCCAGGCCCTTATCAAAAGAGGCCTTTATTTTTTCGTAATCAGGAGACTTTTTTGAAAAAGCATTGAACATGGGAGTTTTTTCAAAGATAAAAATTGGATTCAATGAAGCTTTAGAATTCAACTTCTTCAAGATAGCGCCAAAAACAAATTGGCTTCCGGCCACAAGTTGGACTCTCTTTTTTAGGACCATCATCATACAGCTTGATTCTGAACCCACGGCCCTTTTACTTAAAAACTTTGCGTTATCAAACGCAGCTGCAACAGAAGTCCCCCTTAAATGACAAATTCTTTTGCCTTTCAAAGCTTCCAGCTTATCTACCGTTTTGTCCTTTCTATTAATAGAAAAAATTCCAGTCACCGTAAAACCCAAAGGTGTAGAATTATAGAGAGCATACTTCTCTCTTTCGGGAGTTTTATAGGCCCCTAAAAGAGCAGAAAATTTTCCATTCTTAACCTCTGTTTGTGCTCTAGTCCAAGGCAGCCAGTAAACTTTTGATTTAATTCCCACCCTTTTAAAGGCCTCCTTGGTTATTTCAACAATAGGCCCTCCGTTATTAAGCTTTTTACCATAATAAGGAGGCCAGTCCGTGGTCGCGAGAGTTACTGTTTTCTCCCCTGCATAAAGAAATGGAATAAAAAATAAAATGAAAATAAACTTCATGGTTACTCCGCAGGTATAATAATTTCAAAACAAGTTTCTTCAGAATCTTTTAAGTTTATAAAACCGTTATGAGATTCAATAATACTCTGGGCAATACTTAATCCAAGGCCTGTTTTATGGGGAAGTTTTGTGGAAAAAAAGGGCTCAAAGACTTTCTCTTTTATTTTTGGATCTATGCCCCCTCCCGAGTCAGAAAAAAGAATGGTTGCTTTTCCATCGGCCGCTGAAGCTTCGATCTTGATCCACGACTTTTCTTCGCCTTTTCCGTATTCAAAACTATTTGTCACTAAATTGGCAAAGGCCTGTATCACTTCGATCTTTCTGACTTTAATTATAATATCGGAGGGGCAATCGATACTTATTTCAAAATTGTAATTTTTGAGTTTTTCAGAATAGAGATCGATGGCATCTGAAAGAATAACTCTCAGTGAAATTTCCTCAAAAGGGTCATGGGAACCATCTTTTGCAAAATTTCTAAGCTCTTTAATAATTTTTGTAATTCTTGTGGAGTTATCTTTTATTTTATCTGCAACATCCAAAACAGTTGTATTTATTTTCTCTTCTAATTCTGACTTTTTTACGAGCTTTTTTAAAGTGTAGATTTGCCCAACAATGATAGTGAGAGGGTTATTGATCTCGTGGGAAACACCTCCGGCCATTTCACTGAGTGTGGCCATCTTAGACGCATTAAAAGAGGTCATAACCTTAGGGTCAGAAAAAAGCACTTTTGAAAGGCTTGAAAACTTTTTCGCCTTTTCTGTTGTGAAAAAGTAACCAACAAGACATGGAACAAAAAAGATAAGGAGAAAATTTATAATCCCCAGAACCCCTTCACTTGAAGAGGGAAATGTTACAATGTTTTGTGCTTTTACTAAGAAAAACCCAATAAGAGGTATAAGAACCGCTAAAAAGGTCCCCATCCAATATTTATGGTTTTTGAAAAGGGCGGTATAAAAAGGGAAAAAGAGAAGCCAAGGAAGCAAAGGAGAATCTAGTCCTCCTGTTTTATACGAGATAAAGCTATAGTGGAAAAAATAAGCAAACGCCCACAAAAGATAGGGCACGAATATTTTATTTTTAAAAATTTTAAGGGACAGAGATGTGAGCGCCAATAAAAAAAGTGAATAAAAACCTAAATGGGACTTTAAAATCCCAAAACTTACCATATGAAAAAAACTTATAATGAGAGTAATGATTAAGATACGGAGAAAAAGAGTTGAATCTAGTTCTTTTTTAACCTCTTGTTCTTCAGATTTAAAATAATCTTTCATCTTTTTTTTAGGCGACTGAAGAAGATTTTACAATCAGTAGAAACTCGGTTCCTTTACCTACTACTGATTTAACTTTAACAGCGCCACCCAGTTTCTCAAGGTTCTTTTTAACAATATCCATCCCAACACCACGCCCGGAAAGCTCATCAACCTGATCTTTCTGACTAAAGCTTGGGAGAAATATTATATCCAGAATCTCTTCTTCATTCATATTATCGAGTTCTTCCTTGGGATAAATCTGCTTTTCCAAGGCCTTACCTCTTATGATATTTGGATCAATTCCAGCACCGTCGTCTTTAATTTTTATTTCAACGGAGTTGATATCAGGTTCATTACAGAAAATTTCTATAATCCCCTGAGGCTTTTTTCCAACCTTACGTCTTTCTTCCTGGTCTTCAATACCATGGTCGATTGAGTTTCTTAGAAGGTGGACGAAGGCATCCTGGAGGACGTTTAGGGCCTCTCTATTCAGGGTGATTTCGTTACCACTGATTCTAAAATCCACATTCTTATTTAGTTTCGTGGAAATATCCATAACCATAGATTTGAATTTCTGTAGCGAAGGAATAACTGGAATATCAGTTAGTCTCTGTGCTGCGACTTTTATTTCTTCTAAGTTACCATCCACGACTGTTTGGTTAAGCCTTTTAAGGTTTCTGACAACAACTGGAATTGTCTCAACTTTTTTAATATGCTCATCTTCATCATCGTCGACCTTTTTCTCTAGATAAAAGCCATTTAGAAGTTGAGAGAAGTCTATAAGCTTAAGGTAGAGATAGTCAGAGTTTTCTTCAAAAAACTTAACCAGTAGTGAAGCAACAGGATCTCCATCTTCAACAAGTGCTCTCGTTTTATCTGGAAGGTCATTAACAATCCTTGTTGTTCTAAAGTCAGCAAGAATCATTTTAATTTTTGGTTCTGGATCATCTTCGACACAGACAAAGTAATCAAAGATATCACGATCACCTTCTTCAAGAATATACTTTTGTGCCTCCCTAAAGAGTTCATTAGGATCTTCTTTTGAAGACATAATTCTTTTAAGAGTCTTGACAAGAATTGAACTGGACGTCACTTCCGTGAGGTTATCCCTAATGGAATTTCTATCTGATGCTAATTTTTTCATTTCATTGAGGAAATGATTATCAGTATCCACAAACCTCATTTGAGTATAATCTAACCTTCCAACGAGAGAGAAATAAAGCCAAAGTTCTCTGACCTGAAACCTTACCTTCTCTTTATTTTCCAAAAATTTCTTAGGTCCTGATTTAATGATTCCAAAGATATCACTAAAGACCCTACTTAAGAAATGAAAGTTAAGTCTTCGACAATCAGAGAGAATTCTCTCAAGCTTGATAACAGAATCATCCATTTCAAAGATATGATCTATGCCTTTTGAGAAGTCAAAAAAGTTTTTGAAAATCTCAGACCAATCATCAACATTTTTTGTATAAGGCATATTCATGTCTGATTGTTGATAAATAGAGCGAACCAAATCTTTTATTTCTACGTAATTGCCTATAAATTCATTACTGAATTCTTCCATAGTGGCATTTTTCATATCTTCGAGGCTTGTAAAAGCGCCCTCAAATTGGTGAACCATTTCAGAGACATCGAGACGGTTCATCGACCTTAAAGAGCCCTTCAAAGAGTGGGTATTTCTTTTCAAGACAGATATAATATCTTCTTTTATTTCTCTTTCCTGAACTTCTATAAAAACCTTTTTACGGGTCTTTCCTGGCTGATTTTCATTAAACAAATGCTCTTTTCTAGTCACATTCTTTGAAATGAGTTGATCTAAATTAACCGTGAAGTTTTGAATCTCACCAACGAGCTTCTTCTCGAACTCGTTTTCTATTCTAAAAACCTTTTTAGCAAGGCTTCCATAATCGTTGATTTCGGAGTTAATTTCATAGAGTTTCGAAATAACCGGGTTAAAATCATCCCTGGAAACATCATTTCCTTCAATCACTGATTTTTTAATTTCAACTACATGACCTTCAGCAATATGAGTAATACTTGAAATTGAGAAAAAGTTGAAGGCCCTTGAATTTCCCTTCAAGGTATGGAGGTATCTAAACATTTCCGTAAGAACGTTAACATCTGAAGGTGCCGCCTTTGCCAAAACCATGGTGTCTTCAACCAGTTTTGGAGCACTTTGAAGAAATTGAGAGATATCTTCAATATCGGAATTGGCCATCTCTGTAATAATCGAAATGTTCTTCTGATTGGCCTTCTTTTCTTGCTCGACTTTCGCCTGCAATTTTTCTCTCTCAGTTATATCTTCAACGATAAACATGAGGTTTTCCAAATTGCCCTCTTCGTCCCAAAGGGGGTTATATGAGATAGAAAAGACGCGCTCATCTTCCTTATCTTCTTCTACCGTTTTGACATAACTCATTCTAAGCGCCAAGTGCTCTTCCATAAGAAGATACTGCAATTCATTTTCACCAAAAATGGCAAAAAGGGCACTTTTAATATTGGAAAATTGCTCAGACTGACGCCCTACATCTTTATAAAGAGTTTCAAGAATATTTTTTCCAATAAGATTGTAACCAAAAACCTCATCAGTATAGGCAGAGACCGGCCCAATAACTTCAAGAGATTCACAAACTGAAAAGACTGCTTGTTGCATATTATTGAGAAGGTTGGAAACTTTCTCTTTTTCTTCCTCAATTTCTCTTGTCGCTTCTCTAACCTTGTCCTCAAGGTTTTCTGCATAGTCTTTCAATTTAGCGTGAGAGATTTTTAAGTTGTCCTTCATCCCATTAAAGGAAAGGACAACCTCTTCCAGCTCATCCTTTGTATTTTGCTTTTTACGATTGAGAACAAGTCCCTCTCCACTAAGATCATCGAGATCTAAAGCATCTGCGTAATGGGCCATCTTTGAAAGGTGGCGTGAAACTAAATTCCTAAAGATAAAAAAGATAAGAAATGTTGTCGCAATAACCTGAGAAACCTGGATGGCCAATTGAGTAAGACCTTGGTCCTTCATCCTATCAACCGCCCCTTTCATACTCGCACTAACGACGAGTAGGCCAACCTTTTCAGGTTCAGCATCTTCTCCGGCATCCGGATCTAAATACATAACGTTTATATTTTTGCTCTTCAGTTGACCCCACTCATCTTTTTTAAGATTTGTGGTTTCTTTTAAATAATTTGGTTCTGGCTTTTTGCCTTCTCCTAGTTCTTCAACCCCGTCCATATCATAAAGCTTGGCCTGTACAATATCTGGTAAACTAACTATTCCTTCCAAACCTTTATTAGTTTGGTCCTCATCTTCGGTGTAAAGAGATGTCCCTATCGTTGCCCCTGCTGAAGTTTCAATTTGCACGAATCCTTTCTGGATTGTTTCCAGGTTCTTTTTCCATGCTTCCAGCAAATTGTAAGAAGTTATCAATGTCGCTATTACGAAGTTTCCAAGGACAACAAAAATAATAAGCCTCTTCGCAATCGAGGTCTTTTTTCTATCATCCGTCTCTTCTTCTACACTATCTTCGCCCATAGTTTACTCCAAAGAGGGTCAACTAAACTACTAACTCAAAAGAGTTTCCACAACCTTTAAAAATTTTGGCTCAGAGATAGGCTTAACAATCCAAAAAGAAACACCTACTTCCTTACCCTTCTTCTTCAACTCAGGATCAAACTCTGTGGTCACCATCATAATAGGTGGCGCCTCAAGTCCCTCTTCCCTAATTTTTTGAAGCATCGAAAGCCCATCTAAATTAGGCATATTGAGGTCAGTGATAACCAAGTCGAAATTTTCATCCCGAATTAGCTGAAGACCCTCTAGGCCATCTGTGGCTTCAGAAATCTCGTAGTCCTCTTCTAAAAGGCTTTTGAGCTTTTTTCTAAAATCTTTTGAATCTTCGACAAGCAGAACTTTCATTTTTTTCTCCTTAGTTTTCAACGAAACTAAACGGTAGTTTCCAAAAAAACATTAGCTATAATTTATAAATTCTTGATTAATTTTTGCGGTCACTTAATATTGTTTGTAGAATTAGTGAAATTTAAATAGAATATATGGTGTAATAACTAGATCAATTTAAAGGTAAACAAATTAATTATGGCCTCTGTTCTTATTGTTGATGATTCATCTGCTACAAGAATACAATTAAGGAACTTACTTGAGCCTCACGGTCATATTTGCTACGAGGCCATTCATGGGCTGGATGCCCTTGAAAAGTTAGGAAGGCAAAAAGTAGGCCTTATTATTTGCGATCTCAACATGCCAGAAATGGATGGAATTGAGTTCGTTGAAAGGCAATCATTAGAAGAGGGACTCAAAGACATCCCCACGATTATGTGTACAACAGAGACAATTAATAGAAAAAGTGAAGCCGGTAAAGAGCTTTATGAAAAAGTTAAAAATACTGGTGTTGTCAAGGCCTGGATTGTGAAACCCGTCACTCCCACGAAAGCAGCTCTTATACTTAAGTATCTAGAAGACAATATTTCTAACTAGCGAGTCTTTATTTCTTTACCATCAAAAACGTAAACAGTTTCGTTGCCATCATAAAAGGTAGACAAATTTACTGGTCTTTTCCAAAGAGCAAAAATATTTTTCATTGTATCTGCGCCCATTCCCATATCGAGGTCAACACCTTGGTGGACGTGTTTAAGAAGAATTTCCCCTCGATTACCGTAATTTGATGTCTCTATTTCAATAACAGGGCTCCCAAAATTCGTCAGTTGGGCCAAAAGCTTCTCTTTTATTTTAGCAAATTCAAGAGAGTTAATTTCGTTTCTTCCCGTTCTAGGGTTATACCTATAGGTAAAAAGGTTTTGCCTTTCACAAAAATCCTGAGTGAAATACTGGTCTATAAAAGTAATATCATTGTGGCTTTTTCTAATTTCAAAAATTTTCTCTTTTCCTAAACCTAAATTCTTATCCCACCTATGTTTTTCGACCATATCTCGACAATCCTGGTACTCTTTTCCAAAACGTCCGGTATCCCAACGATATTCTATGTCTCTAAAAAGCTCTATTCCAATTTTATAAGGGTTAATTTGCTTTCGGCTCATGGCCATAACCCCAGCATGTTGATCTGCAAAGTCAATCACTTCACTGGATTTGAGGGCCTTTTGAGTCATTATTTTTGAATGCCAGTAACTCGCCCATCCTTCATTCATAATTTTGGTCAATCGTTGAGGAAGAAAGTAATAGGCCTCTTCTCTTAAAATTCCAACAATATCAGATTCCCACTCTTCTAAAGGAGCGTAATCCATCATAAATCTCATGATATCTCTTGTTGGAAGCTTGGAGGACCCATGACCTAGCTTGTCCTCTGGATCTTTTTTATTATTTTTTTTCCTTCCCTTTTTAAAGAGCTTGGAATCCATAAAGGACTTTAAGGCCTGACTTCTATCATCTTCGTCATTTATATCAGATTCATCTTCATCACTTTGCTCATCAACTACTTGTTTTTCAAACAAAACGTTTGGATCAAGAAGGTTTTCAAGTGAAAGAACAGAGTCAATGAAGGCCTCCACTTTATCCTGGCCATGTTTTTCCATGTAACGTCTTATTTTAGTTCCATGATTGGCCATAACATCCATCATGTTTTTATTTGTATGATGGAACCAATAATTATTTTTGAAAAAGTCTGCATGGCCATAAACATGGGCCATCACAAGTTTTTGATCAACAATATTATTGACGTTAAGAAGATAGGCATAACAAGGCTTTGTATTGATCACCATTTCATATATTTTGGAAAGACCGTAGGCATAGTTTTTTGAAAGTTGATCATACTCCATACCAAAGCGCCAATGAGGGTAGCGAGTAGGAAAACCACCCTGGGCGGCTAAAATATTGATGGTGTCATAATCGCAAACTTCAAACCGAACATCGAAAAAGTCGAGCCCATAATCCAAAGCATAGGACAGAATTTCTTCTTTTAGGCGTAATAACTCTCCAGAAATAGGTCTGGTTCGATTCATATCTATTTACCTTTACCCAAAAAGTCCCTTATAGAATCCAAAATGGCCGACTTGTTTTTTATTTTGCTTAAAATAACCGCATCAGAGACCTCTCCATATTTATTAAAGAGATCCTTGTAGAACTGACCTGACCCATAACGACTCTCAACTTGACCGTAGCAAAAAACATTGGAGTCGGGAATTATATCTCTATCTAATATATCAAGGCAGAGCTTCGTATCATCTGTGGACCAGTTGTCTCCATCCGAAAAATGAAAAGGATAAATATTCCATTCGTTGGGGTCGTAATCTTCTTTTATGATATCTCGGCAAAGCTTCAAAGCGGAAGAAATGAGTGTTCCTCCACTTTCTCTGGTTCTAAAAAAAGTTTTTTCATCAACTTCCTTAGCTGTAGCATCGTGGATAATATAACGGATATCAATTGATTTATATTGGCTTTTTAACCAAAGATTTATCCAAAAGCTCTCCGTTCGAACAATTTCTTTTTGTTCATCACCCATTGAGCCTGAGACATCCATCATGTAAATCACAACAGCTGAGTTTTCATATTCTACTTTGGAGCTAAAAGACCTGTAACGAAAATCCGGCCTTGTGGGGACTATAATGGGATTTTCCGGATCGTAATTTCCCATGGTGACAGTTCGTTTGAGGGCCTCACGATAACTTCTTTTAAAATGCTTAAGGGAATCAGGGCCAACCATACCAATACTGTTGTAACGGTCAACTGTCGTTTGAATGGTTTGTTTGCCTTTAGGCTCAATATTAGGAAGCTCGAGCTCCTCGCCTAAAATACTGGCCAGCTCCTCGAGAGTCAGTTCTACATCAAGGTCTTTTTTTCCTTCACCCTCACCGGCCTCACCTTCTCCAGGCTGACCTTCCTTTTCATCTACGGGATCTCCGGGTTTGCCCTCGCCTTGGCCTAGACCGCCCTGCTGTCTTTCACCAAATTTGAACCTTGGTGTTTCAATATGGGGCATGGGAATACGGTAGGATCCGTCCCCTTTAGGCACGGGCATTTCCCCGCTAGAAACGTATTTTCTAAGGTTATCTCGGACTTTACCTTTAACGACCTTTCTAAAACGCGCATGATCTCTTTTTATTGGGTGGCCCATTCAACCCCCTTTAGGCCTTGGCAGAATCACCTTTTGCAAAAATTGAGGCAACAAAGTTAAGAGCATCAGTAGCACAAATTTCGCAATAGCCATGATTCTTAATGAGTCTTGACTTCACAACGTCTATTTTTTCCTGAGTCTCTTTATCAACGACTTTTGAAATAATGGTAGTGAGTTTAATGGAGTCCTTTTGGTCCTCAAAAAGCTTTAATTCTAAGGCCCGATGAAGTCTTTCATTCATCTTGAAGTCAAAGGTTTTTCCTTCAATGGCCAGAGCACCTATGTAGTTCATTATTTCACGTCTGAAGTCTTCTTTACGAGATTCAGGAATATCTATTTTTTCTTCAATAGATCTCATAAACCTTTCATCGGCGTCTTCTAAGCGATTGGAGTATTTATTTCTAATCTTTTCTTTTTGAGTGTAGGCCTTCACATTATCAATATAATTGGCACAAAGAGTTTGAATGGCCGTTTCGTCGACACTGATGGCCTTTTGAACATCATTTTTGATAATGTCTTCATATTCTTGTCTCGTAATGGCCAACATCTCTTTATAAAGGTCGTACTGTTCTTGACTGTTAATGAGACTATGATGCTTAAGACCTGCTTCAAGTTCATTGAAAACCATAAAAGGGTTTAAACACCCTAGATGACCATTTTTAACCAAAGCATTGGAAACCTTATCTTGAATATAACGAGGACTTATACCCTCAAGACCTTCTCTTATAGCTTCTTTTCTTAACTCTTTAACATTGTCTTCATTATAACCCGGAAGAGTTTTTCCATTATAAAGCTTAAGTTTTTGAAGTTTTGTCAGGTCTGCTTTTTTGGGATCCTCCAGACGCGTAAGGATCGCCCATGTTGAGGCCATTGCCAATGTGTGAGGTGCTATATGGATATGAGGAATCTTATCGCTGTTAAAATCTTTGTAATAAATTTTAACTTCATTTTCAAGTCTTGTAATATAAGGAACGTCTATTTTAACTGTTCGGTCCCTTAGGGCCTCCATAAATTCATTGTTTTGGAGCTTTTTAAATTCAGGTTCGTTCGTATGGCCTAAAATGACTTCATCAATGTCAGTTTGTGAGAATTTTTTAGGCTTAATGGATTGTTCCTGAGAAGCACCTAGAAGGTCATAAAGGAAGGCCACATCTAGTTTAAGCATTTCGATGAATTCAACAATTCCTCTGTTAGCTATATTGAATTCACCATCAAAGTTAAAGGCCCTTGGATCTGAATCGGATCCATAATGAGCAATTTTTCTGTAGTTGATATCTCCAGTGAGTTCTGTCGAGTCCTGGTTTTTTTCATCTTTAGGTTGGAAAGTTCCAATTCCAATTCTGTCTTTTTCAGAAAGAACAAGTCTTTTAACTCGAACATGATTGAGAACTTTTTTCCAATCGCCGTCATATTTTTTCATATACTCTGTATAAATAAACCGACTGGCCGGATCCAAGTCACCTCTGATATCTACCTTGTAGCCATCAAGCCCTTTATTAATCTGTTCAATGAAGGCCCTTCTCACACTCATGGGGATGAGCTTTAGAGGTTCATCATGCATGGGCGAAGGAAAAACTTTTTCTCCCCCAAGAATTTCTGTCTTATCTTCATCAAACCACTCATAGGTATAAAGAGCACCATCATCAGTTTTTGAATAATGCTCCAGACCTTTTTTGAGAAGCCTTGAAATAGACGATTTAGCAGAACCTACAGGGCCGTGGAGAAGAAGGACTCTTTTTTCTGTTCCATAACCAGCAGCCGCTGACATGAAAAAGTTCACTAATTTCATGAGGTGAACGTCGATACCATAAACAGCGTCGGCTCCCCTATCGAGGGGATCATCAAAAAAGTGATAACGTGTAATTTCTTTTTTGTATTCTGTATACTTACTTGTCCCGTAGGACTGGATCATATCATTGATTCTTTGGAAGCAATTCCTTGTGACTCTTGGATTACCGGACACCACATCCAAATACTCCTGAAAAGTGCCTTCCCAATGAAGGTGAGCAAAATCTTCAAGTTTATAGTTTTTGTCCATGAAATCAGTGATTTTTACAGTGGCCATTAATTTGTTCTCCTATAGAGTCTACTCCAACCTTTATTATAACCGAAACTAAGACTTAAAATAGGGTGAAACTTTTCGCGTCATCACTACCCTTGACAAGAATTTTCCTGCCCCTGAAAATAAGGGCTTAAACACTTAGAAAAGGTCAATTATGGGTCTTCTATCCTCCGGCCTCACTGACATTGGTTTAAAAAGAAGCAAAAACCAGGACTCCATTTACGTTAATAACGAACAAGGTCTCTATATCGTTGCGGACGGAATGGGAGGGCATGCAGGTGGAGAAACGGCTTCAGCACTAGCAGTTCAGGAAATACCTAAATACATCGTAGGAAGTAAAAACGAAACTCCTCAGGAAATAACACAAAATTCTATCAGAAGTGCCAATAATGTTATTAAGCAAGTTGGTACTGACAACCCTGAGCTTAAAGGTATGGGAACGACGGTTGTTCAATTTTTATTCAAAAGCCGATTCCTTTATGTAGGTAATTTAGGAGATTCCAGGGCCTATCTTGTCAACAAAAGCAAGGTCTACCAACTTAGTCGGGACCATTCCCTTATCCAGGAAAAAATTAACCTTAACCTCTACACTCGCGAACAGGCCGCGGCGGACCCTAATAAAAATGTTTTGATAAGAACTTGTGGCCTCGAAGATGATGTCGAAGTTGATGTTTACACCTACAAAGTTCACAGAAATGACATTTTTTTTCTTTGCTCAGATGGCCTTCATGGTAAAGTCTGTGACTCAGACATTCTCCATATAATCAATAAAAATATTCCAGACCCAAGTACGGCCAGTGAAGAAATGGTTCAAAAGGCAGTGACAACTCTTGTGGCGCAGGCCAATGCCAATGGTGGAAACGATAATATTTCTGTTATTATGGTTTTGGCCCAGTAAAGTTATGACCTAGAATATCAATTTCACCTTTTAAATTGCTCTCCTTTTTCAATTTTTATATAGTAAGTTATTTAATTTATTCAACAGAGAGCGCATTTTGGATAAATACTTTACTATAATGATTATTCCGGAAAGAGAAAAAGGGGTTAAGTCCTTTCGTATCCCTAAAGTCATGTTTAGGGCCATCGTTTTTTTCTCTGTCATAACGTTAGTTATTGTCGGGATTTTGGCCTACGACTACTCAAAGCTTATCAATCAGGTTTACAAGAATAAGCACCTCACGATTGAGAATAGACAGCTTAAAGAACAAATCGAACTCTTCGATAGAAAACTCAACTCGTTAACTGAAGACATCAAAAGAATTCATATTTTTGAAAAGAAACTAAGAGTCATTACAGGTTTAGAGGAACATGAATTTCAAAAAATGAAATCCAAAGAGCTTTTGCCTGGAAACCCTCTCAAAGATGGTACATCCATTGAGAAAAAAGTTATCCAAGTAGAAAAAAACAACCCCTCTTTTATAGAGACCAGCTTTAAGAAGAACTCCAAAAAGACATTTCCCCAGCTCGATAAGTTTTTTAACCTTCCAGGCCAAGAAACAAAAAACAAGCAAAACTACCTTAAACTAAAAAGCCTCTACGAGAAAAAGATAGCGACCTCTTTTGGCCTCCATACAGGCTACCGTTACACTAAAGAATGGTCACAACTGACAAAGAGTAGTTTTTCTCTAGCAGATCAGTTCGCACGTTTTGACCACAACTTTAACGCTATGAAAGACTTCATTAAGGATATTGAAGTTAAAATTCACCAACTCGACCAGCACCTTCTTGACCAAGACTCCTTCTTAAAATCTACACCGACCCTACTTCCAACAAAAGGGTGGATCACCAGTTATTATGGCCCTCGTAAAAGCCATTATTCTGGCCGGATAAAAATGCATGAAGGTTTAGACATTGGGGCCAAGCCAGGGACAAAAATTATTGCACCAGCAGATGGCGTTGTTACCTTTTCTGGAAAAAAACCAGGCTTTGGCTATATCGTCCAACTTGACCATGGTTACGGTGTTGAAACAATTTATGCGCATGCGAGTAAACTTGAAGTGAGAAAAAGCCAATCTGTACAAAGAGGCATGGTTATTGCAAGAGTTGGAAATACGGGACTTTCCACTGGTCCTCACGTGCACTATGAGGTAAGAGTCAATGGTACACCTGTTGACCCTCTTTACTATGTTTTGGATTAATTGAGGAGAATATAATGCTAAGCACCATTAAAAAGTTTTTCGGGACTCGAAACGACAGAGAACTCAAACAAATGAGACCCCTTGTCAAAATAATCAATGCTCATGAACCCGAAATGCAGAAGATGTCTGATGAGGAGCTAAAAGCACAAACTTATAAATTTAAAGAAATGATTAAAAATGGGTCCTCTCTCGAGTCGATCCTCCCAGAGGCTTTTGCAACTGTCCGAGAAGCTTCCGTTCGAACCCTTAAAATGAGACATTTTGATGTCCAACTCATGGGTGGAATTGCTCTTTTCCGTGGATTGATTGCAGAGATGAAAACCGGTGAAGGGAAAACCCTCACGGCCACTTTGGCACTCTACCTTAGAGGGTTAACAGAAAAAGGGGCCCACCTCGTTACTGTTAACGACTACCTTGCCAAAAGGGATGCTGAGTGGATGGGTGCCATTTATACCTTTCTTGGACTCAGTGTGGGGTGCATTCTGACCGATATGGAGGACGAAGACAGAAAAGCGGCCTATGAGGCAGACATCACTTATGGGACAAACAACGAATTCGCCTTTGATTACCTTCGAGACAACATGAAGTTCAGTTTGGAGGATTACGTTCAAAGAGAACACAACTACTGTATTGTGGATGAAGTTGACTCTATTTTAATTGATGAAGCGAGAACTCCTCTTCTTATCTCTGGTCCAAGTGAAGGAGACACAGGGCTTTATAAAGTTGCTAATGGTGTTATCCCCAAGCTTGATAAAGATAAGCATTATAAAATTGATGAAAAGGCCAGGAGTGCTATTTTTACTGACGAAGGACTGAACAAGATTCAAGAAATCGTTAAAATTGACGATCTTTTTAATATTAAAAACACAGAACTTCTTCATCATCTTAACCAATCTCTTAAGGCCCATACCCTTTTCGTTAAAGATAAGGATTATGTTGTTAAAGATGGCCAGGTTATTATCGTCGATGAGTTTACAGGAAGACTTAAAGATGGCTCTCGTTGGTCAGATGGACTACATCAATCAGTTGAAGCCAAAGAGCATGTTGAAATAAAATCAGAAAACCAGACTTTGGCCTCTATTACATTTCAAAATTATTTCAGACTTTATAATAAGCTTGCTGGTATGACAGGGACCGCAGATACGGAAGCTGAAGAATTTGGTAAAATTTATAGCCTTAGTGTTATTGTTATCCCAACAAACGTTCCTATTAATAGGCTTGATGAGGCCGATGTCATTTACAAGACCGCCACAGCAAAATATAAGGCCGTAAGTAATCTCATCGAAACTCTTCACAAGAAAGGGCAGCCTGTTCTTGTGGGAACAATCTCGATCGAAAATTCCGAAGCAATATCCCAGGTCTTAAAAAAGAGAAAAATCCCTCACGAAGTCCTCAACGCTAAAAACCATTTAAGGGAAGCACAGATTATTGAAAATGCTGGGGCCTATGGCTCTGTCACCATCGCAACCAATATGGCCGGTCGTGGTACTGATATTAAGTTGTCTGAGGAAACGAAGAAGGTTGGTGGTCTTTTCATTCTTGGGACAGAAAGACACGAATCTCGAAGAATTGATAACCAGCTCAGAGGACGTTCTGGAAGGCAGGGAGACCCTGGACAATCCAAGTTCTTTCTTTCTCTTGAAGATGATCTCATGAGAATTTTTGCTTCTAGTAAGATTTCCAAAGTGATGGATACTTTGGGGATGGAAGACGATGAGCCAATTGAACACAAAATGGTCACGAATGCTATCGCGAAGGCCCAGAAAAAAGTCGAGGGCCATAACTTTGAAATCAGAAAGCACCTCTTGGAATATGACAATGTTATGAATGATCAAAGAAGGGTCATTTATAAATTAAGAAGAGATATCCTTGGGGATCACGACAATATGGGTCTCGTCAAAGAGATGATTGAAGACGTCGCAGGCTTTCTTGTCGAAACTTACCGTCCTGAAAAAAAGGTTCCGCTAGAGCAATGGCCTTGGGATGACATTGTTAACAGCTTCCAAACAGCTTTTAACAATAATGAAGTTTTAGACATGGAAGAGTGTTATCAAAAGCACGATGGAGAACTGGCCGGTTATATTCATAAAAAAGCCGAAGGTCTTCTTGATGGAAGGTTTTCTGCTTACGGTGAAGAGCAAGTGAAGATGGCCCTTAGAGAAATTCTTCTTTCTATCTTCGACCAGTTTTGGAAAGACCACTTGTTGGCCATGGACCATATTAAAGAAGGTGTTAATTTAAGGGCCTATGCCCAAAAAGATCCTCTAACAGAGTACAAAAGAGAGTCTTTTAACCTCTTTGAAAATATGAGAGTTGAAGTTAAAAAGTCTATTGTGGAAAATATGTTCACTGTCCAACTTTACTCTCAATCGGAAATGGAAGAGCTCAAGAGAAGACAACAGGCCCAGCTTGATGCCCAACTTGATGCCCATCGAAATGAGCAAAAAAGACTGGAAGATGGTGAAAAAATACAGCCAGTGCGACGAAAAAATAAAGTCGGTCGTAATGAACCGTGCCCTTGTGGATCAGGGAAAAAATTCAAGCAGTGCCACGGCGCTTAACAGGAAGAAAGGTCTCTCGTTGCCTCGTTTTTCGCCTATTGTTATACTACTCCTATAGTCCTAAAGAAGGGGTCTGGGGTGGCCGACAAAGACGATCTTACGAGGCTTGAAGATCTTTCTGAATTTCATCACGAAGAAGATCCAGAATCTGAGCAATTCCTAGAAGAAGAGGGATCCTCTGAGGATTTTCCTCCAGATTTCTCTTCTGAGTCCCAAGAGGAGGAACAACCTCCCGTTGATCTCCCCATAGAAGACGAAGTCGATTTCCAAGAGTCATCTTTTTCTGATGGCGAAGACAATTGGCAAGTTGAAGAGGAAGAAGAACTTCCTTCTTTTGAAGAGGCGCCTCCGGAAGAAGATTCACCTTCTTTTGAAGAGAGTCCTCCAGAAGAGGATTTACCTTCTTTTGAAGATAACCCTCCAGAAGAGGATTTACCTTCTTTTGAAGATAACCCTCCAGAAGAGGATTTACCTTCTTTTGAAGATAACCCTCCAGAAGAAGACCTCCCCTCTTTTGAAGAGACACCGCCAGAGGAACCAGAAGAAGATTACCCTGAACCCGTAACTCAGGCACCTCCCCCAGAAGAAAGGCCGGAGAAACCTAGGACTTACGAACAGTTCAAAGAGGTAAAGTCCTTTGCTGAAAATATTACGATGACTAAAATTGGGTCGGGAGCAAATCCACCTTATACCCTTATTATCCAAGGTATAAAATCAAGGGGTAAAGCTGATAGGATCTATAGTATTTTAGAAGAATACGGACTTATAACCCCTCAAAACAAAAAAGAATTTGAAACAGGCCTTAAACTTGGCCAAATTCTCATTTCCCATGTCAGTGAATTTGCAGCAATCTTCATCGCCCACAAATTAAGACAGCATTGTCTTCAAATTCTCTTCGGGTTAAGCGATGAAATACGCCCCCCAAAAAATTATGACCCCTCTCCAAGAGGCCCAGTAGATAGCGACACCATCTACCAAAATAGGTCCTTTGAAGAAAACTTCGAAGAAGTTAACAAAGACCATCCCATTATCCTTAGCAACACCCCCATGCTTGAAGATTTTCAAATTATTCATTATTTAGGAATCGCTTCAGAACATACTGTTATTGACAATTCTTATTTTATCACTGAAAAAGAGGAATCTTTAGAAGGTTCTTCTCCCGAGCTCAAGGACCTCTATGAACAATTGGCCCTTAAACTAAAGCCTCAGGCACGTAAGCAAAAAGGAAATGCAATTGTGGGCGTTAATTATCAATTGACACCCCTTCCTCCAAAACCTTTCGGCCTAGAGCTACCCCAGTATTCGTTAACCTGTACAGGCAATGTCGTGAGGGTGATCAAAAGAGAGAAAGCACTTGAGTGAATTATATTCCTCACCCCTCGATGAACTTGAAGACGACTATGACACTTTAATTGTTGGCGGAGGTATTGTTGGTGCGGGTATTTTTAGAGACCTCTCCCTCCATGGAGTTAAATGCCTTCTTATTGATAAAAAAGACTTCACATCCCAAACAAGCCAAAGCAGTTCAAAAATGCTCCATGGTGGCATTCGCTATTTAGAAAAGCTTAACTTTGACCTGGTTTGGGAAGCGCTTCATGAAAAAAACCTCTGGCTAGGACTCGCCCCTCACCTTTGCTACGAAAGTCCCTTTTATTTTCCTGTCTTTAAAGGCGAAGAAAGGCCCCTTTGGATGATCAAGGCAGGTCTGTCTCTCTACGACTTTCTCTCAAGCTATAGAAACACACCCCATAAAATCCTCTCCAAAAAAGAGGCGCTTAAGGCCATCCCTTCTCTTAAAGAAAAAGGCCTTAGGGGCGCTGGGGTCTACTACGATGCCATTGTCGACGACGCAAAACTTACTCTTGAAGTTATTTACGATGCCCTTAAAGGTCATGGACAGGCCTTCAATCATGTTGAAATGAATGGCCTTGATATTAACTCCGGAGAGATCCTTCTTAGGGATTGTCTCAATCAACAAAAAACCAAAAAGATAAAAACCAAAGATATCGTGGTTGCGGTAGGCCCCTTCACTGATATTCTTATGGGAAAAATTCTGGACTGGGAGCCTATTTTAGCGCCTTCAAAAGGCAGCCACTTATGGCTCAAACCCAAATCTCTGCCTATCAAAGATCCGCTTCTTTTAAAAACTCATGACGAAAGAGTTTTCTTTGTCATCCCATGGCCAAATGCCATTCTGGTGGGAACTACAGAAACTAAGGTTGAAGGGGAATTGTTTGACCTGAAGGCCTCCCCCGAAGAGATAGACTACCTTTTAAATAATATAAAAAAGTATTTTCCCGAAATAAACCTAGGGAAAGAAGATATCATTTCAACCTTTTCAGGTGTCAGGCCTCTGATTAAAGGTGAAAGTAACGGAGAGCTTGGAGAAATCAAAAGAGAGCATAAAGTTTACCAGCCAAGACATAACATCCACGTTATTGCCGGAGGGAAATACACAACTTTTAGAACGATGGGGCAGGAAATTTCAAGAAAAATTGTCCTTAAAAACCATCTACCCTACAACTCCAACCTGACAAAAAAAGAATTAAGACAAACCTCTATCTACAAACCTTTCCAAAAAAAGTCCCCTACCCCTGAAGAGGTTTTTCAAATTATTAAAAGAGAAAAAGTCAGAACCTTTGAAGACCTTCTTCTCAGGAGACTGGGGTTCCCCACACCTGAACACTGGACTTGGGACACTTCTTTCGAAGACTTTTTTAGACCACTATACCCGGAACTTAAAAAACTTCTTTTTTTCTCAGATAGTTATTCAAAATATTTTTAATAATTCATGATATCCTTTAAAGAAGGAATTAATTTTTAGAAAGGTAGACTATGGACAGTTCTATAAAACTTAAAATTAGAGAGGACAATGACCTTTTTCGAAGTGAAATGGCCGAAGAGCTTGGGTCCGTTTTAATGAGTGAAGAAGTTATGAAATCACCTCTGAAAAAAGATATCATCTACCATGTCATGGATTTTGAGTTTGAAGATGAAACAGACGCTGAACACCGCTATGGGGTCTTTGAACTGGACAACAAAAGTATCTACTTTAAAATTGATTATTTTGGCCAAGACTTTGTTTCACCAAAAAACCCCTATGAAGACAACGATTTTAAAAGAATTTTGAGCATAGGAATTTTGGATTAAGGCTTCAATATTTTTTGCATGGCCAAAAGTAAAATTTTCTTAGAAAGAGGCTTTGTCATCCAGGCCCTTATCCCGAGGCTTTTAACATCTTCTCTAACTGATTCAACAGTCTCTGTCGTACACATAATAAGAGGGATGTGCTTAAGTTCATCCTCTTCTCTTAAAGCAAAAGCGAAAGTTATACCGTCCATAACGGGCATGTTCACATCACAAACAATAAGAGAAACATCTTTATTGTTTCTTAAAACCGAAAGGCCATCTTCCCCGTCGCGGCCCTCATAAACTTCATGCCCTTCTTCCTCCAAAAACATTCTGACTTTTGCTCTTGTGGGTTGGGCATCATCAATGATCATTACTTTTGCCAAATCAACTTCCCTTCGTTATTTAGTGAATCGAGCAATAAAAGAACTCCCTTCTTTTTTTTCCTCGTTTTTTAATATTAGCCCTCCACCCATTTCAATCATAAAATTGAAGGCCTGATGGAGACCAATCCCTAAATGCCCTGGCTTAGAAGAAAAACCACAATTGAATATACTACTTCTACTTTCCTCAAGGATCCCTTCTCCATTATCCGCAATTTCAACTTCAACAAATTCGTCGCCCTCTGTGACCGATATCTTTATTTCCGGATCATTTTTTTCTCCAAAAGACTCTATGGCATTGATTATTAACTGGTTAAAAACATAACCTGCTTTTGAAACATTAAGGTTAACTTTAGTCGAAGCTTTGAGGTTTTCAACTACTTTAACTTTCTTATCAGCTATTCTTTCTTTTTGATCCTCTAAACAACTCTGAATAACTTTCTTTATTGAATGAACGGCCTTTTGAATCTTAATATTTGAAAACTGCTCTTGCTCGCCCAGAAACCGCCCCAGAAAATCTACTTTCTTTCCAATAAAGTCAACATTTTCAATAAGGTCGTTATCTTTATTGAGGTTAGCATTGGAGATTTTTTTCAAAAGCTCAGCGAGTTTTATAATATCATCTTTAAATTTTTCAGCATCCTTGCCTTCTTCAAACTCTACGATCTTGTCTTTCACTGTCTCGTAAATCTTTTCCATGTAGCGGTGTATTTCATTAGAGCCAAGATCATTTTTCATCTCACCCAAGGAATAGTTGATTGGACCTAGCATATTCCCCATCAGGTGAAGAACATTTGAGACAATTTCAGCTTTACCAGACTTGGTGGCCAGATCGAGCATCTTGTTGTGAGTGTCTTTTAGCTGGGACGTTCTCTCTTCAACAATTTCTTCCAAGTTTCCACTGTAGGTTTCTAGTTGCTTTTGTCTGTGGACAATTTCAGTAACATCTTTACCTATAACAAGATAAAGGTCTCCCAACTCTGGCCTTTTAAGATAATTATAAACATCCCAAAGGTAAACCGAAGGGATTTTGTAGGCCTTTGAAATAATTTTTATTTCTAGTTTTATCTGACTAGTAAAGTGACTTTCTATACTTGCAGCATTTGCCAAGAATCTTGATAAAAATGACCATTTACTATCTTCGAACAAAAGGTTGAAGTTAGTATTAATTAATTTTTCTTTATTAATCTTCAAAACTCTTGCAAGGGTGTCATTCCCTCGAAAAATGGTCCCATCTTTTCTAATAATTGCAATAATTAGGGGTAAAGAATCAAAAATTTTCTCAACACTTTTTTTTGAGTCCTCAAGAATTTTAATAAGGTTGGCCGTGGCCCTTAGTTCTTTGCTCATAAAAATCTAAAGAAAGTTTAAGTTTTTTCCGATCGTTCATTCAAATAATATCATGGTCTTTCTAGTTTGGAACCAGAGGCAAGGAATGAAAAAGAAGATATTAATTGTAGATGATGATCACGACATTCACCCTTTACTAGTCAAAATGATAGAAAAAGTGAATAAGCCAAACGACTCCAAAAAGTTTGGTGAAATTGACAACATTTTGTCCGATATGAAGGGTCAGGAAAAAAGTCAAGCTGAAGAGGGCGAAGAAAAGGCCATCGACTTTAATTTTGATCACGCTTTCCAGGGCGAAGAGGCCATTAAATACGTTGATCAGGCCAAGGTAAGTCCTTATGACGTGGTCTTTATGGATGTTAGAATGCCTCCAGGAATTGATGGCATCCAAACAATAAAAGAAATTAGAAAATCGAGACCGGACTACCCTTTTATCATTTGTACCGCCTACATGGACTATACATGGGATGAAGTGGTTAAAATTTTGGGGTCAGAAAAAAATATCGCCCTCATGAAAAAACCATTCACAAAGCAAAAAATATTAGAAAACCTGAAAACCCTCTTAAAAGAAGCCTAACCAGCAAAGGCCGGTAGATGGAGATTAATGAAGAAAAAATTAAGTCTCTAGGAGATATATTCGAATCTACGGTCAAAAAAAATTTCCATGCCTATTTTTCTGATGAAGAATTCGAAATTACAAAAGTTGAAAATAGAAAGCTTGGAGAAGACATATCCTACAACAACCTCGCCATGATCACACTGACCGGAAGAGGGGTAAATGTCACTTTTAAAACTTATTTTGAGTACTCTCACTGCAAAGACATCATAAAAGAAATTTATAAAGAGGAAAAATACTGGAATGACCTCAATTTTATTGAAGATTACATAAAAGAATTCTGTAATCTTTTTGGTGGGACACTTTCAGGTTTGGCAAACAAAGACATTCTCGAGCTGGGGAAAAGTATTCCCATGGTCCTAAAAGGTTTCGATGAAATTTACTTCCCCATTAACAAAATACTCTCGGAAATGGTTTTTGAATGGGAGTTCAAAAAAGAGCAACAAAGGTTCAGGGTAAGAATGGAACTTTCCGCTCTTAATATAGGTGAAATCCTCAAACTTTTTGAGGGGGCCCAAGAGGTAGAGGATGCTCAGGACCTCACCTTTCTTTAAAACAATAGAATTTATTTAGTTCTTTTTAGGAAATATTTCCTTCCCTATAAAATCTTCTTCACTTCACGCCTAGAGTAAAGTAAAAATTAAAGACAAATTTTTTTTAGACCAAGCATTCAATCTTAGCCACTTAGGAGTTGAAATCATGAGCACGAAAGAATACCGCACCCCTCTTGAGATGTTTTACAAATGGGAAAAAGAAAAAGCTGAAAGCCCCGTATTTAAGTGGCCTCAGGATGGCTCATGGCATGAACTTACATGGGAACAGGCCGGAGACCAGGTCAGACGAGTCGCAAAGGCCCTTAAAGACCTTGATTTACCTGCTGGTAGCCATATTGGTATTCTCTCAAAGAACTGTCCCTACTGGATAATGACAGACATTGCGATCTGGATGGCCGGACATGTTTCTGTTCCTTTGTACCCTAACCTTACAGCAGAAACAGTTAATACAATTCTAACGCATAGCAACACAAAAGTTCTTTTCGTTGGGAAGCTTGACGGCTGGGAGGACATGAAGCCAGGTATTCCTTCAGACGTGAAATGCTTCTCTTACCCCTACGGTAATAAAGGCTACGAAGACTGGACTGACCTTTGCGCTAAAAACGAACCAATTACAGAAAATATACAAAGAGAATACGAAGAAGTAGCAACGATCATTTATACATCTGGAACGACTGGTGTTCCAAAAGGCGTTATTCATAACTTTCTTTCTTTCTCTTGTGCAGGGGAAAATGGGACAAAGCTTGCTCAGCTTAATCCAAATGACCGTTTCTTCTCCTATCTTCCACTCTCTCACGTTGCTGAAAGGCTTCTTGTTGAGACCTGTGGACTCTATTGTGGAGGACTCATCTATTTTGCGGAATCTCTTGATACATTTGTTGATAACCTGAAAACAGCGAGACCAACGGTTTTTCTCTCTGTTCCAAGGCTTTGGACAAAATTTCAAATGGGTATCCTTGGGAAGCTTCCTCAAAAGAAACTCAATACTCTTTTAAAAATTCCTTTTGTTTCAGGACTTATAAAAAGGAAAGTTCTCAAAGGGCTTGGTCTTGATCAAGCAAGAATTGCGGCGACGGGTGCTGCTCCTATTTCTCTTACACTTCTCGAGTGGTGGAAGTCATTAGGGCTTACAATCCTTGAAGGCTACGGCATGACAGAGAACTTTGCCTATTCTCATCTTAATCTTCCTAACGAAGAAAAGTTTGGGTTTGTTGGACAAGCAATGCCTGGAGTTAATGTTCGTCTTAGTGATGAAGGTGAAATTCAGATTAAAAATGAGTGCCTCATGGATGGCTATTATAAAGAGCCTGTTTTGACTGATGAAGTTTTTGCTGATGGTTACCTGAGAACAGGTGATCAAGGTTCTATTGATCAAAATGGCTACCTTAAAATCACTGGAAGAGTTAAAGACCTCTTTAAAACAGGAAAAGGTAAATATGTTGTTCCTTCACCCATTGAGCTTAAAATTTCAAAAAGTTCATTGATCGAGCAAGTTTGTGTTGCTGGGAATGGTCTTCCTCAACCGATTGCTCTTATTAACCTTTCTGAAGATGGTAAAAATCGTTCTAAAGAAGAAGTTACACAAGAGCTTCAAGGGCTTATGTCAGAAATTAACCCAACGATTGACCACCATGAAAGACCTGAAAAATTTATTATTGTTCGGGATGATTGGAGTGTTGAAAATAACGTTTTAACACCGACGATGAAAATCAAAAGAAATGTTGTAGAAAAGACCTATCAGGAAAGCTTTGAAGGTTGGTATGATACCTCCTCTAAAGTGATTTGGTCAGACCAACCTTTCCTTCAATAAAATCGTTAAGGCCTTGGGAAACCAGGGCCTTTTTAATTGCACTCTTTTTTTCTGGGATTGCAATCCTTTGACTTACACTGCCTATCTCGATCGCAAAATGCTCCACGAAGACCTGTTCCCTTTTGATAAACACATTTTAGAGTCATTCCATGCTTGAGGCGATTATTACACTTTCCACTTTCACATTGTGAGTTCCACCAACAGGCCTCTCCTTCAGCAAATTTTCGTCCCCACTTTCTTCCTCTCATAAAGTCTGTTTTAAAGGTTTTGTCACACCATGATTTTGAGATTTCATAGTTATCAACAACGATATTGGCCTCGCGTGAATTAAACCATGACTGCTCATCAATATTAGCAGAGCCAACAATGGTGACCTGGTTATCGGCACTTAAATATTTTGTATGGTTTTGGTGCCAAAACTTTTCTCTGAATCTTGTAGAATACCTATACCTTTTACCTTGTTCTTTTCCACTGATGTTTCCTCCACGGGAAATAAACCAGGTTAGGTTAAAATTACCAATTCTCTTTTGTTTACTTGGTTGTTTCTTTGCCTGGTTTTTAACCATGTCTTTTTGAAGGTCAACAATAGCGTCGACGGCCGTTTTTGTTTTCTTGGCCGATACTTTTTTCCATCTTTTTCTAATCCATCTAACCGCATCGTTATTGGTTCCCGCTTGTTGATAAAGCTTATTGTAATCCTGATAATTTTGAGAAAGAAGAAAGTTGACATCAACTCCCCTTTCTAGTGTTTCTAAAATAAGCTCCATAAAATCATAAGAATTCAATGAAGGTGAAACGATGTTAACGTGGCTTTTAGCATTTCTCATAACAGCGATAAAGGCCGCATTTTGAGGATTAATGGTTGCCTCTTTTTTTCTTGCCCTTCCATCTGCCCTTCTCCCGACATTTCCAACAAGTATAGGACCTAACATTCTATTTCCTTTTAAAAGCTCAGTTGCTGTATTTGCTTTTAAACCCTTGAAAGCTTTTCCATCCCAGGGATACATTTTGTCAGCAGTAACGTTTCCATTATATTGAGATGAAAAACCTTGCATCTTTCCCCTATTTTTATGCCAGAGATCGTAAAAGTCATCGGCAAGAGCCAAAGCAGGTAGTCCATAAACCATAAACCCATGATCAACCATTAGGTCAGTACCCATAGGCGTATTTTCTTCAGAAGTGTGATGATAACCAATAAAATTTGCTCCCATAACCATGGAGGCCTTTCTGTCCACTACGATTGTTTTACTGTGAGTAACCGCCCTCAATGAGTTGTGGCGATGTCCTTTAATTTCAAAACGGATATATTTAGGATCAAGCTTTTTAGGAAATTCGATCTGGTAACCTTTATTTGACTTTAGGGATTCGTTTCTTCCACCAAATACCCCCCAAGTCATGAGCTCAAAGGCATTAAATCCCTTTTTTGCTCCGATAATGTCAAAAAGAAATCTGATCACAATAGGCTCTTTGGCCTTCATCTTTTTTCTTTTTCTTTCAAGCTTTATGATAGCATCGTAAACCAGATCGGCCGATGGTGAATTGATGTCGAAAATGA